>DATCNP010000169.1:0-8923 GCA_036565205.1 Solirubrobacteraceae bacterium | reverse complement strand
GAGGGGAGGAGCTGCCACAGCCGGCCGTCGGCGGCCAGAACGAACGAGCCGCCCGGACGCGGACCGGCGAGATCGAGCGGACGCCGGACATGGAGGTACTTCGTCCAGACTGCGTGTGCCCGGTGGCTCGGGGCGCTCAGTTGTACGCTCGCGGCGCTGCCACAGCCCGCCGCGGCGACCGCCAGCAGCGCAATCAGAACTGCCCTGAGCTCACGGCGCCGCATCGACGATCGTGTTTCGCAACACGCCGATCCCTTCGATCTCGAGCTCGACCTCGTCGCCGGGGGCCAGCCAGCGCTCGTCGCCGTGCTCGAGGATGCAGCCTCGCCCGACGGTGCCCGAGCCGATCACGTCGCCCGGGAGCAGTCCGGGCGTGTTCCGCGCCGCCGCCTCGATCAGCGTCTCCCACGAGTAGTGCATCGACCCGGTCCGCGAGTCGGTGCGGACCTCGCCATTGACGCGCGCGATCGCCCGCATGTCGAGGTCGCCCGGCAGCTCGTCGGGCGAGACGAGCACCGGTCCGAGAGCGGTCGCGAAGTCCTTGCCCTTGGCCGGGCCGAGGCCGACCTGCATCTCGAGCGCCTGCAGGTCGCGGGCCGAGAAGTCGTTCATGATCGTGAACCCCTCGGGCCGCCCGTCGGCGCCGATCACGCAGGCCAGCTCGAGCTCGTAGTCGAGCGCGGCGGTGTCGGCCGGCTTCGGGACCTCCTCGCCGTCGTGGTAGATCGCCTCCGGATTGGAGAAGTAGAACACCGGGACCTGATACCAGGCCTCGGGCACGTCGCGCCCGCGGTTGGCGCGGGCGTTGCGGATGTGCTCCTCGAAGGCCATGAAGTCCCTGACCGAGGGCGGGCGCCCGTCCGGATACGGTCGTCTCATCGCTCGAACAGCGTAGAGAGGACGACCTCGGTCACGGTGCGGGTGATCCCCTCGGTGGCGCGGATCCGCTCGAGAGCCAGCTCGAGATCCTTGGTGTCGTGGGCGCGAACGTGCAGGAGCGCGCTCGCCTCGCCCGCGACGGTGTGGGCCGAGACCACCCCGGACTCCCGCTCGACGGCGTGCTTGATCGCCGCCGCCGGCATCCCGCCCTCGCAGTAGAGGTCGACGAACGCCTCCGCGTGCCAGCCGAACGCCTGCGGATCGACGATCGCCGTGTAGCCGAGCAGCACCCCATCGCGCTCGAGCCGATCGACGCGGCGCTTGACGGCCGGAGCGGAGAGATGGACGACGCCGCCGATGTCCTGGTAGGAGCGGCGAGCGTTCTCTCGTAGCAGCGCAACGATTGTTCGGTCAGTTTCGTCCATTGGGCCCAGCTTTGAGCCTGAAACGCAACGTACCGGGCTTGAATTGGCGCTTCAAGCAGCGGATCATTGCATAGCATGGCGATTGACCAGCTGACATCCCCTGCCCCTACGGCCAACGACGTGATGCCGGTGCACGGGATCGACCACCTCGAGCTGTTCGTCGGCAACGCGGTCCAGGCGGCGTACTACTACACCCGCGCATACGGCTTTACCGAGACTGCCTATCGCGGGCTCGAGACCGGCAGTCGCGACCGCGTCTCTCACGTGCTCGAGCAGGGCCGGATCCGAATCGTCCTGACGGGGACGCTGACCGGTGAGAACGAGATCGCCGCGCATCACAAGCGACACGGCGACGGCGTGCACTGCATCGCGCTGAGCGTGCCCGATGCGGCGGCCGCCTACGAGCATGCCGTCGCCCACGGCGCACGCGGGCTCGAGACCCCTTACGAGCTCAGCGACGAGGACGGCGCCGTCCGCCTGGCATCGGTCGAGACCTACGGCGAAACTCGCCACCTGTTCGTCGAGCGCGGTGGCTACTCGGGCGCCTTCCTGCCCGGCTTCGAACGGCGCGGCACGGCGCCGGGCGGTCGCGACGGGCTGCTGTTCGGAATCGACCACGTGGTCGGGAACGTCGGGCTGGGACACATGCAGGAGTGGGTCGGCTACTACGAGCGGGTGTTCGGGATGACCGAGCTGATCCACTTCTCCGACGAGGCGATCTCGACCGAATACTCGGCACTGATGTCCAAGGTGGTGACCGACGGCTCGGGGCGGATCAAGTTCCCGATCAACGAACCGGCCCAGGGCAAGCGCAAGTCACAGATCGAGGAGTACCTCGACTTCTACGACGGCGCCGGCGTGCAGCACATCGCCGTCTCGACGACTGACATCGTCCATGCGGTGACCGAGCTCGGCGAACGCGGAGTCGAATTCCTGCCGATCCCCGAGTCCTATTACGCCGACGTCCCCGGACGGATCGGAGAGATCGAGGAGGACGTGGCAGACCTCCAGCGGCTCGGAATCCTGATCGACCGCGACGACGAGGGCTACCTGCTCCAGATCTTCACCAAGGCTGTCGGCGACCGGCCGACGGTGTTCTTCGAGCTGATCGAGCGCCACGGCGCCCGGGGCTTCGGCGAGGGCAACTTCAAGGCGCTGTTCGAGGCGCTCGAGCGCGAGCAGGACCGACGCGGGAACCTCTGATGCGGCGCCCGGCGCGAGCATCCGGAGCGGGCGCTGACATGCGGAGCGGGCGCTGACATGCGCTACGAGCTCCGCGGCCGCGTCCCGGCCAAGCGTCACACGGCGTTTCGCGAGAACGGAACGCTGCTGACCGAGGAGGTGATGGGCTTCGAGGGCTTCTCGGGCAACGAATCGATCCTGTACCACCTCCAGACCCCGTGCCGGATCACCGAGGTCGGCTCGTTCACCGCGATCGAGCGGACGGAGTGGGTGCCGGACGCGCACACCCACCACCGCTTCGACACCGCCGGGATCGCCTCCGAGGGCGATCCGATCCTCGGCCGGCGCCTGCTGATGTACAACGACGACGTCGAGATCGCACTGTGCCGTCCCCGTGAGGAGCAGGATTACTTCTTCCGCAACGGCGAGGGCGACGAGGTGATCTTCGTCCAGGAGGGCTCAGGCGAGCTCGAGACATCGTTCGGCACCCTCCCCTACCGGCAGCACGACTACGTCGTCATCCCACGCGGCACGACCTACCGCTTCCAGCCCAGCGGCGATCAGCTGTGGCTGACCTTCCACACCCCCGGGGAGATCGAGACGCCGAACCGGTACCGCAACCGCTACGGCCAGCTGCTCGAGCACGCTCCGTACTCGCACCGCGACTTCCACGCGCCGCCCGAGCTGGTCACGCACCGCGAGGGAGGCGAGTACGAGCTGGTGGTCCGGGTCAGGCGGGGATACCAGCGCTACAAGCTCGATTACCACCCGCTCGACGTCGTCGGCTGGGACGGCTACGTCTATCCGTATACGTTCAACATCGACGACTTCGAGCCGATCACCGGACGCGTGCACATGCCGCCTCCAGTACACCAGACGTTCCAGGGCCCGAACTTCGTCATCTGCTCGTTCTGTCCGCGTATGCTCGACTGGCAAGCGGATGCCGTGCCGATCCCCTACAACCACTCGAACCTCCAGTCCGAGGAGATGATCTATTACGTCTCCGGGGAGTTCGGATCGCGGCGCGGGGTCGACGTCGGGACGATCACGCTGCATCCATCGGGCCTGCCTCACGGGCCGCAGCCCGGACTGGCCGAGAAGTCGATCGGCACGACCTTCACCAACGAGCTCGCGGTCATGTGCGACACGTTCAAGCCTCTCAAGCTGACGCCCCTGTGTCGCGAGATCGATGACGGCAGCTACGCCCTGTCGTGGGCCGATGATGCCGGAAGGCCGGTGACGGCAAGTGTTTGAGGAAGGCCAGCTCTACGCGCCGGTCACGACGAACGCCGACGGCTCGGTCACGGTCCACCTGGCCGACGACCATCCCGGCGTCGGCGATCCCGAGTACCGCGAGCGCCGCAACCACATCGCGTCGCTGTCGGTGGGCTGGAAGCCGGGGATGCCGATCCCGCGCGTCGACTACGTGGAGCAGGAGCAGGAGGTATGGCGGACGGTGTGCCGCGAGCTCGCCGCTAAGCACGAGCGGCTGGCCTGCATCGAGTACATCGAGGCGATGCGGCGCCTGGCGCTGCCGGCCGATCACATCCCCGAGCTCGACCAGGTCGGCGAGCATCTCCGTCCGCTGACCGGATTCGAGTATCACCCCGCCCCGGGGCTGGTCGGGTTCGACGACTTCTACGGCTCGCTGGCCGACGGCATCTTCCACTCGACCCAGTACATCCGCCATCACGGGCTGCCGCTGTACACGCCGGAGCCCGACCTGATCCACGAGGTGATCGGTCACGGCGGCACGCTCGCCGACCCGCAGCTCGCGGAGCTCAACCGGCTCGCCGGCCGCGCCGCGCGGCGACTCGAGACCAAGGAGGGGCGAGATTTCTTCGCCACCGTGTTCTGGTTCTCGATCGAGTTCGGCGTGGTGCTCGAGCAGGGCGAGCTGCGCGCCTACGGCGCGGGCCTGCTTTCTTCCTTCGGGGAAATCGAGGAGTTCCGCGGCGCCGAGATCCGCCCGCTCGACGTCGCCGCGATGGGCACGCTCGAGTACGACATCACCAAGTATCAGCCGATCCTGTTCGCGGCGGACGGGATCGAGCAGCTGCTGGACGTGGTCGGCGGGTTCTTTGAAGTCTGCGACGACGACTCGCCCGAGCGCTACGCCCGGCGAGCCGGCGTGAGCACGAGCTAGGTAGGCGCTCCGTAGGGAGCTGGAGGTACTCACCGGCGGTCGCGCGGCCCCGAGTCGCGCGGACGCCGGTCCGCGCCGCGTGGGTTCCCGCGCGCTCGCGCCCCCGTACAGTCCCGGGCCGTGTCACCGCAAGCACTCGATCGCCGTCTGCTGGTGTTGGCCCGCACCCGGGGCCACTCGCCCTCGGCCGAGCGAGTGATCTCGGCCTACTCGCGCACCGGCGAGCACGCCGCGTGCTGGTTGGCGCTCGGTCTCGGAGGCGCGCTGCGCGACGGCGCCGGCGAGCGCCGTCGCGACTGGTTGCGCGGCGCCCGCATCGTGGCCACGGCGTATGCGCTCAACACCGCGGTCAAGTTCGTGATTCGCCGCCCGCGCCCGCGGCTGCCCGACCTGCCGCCGCTGACCCCGACGGTGTCCCGTCTCTCGTTCCCGAGCGCGCACGCGACGACCTCGTTCGCGGCGGCGGCCGCCTACGGCGGGCTGGTTTCCCGCGCGGCGCTCTACACGCTGGCCACGGGCTTTGCCCTCAGCCGCACCTATCTCGGCGTGCACTACCCCAGCGACGTCGTTGCCGGAGCGCTGCTTGGGACCGCGATCGCCGAGCTCTGGCCGGAGGCGGGCTGATGCCGATGAAGGTCGGGATCGTCGGGATGCCGAACGCCGGCAAGTCCTCGCTGTTCACGGCGCTGACCGGCGTCGCTGCCGACGCGGCGAACTACCCGTTCACGACGATCGAGCCGAACGTGGCGATCGTCCCGGTCGCCGACGGGCGCCTTGAAGCCGTCGCGGAGACGATCCGCTCCTCCAAAGTGGTGCTGGACACGATCGCGTTCCACGACATCGCCGGCCTGGTCGCCGGCGCGCACCGCGGCGAGGGTCTGGGCAACAAGTTCCTGGCCAACATCCGTGAGACCGACGCGATCGTGCACGTCGTGCGCACGCACGAGGACCCGGGAGTGGTCCATCCCGAGGGACGGGTCGACCCGCTGGCCGACATCGAGACGATCGAGACCGAGCTGATCTACGCCGACCTCGAGCAGGCCGAGCGCCGGCTCGAACGCGTGGCCAAGATCGCCAAGAGCGGCGACCGCCACGCGATCGGCGAGGCCGAGTGGCTGCGCCGCGTGATCGAGGCGCTCCAGGCGGGCCGGCCGGCGCGAACCGTGCCGCCGCCCGCCGACGCCCTCGATGCGGTGACGCTGCTGCAGCCGCTCAGCGCGAAGCCGGTGCTTTTCGTGACCAACGTTGAGGAGGGGACCGACGAGCCGCCGGCGGCGGTCGTCGAGTACGCGGCCGCCCAGGGCGCGGTCGTGGTCGCTGTGTCCGCCCGGCTCGAGTCGGAGCTCGGTGAGCTCTCGGCGGAGGACGCCGCGATGATGCGCGCGGACCTCGGGCTCGCGGAATCCGGGCTGCAGACCGTCATCCGGGGAGCGTTTTCGCTCCTCGAGCTGGTCGCCTTCTTCACCGCCGGCGAGGACAAGCCGGCCCAGTCCTGGCACCTGCGCCGGGGCGGCTCGGCTTGGGACGCGGCCGGTCTGATCCACTCGGACATCCAGCGCGGCTTCGTCCGGGCCGAAGTCGTGGGCTGGCAGGCGCTGGTCGACGCCGGCGGCTACGCCGGCGCTCGCGACCGAGGCACGCTGCGCCTCGAGGGACGCGACTACGTGATCGCCGACGGCGACGTGATCACGGTCAAGTTCACGCCTTAGGGGAGGGGGCGGCGCGTGTGTCGCCGGCGGGGTATGTCAGTCCCTACAGGTTTCGTCCTAGCCGCAGGCGTCCGCGAATGCCGGTTCCTGAACAGACGCGGACGGCATCTCTGTGGCCGGTGCAGCGGACTTCTCACGCAATAGGACAGCGGCGAGCGTGGCGGCGATCACGGCGAAAAGGGCGCCGACCAGGAATGCAACCTGGTAGCCGCCGTCGAGCGCACCGGCATGGCTGTGGCCGGAGGCGAGCAGGTGGCTCGTGCGCGACGCGGCGAGGCTGGCCAGGACCGCGAGTCCAAGCGCGCCGCCCATCATGAACGAGGTATTGACGATCCCGGAGGCGAGCCCGGAATCCTGGGGCTCGACGTCGCCCATCGCCGCCAGCAGCACCGGGTTGAACGCCACGCCGGCGCCGAATCCGAGCAGGATCATGCTGGGCAGCACGTCGGTGACGAAGCGACCACCGACCGGAGCACGGGCAAACAGCACGAGGCCGAGGGCCGCCAGCAGCAGCCCGCTTGTGAGCGGAAGCTTGATGCCGAAGCGCATCACGAGTTTGGCCGAGATGCCGAGCGAGAACGCCCCCATGATCAGGTTCGCAGGGAGGAAGGCGAGGCCGACCTGCAGTGGGCTGTATCCGAGCACGAGCTGCAAGTAGAGCGCTGAGAGAAAGAACCACGCGAACATCGCTCCAGCCCACAGGACGCCGACCACGTTGGCGGTGGCGAGGTTGCGCAACCGGAAGAGCCCGAGCGGCATCAGCGGGGAGCTGACCCGCGATTCGAGCACGAGGAACACCGCCAGCAGGGCCGCCGCGCCTGCGAGCAGGCCCAGTGTCTGGCCGGACGTCCATCCAGCCTGGTTGCCGTTGACGATTGCGTAGACGGCGAGCATCAGCGCCGCGGTTACGGTGATGGCACCGGCCGCGTCGATGCGTCCGGCGGCCTCCGAACGGCTCGCCGCGGGCAGCACCCTCAGCGCCAGGACGCAGACGGCAACTCCGATCGGAATGTTGACCAGGAAGATCCAGTGCCAGTTCAAGGCGTCGGTCAGGATCCCGCCGAGCAGAACGCCGATGGTGCCGCCGCCGGCCGCGACGAACCCGAACACGCCCATCGCCTTCGCCCGCTCGGCCGGTTCGACGAACAGCGACATCATCAGCGAAAGCGCGACCGCGGACACGACAGCACCGCCGAAGCCCTGGACGATCCGGGCTGCAACGAGCACGGCCTGGCTGCTCGCCGCGCCGCACGCGGCCGACGCCACCGTGAACAGAGCGATCCCGCCCAGGAACAGGCGGCGGTGACCATAGATGTCTCCGAGCCGCCCGCCGAGCAGCAGGAAGCCGCCGAAGGTGAGCAGGTAGCCGTTCACCACCCATGCGAGTGTGGTCTGCGAGAAGCCGAGGTCCTTCCGGATCGAAGGCAGCGCGACGTTCACGATCGTCGAGTCGAGCACGATCATCAACGAGCCCAGGCACAGCACGACGAGGGCAAACCAGCGCGTTCGATTGTCGAGGGTCATTGGGATCGCGGTTCCTTTCAGGTCGGTCGATTCAGTCGTTCGGAGGTTGAGACCGCGCTGACCGGCGAAGCTCATCGGTTCATCCCGAGCGGCGAGTTATGCCGACACGGGGTCGAAACCGGATGGGGTTGTTGTTGCGCTCGTGTTCGAGGTGATCGAGGGACGGTGATCCGCGTCGCGTCATCGCTGAATCCTTCCAGCCCTACCGCCGGCGCAGCACGTGGTTTGATCGCTGCCCGGCCCAGGGAACAGCGAGCCTGCCCTCAGTCGCGCTTGCCGCGCATTCCGGGTCTTTCGACCGATCACCGCCGAGGCGCGTGCCAGACCGAAAGCGGGGCTCTCCGGACGCAGCGGGCGAGTGCTTTGCACCTCAGTGAGAACGGTCATCTCCTTGAGACAACCGAGGTGGCTGCAACCGGCGGAATGGGAGCGTGTCGAGGCCGCGAGCCTTGTCACGCCTGCGTTTCTCAGGCTCAGCAGTGTCGGCCCGAGTGCCGGAATCCCGGGGAAACAGAAGCGCACCGAGCGTCAGATCAGACGACCGACTTCGTCCGGAGCGGCGATGACAGCGCCACAGTCCAACGCTCGCCGCCTCCAGCTGGGAAGCGGTCGTCGCCGCGTATCAGCGCGAGAATCCGCTCAGCCGTGCCAGACGGCCAGCAACATCGTGCACACGGCAACCTCGGCGATTGCGACCGTCGCGCCGAGGGTGTCTCCAGTCCGGCCCCCGAGTGTCCGTCGAGCGAATACCGCCGAGAGCGCGGAAACGAGGAGAGTCGCGCCGAGCGCCGCCGCGCCGGGGCCTAGACCGCAGATCGCGAGAGCGACGATCGCCGACGCTGCCGTTGCCGCGCTCAGTGCGACGCGCCCGACGTGGAGTGCGGCGCCTAGCCCCTCGGTGCGTGCCGGAGGTGCTGCGGCGGCGTGCAGCAGCGCAGCCCAACGCGCGAGGGCGCAGGCGGTGGTGAGTGCGCGGAGTGCGCGGCCGGCGTCCAGTGACGTCACCGTTGTGAGCAGTAACAGCGCCCACGCGACGAGGGCGAGCGCGCCGAACACGC
>DATCNP010000168.1:0-6886 GCA_036565205.1 Solirubrobacteraceae bacterium | reverse complement strand
ACTTTGCGCCGCTCTACTTTGAGGCCATGACGAGCAAGGACTCGCTGATCAGGCTGGAAAGCCTGCTCGAGGGGGACCCCGAGATCTCGGCCTTTACCGATATCGCGAGCGTCCGCCGTCGCCTGCTCGCGGAGCGTCCGGGCCCGTCCGAGCCCGGATCGCAGCAATGGCTCGCGGAGGCCTGGCACGTTGCCGGCGCGGAGTCCTGGTTGCGGATGATGGCCGGTCGGCCGGGGGTTTGAAAACCGGTACCCCGGCCCCGCCTTTCGCCGGATTACGGTGTGGTTGCAGCCCGGATCGGGCCTTGTTATTATTATTATGTTCACGAAAGGAGCAGAGCGTTGCCAACTCCAATCATGAGAGAACCGATGTACGAAGCACCGACGATCCGCGACTACGGTGATCTGGTCGAAATGACTGCCCAGGTTGGCGGCGGATTCAGTGATGTCCCCCAGGGCGACCCGACGGGTGCTGGGTGCCCAGCGCACAACGCGCCATCCTGTTTCTCCAGCTAGTTCTGCCGTAGCACAGTTCCAGTCGTTAGTAGGCGGTGGACGGCCCCAATCCGGGTCCATTCAAACCCGTGCCTGGCAGCGCTTGCCTAACGCGGCGAGATGCCCAGGTACGGGACCGCCCAACCCACGATCTTCTGGAACGCCGGCGCTGCGACCGAGCCGCCGAAGATCGCGCCCCGAGGCTCGTCGACCATCACGGCGACGAGCAGCTTGGGGTGCTGCGTCGGCACGAAGCCGATGAACGACGCAATGTACTTCGTGTTCGAGTAGACGCCGTTGACGACGACGTTTGCCGTACCCGTCTTGCCGGCCATGTCGTAGCCCGGAATCGCCGCCCCTGAAGCCGTTCCACCGTCGGCAAAGACGCCCTGGAGCATGTCGCGCAGCTCCGAGGCTGTCGTCGCGGAGATGATCCTGTGGCCCGCGGCCGGCTGGGTCGGCTTGCCGCCGATCGCCTTGACGATGTGGGGCGGCCTGAGAATGCCGCCATTGGCGATCGCGGAGTACGCCGCCGCCATCTGAATCGGCGTGACCGACTCGCCCTGGCCGATCGGCAGGTTGCTCATCGACGAGCCCGAGTACTGCCAGGCGTGCAGCACGATCCCCCGCTCCTCGCCGGGCAGATCGACCCCGGTCGGGGAACCGAAGCCGAACCGATGAACCCAGTAGTCGAACGGCTGCGAGCCCAGCTTGAGGCCGATCTCGTCGGCACCGATGTTGCTCGAGACCTTGAGGATCTGGGCCACGCTCAGCGTCTCGTTGCCGTGGCTCTCGGCGTCGTGGATCTTCCTGTCGGCGACTTGGAGCACCGAGGGAACCTGTACTTGGGTGCCGGGCGAGACCAATCCGTCCTGGAGCGCGCCGGCGACGGTGATCGCCTTGAAGGTCGAGCCCGGCTCATAGTTGAAGCTGACCGCGCGATTCTCGTTGGCGTAGGAGGGCGCTCCGGAGATGTCGTTGGCGTTCACGCGCGGCCAGTTGGCCAGCGCCAGGATCGCGCCGGTATTCGGATCCATCGCGATCGCGGTCGCGCCCTTGGGCGAGTACTGTGCTCCAACGCCGGCGAGGACCTGCTCGACCTCGTCCTGCAGAGCGGCGTCGATGCTCAGCTGGAGCGTCTTCCCGGGCAAAGTCTGGTGCACGTCATCGATCGAGATCGGTTGTCCGATTGCGTCGTTGACGATCCGCCTGACGCCGTCCTGGCCCCGCAGCACGCGATTGAACTTCCATTCGAGCCCGCTGCTTCCCTGGTCACCCCAGCCAACCTCGCCGAGGACCTGCGATGCGGCCCAGGAGCGGGGGTAATACCGGCGGACCTCCGGCACGAGCGAGATGCCGTCCAGCCCGAGCTTGGTTATCGCGTCGGCCCGGTCGGCCGCTAGCAGGTGGGCGAGGTAGACGAACCCTGTGTGCCGCTTGGAAAGCTCTGCCAGCACGGACAGCGTCGGAATACCCAGCAGCGGCGAGAGCTTCTGCGCCTCTGCCAGCGGATCCTTGATCAGGTAGGGGTCGGCGACGACATCGTCGGCTGACTCGGAGATCGCCAGCTCGACGCCGTTACGGTCCGTGATCATTCCGCGCGGAGCCGGGACGGTCACCTTCGTCACCTGCTGACTCACCGCCACTTGCTGCAGGGAGCCGGCTTTGATCGATCCCAGGTAGGCCGCCCTCAGCAAGGCGACGCCGAGCAGCGCGACGAACGCGGCAAAGATGATTCCGATGCGCCGGTCGATGACGGCGACCCGCACCGTCAGCCTCCGACCGGAGCCGCGCCGCCGTTCGTGCTGGCCTGACCGGAGCTGGACGGCTGCCCCGCTGTCGGGCTCGATGCCGCCGGCGGAGAGGCCGTCGTCGCGGCCGGGCTAGTCGTTGTCGGGGCGCTCGCGGCCGGGGTCGAGGCGCCGCTTGCGGAGCTCGCCGCCGGCGTCGTGCTCGGCGTGGTCGAGCTTCCCGTCGGTGAGGAGCTCGTCGACGATGTTCCGGCGCTGGAGGCCGAGCCTCCTTGCGAGGTCGCAACCGAGGTGCCGACGCCGGCACCCGTGGCCGGCAGCATCGCGGTGAATGTGGCCGCGTCGGGCTGATGGATGCCCGCGACGGCGGCCTGGACGTTGGCGCCGCCCTGCGCGGCGAGGAAGTTGACCGCGGCGGGCGCCGGCATCACCATCCCCAACCCGGCGGCGATCCGCTCGATCCGCTGATCGTCTGCCAACCCGGCGACCGACGCGCGCAGGATTTCGTTCCGGCTCTGGAGCGCGGTGCTGCGCTCGAGCGAGCGGCCCATGCTCGCGCTCAGCTTCAGGACTTCGACCTGCATCGCCACGATCCCGGCCAACATCACGCCCAGGAGCGGGATCCACGCCCGACCGCGAATGATCCGGTCGAGCCAGGCATGGTCAGGGAGCGCGCGGACGAACGAGGCGGCGCGCTGGGCCAGAGGCGTTGTCAGGACGGACGGGCGCGCGCCGCGGACCGGCGCTTTCGGAGGACGAGCTTGAACCCTTCCGCGCCCGGGTTCCCGTACCGGGCCCGAGACGCGCCGGGGGGTATTGGGACGGGTGCGGTGCCGGATCGCTCCGGGATGGCCGGCGGTGCGGGCGGCGGGCGCCTTCCCACCGGTACGAGTTGCAGCGGGCGCCTTCGCGCCCGGTTTCCGTCCAGCGGGGGTTACGGCGGTGGGAGTCATGTCGTCGGGACCTCCAGCTTGCGGGCGGCGCGCAGGTGCGCTGACTTTGACCGGGGATTCGCCGCGATCTCGCCCGGAGTCGGGGCGATCGCACGGCGCGTGAGAAGCTCGGCCTCCGGGTCCCGTCCGCAGACACAGATCGGGAGCTCGGGTGGGCAGATGCAACCCTGTGCTCGGCCGGCGAGGAAGCGCTTGACGCGACGATCTTCAAGCGAGTGAAACGAGATCGCCGCCAGACGTCCGCCCACCGCGAGTAGATCCCAAGCCGCCGGCAGAGCAGAGTCGAGTTGCGCCAGCTCGTCGTTTACGGCCACCCTCAGCGCCTGGAAGGTGCGCCGGGCGGGGTGACCGCCGGCGAATTGCGCCGGCACCGGGACGGCGGCCTTGATCGTCTCGACGAGCTGCTGAGTCGACTGGAGCTCCTCTCGGCGGCGAGCGCGGGCGATGCCGCGCGCGATCGGACCGGCGTAACGCTCCTCTCCGTAGTCGCGCAGGAGCCGCGCCAGGCGTCGCTCGTCCCAGGTGTTGACGATCTCTCTGGCGGTCAGCTCCTGGTCCGGGTCCATGCGCATGTCGAGCGGGGCGTCGTAGGAGTAGGAGAAGCCCCGCTCCCAGGTGTCGACCTGCATCGAGGACATGCCGAGATCCAGGTAGATGAGATCCGCGCGAAACCGCTCGTCGTGGAGGTCGGCCAGCGCCGAGACGAAGTCCGCTCGGATGAAGCGCGTCTCGCACTGGACCTCGGCCGCCAGGGCGGCGAAGCGCTCCTCGGCCAGCGGGTCGCGGTCGATCCCGATCAAAGTCCCGGCGGGCCCGATCCGCTCCGCGATCAGCCGGGCGTGACCCCCTCCGCCGACCGTGCAGTCGACCGCGGTCTCGCCCGGGCGCGGATCGAGCACGTCGATCAGCTCACCGGCGAGAACCGGGATGTGGGTCCTGGTCATGTCAAGCAGTGTCGCCAAGGCTCGCAGCGATCTCGGGAATACGGGTCAGGACATCCTCGAAGTTCTGCGCGTAGCGCGCCCGGTCCCAGACTTCGAGGCACTCGCCCGAGCCGGTCACGACCACCTCCTTCTGGAGGTCGGCGTAGGTCATGAGGTTCGGGGGGATCATCACGCGGTTGGCCGAATCGAGCTCAGCGTCGATCGAGGCGTTGAAGAAGAAGCGCTTGAGCTCCCGTGCGTCCGGAGAGGAAGGGTTGAGACCGGCCAGCGTCGAAGTCGTGAACTTGTCGTAGGCCTCGGGCGTCCATATCCCCACGCACCGAGGCGCACCCGGTCCGACTTCGTGCGACGCCGCGATCACCACGCCGCTCGCGAGCGCGCCACGAAATTTTGCCGGGATGGTCAGCCGGTGCTTGGCGTCGAGCGCGTGTTCGAAGGTTCCGCGGAAGTTCAAGGTCTCTCACTCGACTGACCGAAATCTGAACCCGGGTGGCTGGGTGGGAGGAGCCCTGCCACCCGGGTTCCGCATGCGAGCGCCACGATAACCCACTCCTTCCCACTTTGCAACTTAAAACCCACCGTCTCTCCCACCAGGTCGCTCTAACGACCCCCAGGCGGCGTCGAGGTCCCACCGCGACGAAGGAAGCCGCCGCATCGACGGCCGAGCGGCGCTGCCTCGGAAAGCGCACGATCGGTTGCAGTTCCGACATCTGAACGCCCGCTTGCAGGCGGGCGTCTATTCCGTCCGCAGCGTGTGCGTCAGCCGACGGGCAGCTTCAAAGCCGCCAGGCCTCCGGCCTTCAGCCGCGCTCGCCCGTGTCCTCGCGCTGAGGCTGCACTCTGGCCGGAAGCTCGAGCACTACTTTCGCGCCACGTTCGCTCGGGGCCGAGGCGATGCGTCCGCCATGGTCTCGCGCGATCGCGCCGGCGATGGCGAGGCCGTGGCCGCGCAATCCGAGCTTGCGCCCGGCCCTACGGGCGAGCTCGGGGACCGGCGCGCTGAGGCCCGGTCCGTCGTCGGTCACCTCCAGCCTCAGGTTGGCCACGCCGGCATGGCCGTGGACTTCGATCAAGCCTCCCCCGTGCTCGATCGCATTGGCGATCAGGTTGCCGGTCGCCTGGGCGAGCCGAAGCCTGTGGCCGATGACGACGGCACGTCCCCCGGTCCAGAGCATTCGGAGCTGGCATCCGCCGGCGGCAGCGCTCGCCTGCGACGCCTCGACCGCTTCGGCCAGCAGCTCATCGAACTCGATCGTCTCCCCTTTGCGCCCGTGCCGCAATCCTCCGCGCGGGTCCGCGAGATCGTCGAGCGCGAGCGCGGCGCCCCTGAGCTCGAGCTCGATCGCGCGCAGGCGGCCGGATCCCAGCTCCCCGGACCGCAGCCCCGGCTCGAGCCCGAGCAGAGCCGCCGTCAGCGGCCCCCGTAGCTCATGGCAAGCCCGTGCGACGACGGCGCGCCTGATCCCGGCGCTGCGCCGTGACACCAGAGCGCCCGCCGCGGCCACGGTGGCGATGATCCAGCCGAGGTAGGCGGCGGCCGCACTCACGGCTCGAGCTCGCCGTCAAGCAGCCGGTAGCCGACCCCCCAGACATTGACCAGAAACCGGTCACCGGTGGCGTTCAGCTTCTTGCGCAGGCGGCAGGCATGGGAGTCGATCGTCCGGGTCTGGCCGATCGCGCGAAAGCCCCAGACGTCGCGCAGCAGCTCCTCGCGGGTGAACACGCGGGTCGGCTCCGCCACCAGCGCACGGAGCAGCGCGAACTCCTTCTTCGACACGGCCAGCGGCCGTCCACGAAGCCAGACCTGACGTGCGAGAACGTCGAGCTCGAGTGGGCCCACGCGCGTCCTGGTGGCGGACTGCCGCCGGTCCCTGCGACGCAGAAGCACCTCGATCCGCGCGCGCAGCTCCGGATAGCTGAAGGGTTTCGTCACATAGTCGTCGCAGCCGCGTTCAAAGCCGCGCAGCCGGTCGAGCTCGCCGGCGCGGCCCGAGAGCACGAGCAGCGGCAGCTCGGGGTCGACTCCGCCGGCGAGGCGCTCGGCCCCGCGGACGCTGCCCAGCAGCTCCAAGCCGTCGCGGTCGGGAAGGCGGAGATCGACGACAACCAGGTCGGGCAACCTGGTCGAGATCAGGCGTAGGGCTTCGCCGGCGCACTCGGCCTGCACCGGCCGGTAGCCGTCGGCGGCGAGATTCTCGGCCAGGAATTGCCGGGTCGGGCCGTGGTCCTCGACCACGAGGATCGTCGCGCGAGCTGGGTCCATGACCTTGAGAGGCGCTACGGAGCCGAAAACCTCCCCTCCCCGTGCAACATCACGTTCAGGCGCTGCAGACAGAGAGGATTCCCACATATGATCTCGACGCCTCATGTACCGCCGCGGGAATTACAGTTCCGGTGAAGACTTCGTGCTCGAGTACGGGGAGCTCCGGTTCACATTCAACGAGCGCGACTTTCGCGAGCGCTGTGAGCAGGCCGCTCGCAAGCTCGGCTTCCTCGCCGACGTGGTCGAGGAGGACGAGGCCGAGGATCTGATCAATCTGGTGGTCAACGGCGAGGTCAGTGACCCGGCCTCAGCGCTCGGCGAGCACGTCAACGAATGCTGGCCGGAGCTGGTCGGTCCGTCCGAGCGCTCACTTGTGCACTGGCTCCGGCGGCTGATCTTCCGCGGGGCATGGCTCGATCAGCGCGTCAAGGAAGGCGAGTTGGACATCGCGTTCGACCAGCGAGCTTCGGCGTTCGTCTAC
>DATCNP010000167.1:0-12352 GCA_036565205.1 Solirubrobacteraceae bacterium | reverse complement strand
GTTATACGCAGGGATAACGGCGAGGTACGAAGGCGAGCGGGCCATACGAGGCTGAGACGAACGGTAGAGGCTAAAGTTGCGACGTCCGCAGTGGTAGTCAGCTTATCGGCCTATCCGGGGGATTCATGATCCCTTAGCCGGCCGCCGTAATAGCCTTCTGCCCGGTGCGCAGCCTGGAGACACGACTCGATGGCCCGATCCTCATCGAGCCTGTCGTCCACGGCGACGAGCGCGGCTTCTTCCTGGAGTCCTACCGCGCGGACGTGTTCGCGGAGCTTGGGCTGGCGGGGGAGCTCGTCCAGCACAACCATTCCCGCTCCAGGCGCGGCATCGTGCGCGGAATGCATTTCCAGCCCCGGATGGGCAAGCTGGTGCGCTGCGCGCGGGGCGCGATCTTCGATGTGCTGGTCGACATCCGCCGCGGCTCGCCCCAGTTCGGTCAGTGGGAGGGGTTCCGGCTCGACGACGTCGAGCACCAGCAGCTGTACTGCCCGGATGGCTTCGCTCACGGGTTCTGCGTGCTGAGCGAGGAGGCTGATGTGGTCTACGCGTGCACGACCTACTACGACCCGGAGGCCGAGGGAGGGTTCGCGTTCGATGACCCGGACGTGGGCATCGAATGGCCCACTGAGCTCGAGCTCGTGGCCTCGGCGCGGGACCGCGGCGCGCCGCGGCTGGCCGAGCTCGCGGATTCACTGCCGTTCGCCTATGAGGGGTAGATCGCTCGATTCTGTGACATTCTCGGTCTCGTGCCCGGACGTTCGATCGGTGCCCGACTGAGGGTTGATGAGACGCAGTTCCGTCGCGTGGCGTACGCGACGCTCGTGGCCCTGACGTTGATCGTGCTGACCGGCGCGGCGGTCCGGTTGACCGGCTCGGGGCTGGGCTGCCCCGATTGGCCCAAGTGCTTCGGCAGGGACCTCCCGCCGCTGTCCACCCACGCGCTGATCGAGTTCGGGAACCGCGCCATCTCGGGACTGGTCGGGGTTCTGACCATCGTCACGATGGTGCTCGCGTTCACCCGCCGGCCGTTCCGGCGTGATCTCGCGGTGCTGGCGACGTTGCTGCCGCTGGGGGTCGTGGCTCAGGCCGTGCTCGGAGGGTTCACGGTCCGCGAGCACCTCGCCCCCGGCTTCGTAATGGCCCATTTCGCGCTCTCGATGATCGTGCTGGTCGCCGCCGTCGCGCTCGCCTGGCGGGCGAGTCACGAGCCCGGTCTGCGCCCCCGCGCCGACGATCGGTTGTCCGTCTGGTCGGTCCGCGCGCTGGCGCCGCTCGGTGCGTTGACGATCTTCGCCGGGACCGCGGCTACAGCGGCTGGGCCGCACGCCGGCGGGGCCCCGGGGCAGCGTATCCACCGGCTTCATTTCAAGGGTGCGGACACGCTCCAGTGGGTGATCCACCAGCACGCCACGATCGCGGCGGTCTTCGGTGTTGCGGTGATCGCGGTCTGGCTGCTGCGCCGCCGCCGCGGCGCCGACGAGGACGTGCTCGAGCCGCTGACCGTGCTGGGGGTGCTGCTAGCGGCCCAGGGGCTCGTCGGCAGCGTCCAGTACGAGCTGAAGCTACCGACCGACATGGTCTGGGTCCACGTCACGCTGGCCACGGTCACCTGGCTGGTCGTGCTGTGGGCAGTCGCCGCGGCAGGTCGCCTGGCGCCGCGCGCAATCCCCGTCCGCGCTGTCGAGCCCCGTCAGGCCAAGCGCGAGCTCGAGGCCGCGGTGAAATGAACGAGCGCTCGGGCCCAGCCGTCGCACCGCCGGCCGCGGGGCCGCGCAACGGCGGCACCTCGCTCAGCATCCTCGTGGTCGACGACGAGTCAGACCTGCGCGAGATGCTCACGCGCTCGTTCTCGCGTGAGGGACATCGCGTGCTCGCGGTCGCGGACGGGCGTGCGGCGATCGACCGCGCCAGCACCGAGCACTTCGACATCGTCCTGCTCGACGTCGCGCTCGGTGCCGGGCCCGACGGCTACGAGGTCTGCCGCACGCTGCGGGGGCGGCGCAACGTCGTGCCGATCATCATGCTGACCGCGCTCGACTCCGAGGCCGACGCGGTGCTGGGGCTCGAGGCTGGGGCCGACGACTACGTCACGAAGCCATTCGGCCTGGCCGAGCTCCGCAGCCGGATCCGCGCTGTCCTGCGCCGCGCGGGGACGAGGGCGATGGGAGACGAAGTGCTCGTCGTCGGACCGATCGCGCTCGACCGCGCCCAGCGCGAGGTGACGATCGAATCCAAGCCGATAAAGCTGACCTTCTCGGAGTTCGAGCTGCTTGACGCGCTGATGGCCGATCCCGGCCGGCTGCTCAACCGCCAGGAGCTCCTACGCGCGATCTGGGGTGACAGCGCGTACCGCGACCCGCGCGCGATCGATGTGCACATCCGGCACCTGCGCGAGAAACTGGAGCCGGAGCCGGAGAAGCCGCGGTACATCCTCACGGTCCGCGGCGCGGGATATCGGCTGCGAGGGCCGTAAGCGTGCCGACGCGACGGTGGCGTGGCCCCTTCGGCCTCCGTGGCCGGATCCTCGGCGCCGTGCTCGTCACCACCGTGGCGACGCTCGGTGTCGCCGCCGTGGCGCTCCTGGGACCGCTCCAGCGGCAGCTGCGCAACTCGGAGCTGAAGACGCTCAGCACCCAGGTCCGGACGGCGGCCCCGACATTCAACCGGCTCAGGCCCGAGGACCTCGGCGGGGACGGCAACGGTCCGGCGGACTTCTCCCGCCCGCTCGAGCGTGCCGTCGCCCAGCTGCAGGCTCTCACCGGCGGCGAGGTCAGCCTGATCGGATACCCGCTCACCCTGCTGGCGAGCGTCCCGGTGCAGGCCGGGACGAACGACAACCTCGTCGACGTCGTGCAGGCGTTTCAGACCGGGAGACCGGTGGGCAGCTTCGGCACCAGCGACGGCCAGCAGGTGGCGAGGCTCGCCCGCCCGGTTCTGATCGGTGCCCATGGCCTGCCGGCCGCCTCCGGGCGCAACGCAGTGCACACATACGTGCTGGCGATCCGCAAGCCGATTCCGGAGGTCGCCGGCGCGGTCGCCGTGGTCAGGCGCGCGTTCATCACCGCCGCGCTCGCCGGGCTGGTGCTCACACTGCTGATGGGCATTCCGCTGGCCGCGAGGCTCGTGCGCCGGCTGCGCACCCTGAGCCAGGCGGCGCTCCGGCTGGCCGACGGCGGTCCGGCGGTGCAGGTGCCGGTTGACCGCGTTCGCGACGAGGTCGGAGACCTGGCTCGAACCTTGGTCACGATGCAACTCCAGCTTCAGCACCAGGAGGAGGCCAGGCGAGCCTTCGTCGCGACGGCATCGCACGAGCTGCGAACGCCGCTGACCTCGCTCGACGGCATGCTCGAGCTGCTCGACGACGACCTGCGCGATGAGCACCTGGACCTGAGTGACGCCCGGGCGTTGCTCGGTCGCGCCCGCGCTCAATCACGGCGCCTGGCCAGGCTGGCCGCCGACCTGCTGGACCTCTCCCGGCTCGACGCCGAGGTTGACCTCCGCTCCGAGCCGGTCGAACTCGGAGAGCTCAGCCGCGCGGTGATCGCCGAGTTCGAGCTCGGCACCGCCGAGCGGGGCATCGAGCCAGCGCTCGACGGCTCTGCCGGAGCGGTCTGGGCGCTTGGCGACCCGGGTAGCGTCGCTCGGATCCTCCGCATCCTGCTCGACAACGCCGTGCGAATGAGCCCCGAGGGCTCGCAGATCGCGATCGAGCTGAGCCGCGGAGACGCGGTCTCGATCAGTGTCCGCGACGAAGGGCCCGGAGTGCCCGAAAACGAGCGGGAACACATCTTCAAGCGCTTTCACCGCGGGCGCGAGACCGGCGGCAAGGCCGGCTTCGGGTTGGGACTGGCGATCGGGCGCGAGCTCGCCGAGCGGATGGGCGGTGAGCTCGTGCTGGAGGACGCCATTGGCCCGGGAGCTCGCTTCACGCTCAGGCTTCCGGCAGCGCAGGCGCCCGAGCACGAGCCGGTCGCGGTCGGCTGAACCCCGCGCGGCTGCGCGCGCGTGAGCTAACTGGCAGCATCCCCGAAATGGACGAGCGACTCATGCAGACGATGCTCGACGTCGACGAGCATCACTGGTGGTACCGGGGCCGGAGGCGGATCATCCAGGCCGAGCTGGATCGTCTCGCGCTGCCGAATCCGGCACGCGTGCTGGATGCGGGCTGCGGCTCGGGCCGCACGCTTCAGGAGCTGGTTCGCTACGGCGCGGTGGAGGGGATCGAGCTCAACCCGGACGCGGCCGAGGTCGCGGCTCGACGCGGATATGGCGAAGTCAAGGTTGGCCGGCTGGAGGAGCTCCCGTGGAGCGGGGACACGTTCGACCTGATCACCTGCCTCGACGTGATCGAGCACACTCCGGACGATCGCGCAGCGCTGCGCGAGCTGCGTCGCGTGTCCAAGCCCGCCGGGTGGCTGCTGGTGACGGTGCCGGCTTACCCGGCGCTGTGGTCGGTGCACGACGAGGCCAACCACCACTACCGACGCTACCTGCGCGGCTCACTACAGCAGGCCGCGCTGGACGCCGGATGGCAGGTCGCGCGGATCACGTCGTTCAACAGCCTGCTGCTGGCGCCCGCGGCGGCCGTCCGCCTGGCCCAACGCCGGCGGTCGCACACGAACTCCTACAGCCCCGATCTGACGCTCGGGCCGGATTGGCTCAACGACACGCTGGAGCGTCTGCTCCGCGCCGAGGCGCGCTGGCTGGCTCGCGGCCGGACGCTGCCGGTCGGGTTGTCGCTGCTGGCGTTGCTGCGCAACCAGGGGCCGACGTGAGACCTCGCGAGCCGGATGGCTCGCCTCGATGAGCACGCTTGCCGCGCTGTTCGGAATCTCGAGCGGTCTCGGCTACCTGCTGCCCGCGATCATCGGGCTCGAGTCGATGGGCGTCCCCTCGCCGGGGGAAACGGCGCTCGTCCTGGCCGCCGTGCTGGCCAGCCAGGGCAAGCTCCAGATCTGGCTCGTGCTGGTGATCGGAATCTCTTCGGCGATCATCGGCGATAACGCCGGCTACCTTCTGGGCCGCCGCTTCGGCCGCGAGGTGCTCGCCGGAAAGGGTCCGTTCTATGCCCGGCGCCGGCGGCTGATAGTCGCCGGCGACCGGTTCTTCGAGAAGCACGGGCCGAAGGCGGTGTTCTTCGCCCGCTGGATCGCGCTGGTTCGCTTCGTCGCGGCCTGGCTGGCCGGGATCAACGGGATGCGCTTCCGGGATTTCTTCTTCTGGAACGCGCTCGGCGGGATCACCTGGGGGTTGACCTTTGGGCTGGTCGGCTACTTCGCCGGCAGCGCCGCCGCGAATGCGATCTCGAGCTTCGGCGTGTACGCCGCGATCGGCCTCGTCCTGCTGGCCGTGGCCGGCTTCGTGTACCTGAAGATCCATGAGCGCCGCGCGCGCGAACGCCTCGCGGACGAGGGCGATTCCGAACGGGACTCGGACGAGTGACCTGCGCGCGGCGCGAGCCGCGCGCAGGTGGTCAGTCTCCTGCTTCCGTGTCGAGCTGAAGCGCGGCGGAGTTGATGCAGTATCGCTGGCCGGTCGGTGCCGGGCCGTCGTCGAAGACATGTCCCAGGTGTCCGCCGCAGCGCCTGCAGAGGACCTCGGTCCGTTTCATCAACAGGCTCCGGTCCTCGCGCAGTTCCACGTTCTGGGCCACGGCCGGCTCGTAAAAGCTGGGCCAGCCGGTGCCGGAGTCGAACTTCGTCTCGGAGTTGAACAGTTCCGCACCGCAGCCGGCACAGCGGTAGGTCCCGTCGTCCTTCACGTCGACGTACTCGCCGCTGAACGGATGCTCGGTTCCGTGTCTCCTCAGCACCTCGTACTGCTCGGGGCTCAGTCGCTCTCGCCACTGCTCGTCGGTGAGCTGAATGTCATGTTCTGTTGCCATACCTCCACGTTAGCGCGGAGCCTGTTCGGTAGGCTGAAATCGCGATGAAATTCGGGGTCGCGATCTTCCCTACCGAGCGGACGCCGTCTCCCGCGGAGCTCGGGACGATGGCCGAGGAGCGCGGATTCGAGTCGCTGATGTTTCCTGAGCACACCCACATCCCGGCGGTGCGCGAGACGCCGTGGCCCGGCGGCGCGGAGCTTCCGGACTACTACGGCCGGACCTATGATCCGTTCCTCGCGCTCACCGCGGTCGCCGCCGCGACCCAGCGCATCAAGATCGCCACCTGCGTCTGCCTGGTGATCGAGCGCGATCCGATCGTGACCGCCAAGGTGGTGGCGACGCTCGACCGCCTCTCTGGCGGACGCTTCATGTTCGGGGTCGGCGCGGGCTGGAATCGAGAGGAGATGAGCAACCACGGCACCGACCCGGCACGTCGCTTCGGGCTGATGCGCGAGCGAATCGAGGCGATGAAGGCGATCTGGACTCAGGACGAGGCGAGCTACTCCGGGCGGTACGTCAACTTCGAGCGGATCTGGAGCTGGCCGAAGCCCCAGCAGAAGCCCCATCCGCCGATCCTCGTCGGGGGCGAGGGGCCCAAGGTGCTCGACCGCGTGGTCGCCTACGGCGACGAGTGGATGCCCAACCGCGGCAGCACCGAGGAGATCATCGCGCGCTGCGCCGAGCTCGCCCAGAAGGCATCCGAGGCCGGGCGCTCGCCGATCCCGGTGACCTTGGTCGGGATGGCCGCGGACCCGGCGGGTTTCGAGCGACTCGATGCGGCTGGGATCGTCCGGGGCGTGTTCTGGCTGCCCTGCGCCGGGCGCGCCGAGGTCGAGCCCGCGTTCGATCGCATCACCGCGGCGATTGCGACTTACCAGAGTTGAGCGCTCAGGCCTCGAGGTAGCTGACCGCAGCCCGAGGGTCGGGCTCGAGCAGCTCCATCGCCAGGCTCGACCAAGCGAAGTCGACGGCGCCCATCCCGGCCCCCGTGTAGGGGTTGTAGTACTCACGTAGGCCTTGGGCCGTGAGCATCGCGGCGACCTTCGCCGCCAGCTCTGACGCCGGCTCGTCGTAGCCGAGACGCACTAGTCCGAGCCACAGGAGCCAAGCGGCGTTGACCCAGGTCGGCCCCCGCCAGTAGCGGTGGTTGTGCGGCCATACGCTCCTGTCGCTCAGCGTGAAACCGGGGTCGGCGGCGGACACCGACGGCGGGGGATACGGGAGCCAGAAGCGGGCGGGATCGAGCAGGTGCTGCTCGACGAGGCGGCGCCCGATCTGCTCCGGGAGGTCGGGGAGGGCCAGGGGCGCCAGCGCCGCCCAGGTGACCGCCGGCAGTCCGCGCGGCTCGGGCCGGGCGATCGGCCTGAACAGCCCGGCCTGCTCGTCGTACATGCGCTCGACGATCGTGTAGGTCAGCGACGGCAGCCCGAGCGCGAGCCGAGAGAGGTTGTAGAGGACGTTGGTCATCACCTCGCAGCACACCGGACCGCCGGCGGCGTCGATCCGGCGCAGGTCGTAGCCGAGGCGGCGGTTTCGCCTGACCAGCAGGACGAAGCCGGGGAGGCCGTGCGCTCGCCGGCCCCAGATCGAATCGAACTGGGTCGAGGAGTCGAGCCCTGACTCGTCGGGCTGGACGATCCAGATCAGGCCGTCGCCATCGCGATCGCGGTGCTCCGAGAGCCACTCGTGGTGGCGACGGATCCCCGGGACCTCGCTCGGGTCGCCGACGGCGATCCTCCAGGCCCAGGCCAGCCCGGGAGGCTGGATGCTGGCGGTCATCAGCGCGGTCGGCGAGGTGACGTTGTAGGTCAGTCGCCGGAACCCCCAGAGCGGCGTCTCCCAGAAGATCGTGTGCCCGATGAAGCCGTCCTCGCGCTGGGCGGCGAGCAGCGACTCGAGCTCACGGCGCGATCGACTGCGGTCAAAGCGCCGCCAGGAGATGGCGGCGAAGCAGGAGTCCCAGTACCACTGCCACGGATACTGGCCCGGGCTCGGACACGTGTAGGCGAACCGGGCGCCGTCGGAGCGGCGGACGCCCTCGCGCCAGTTCTGGCGCAGCTTGCTCTCGCAGAGCTCACGCACCACCGCGGTCTGTTGCGCTTGCGCCATCGGACCCGCCATCGTCGCACGGCGCGGCGCGAGAGGGCCTCACTCGCGTGCCTATGTGGCGCGCGCGCCCGTGATAGGAACATTTGAAATGAGCGTCGCCTCGATCACACCGTCATCGACGCGCCTGGGCTCGCTGGCCGCAAATCCGCGGGCGCTGGCCGTGCTCGGTGCGGTCGCGATCGCTTTCTCGAGCATCCTCGTACGGCTCAGCCACGCCTCGCCCTCGACGGCGGCGATTTTCCGCTGCGCGTACGCCCTGCCGATCCTCGGGCTCCTGGCCTGGCGCGAGGACAAACGGCTCGGACCCCGGGTGTGGCGGGACCGTCGCGCGGCGATTCTCAGCGGTGTGTTCTTCGCCGCCGACCTGCTCCTCTGGCACAACTCGATCAAGGACGTCGGCGCCGGGCTGGCGACGGTGATGGCCAACATCCAGGTCGTGCTCGTACCGCTGGTGGCGTGGGCGATGCTGGCCGAGAAGCCGGGCCGGAACGTGCTCGCCGCGCTGCCGCTGGCGGTGCTGGGCGTGCTCCTGATCTCCGGCGCGCTCGACCACGGCGCCTACGGGCGCGCGCCCACCCGGGGCACGCTGCTCGGCGCCGGAGCTGGAGTGACCTACGTCGGCTTCCTGCTGCTGCTGCGTCGCGCAGGCGCGGACCTCCGCCGCCCAGCCGGGCCGTTGTTCGAGGCCACCGCGGTCGCGCTTCCCCTGTGCGTGATCGCTGGAGTTGTGATCGGCGACGCGCGTCTGGTGCCGAGCTGGCCGAGCGCCGGCTGGCTGATAACGCTCGCGATCACCTCGCAGGTGCTCGGCTGGCTGCTGATCACGACTTCGCTGCCGCGCCTGCCCGCCGCCATGACTTCGGTTCTGCTGACCGTGCAGCCGGTGGGCTCGGTTGCGCTCGGGGCATTGATCCTGGGCGAGTCCCCGAGCCCGCTGCAGCTGGTCGGGGTGGCGCTGATCGTCACGGCTCTGCTCACGGCCGGACGGGCACGCGTCTCGGGCGCTCTGTCGGAGGGACCGGAGCACAGCGAGCCGGCGCTTTAGGATCTGATCGACCACTGAACTCGACCGGTCGCCATCAATGATCAACGAGGAGGGGCGCGTGCCGCCGACGACCGCCACCCGCAACCTGTCGAACGACGAGCTCACCCGGACGGTCGTGGCGAGCTTCGACAACCCCCGTGACGAGCGCCTCGGCGAAATCGCCCAGGCGCTCGTGCGTCATCTGCACGCTTTTGCGAGCGAGGTCGGACTGAGCGAGGAGGAGTGGTTCAAGGGGATCGACTTCCTGACCCGCGTAGGTCACATCACCGACGATCGCCGCCAGGAGTTCGTCCTGCTCTCCGATGTGCTCGGGCTCTCGATGCTGGTGGTCGGGATCAACCACCGACCGTCCGATCAGGCCACCGAATCGACCGTCTTCGGGCCGTTCTTCGTCGATGGCGCGCCCCGGGTTGAGCTCGGCGGCGACGTGGCCAACGGCGCCCCCGGATCTCCGTGCTTCGTCTCCGGGCGCATCCTGTCGACCACGGGAGAGCCGATTCCCGACGCGCGGATCGACGTCTGGCAGACCGACTCGGATGGTTTCTACGACGTACAGCGCGCCGGCCTCGAGGTGACCCGGGGCCGGGGTCACCTGCACGCCGGCACCGACGGCGGGTTCTTGTTTTGGACGGTGATACCGGTCGCCTACTCGATCCCCGACGACGGTCCCGTGGGCGAGCTGCTGGCGGCGGGCAACCGGAGTCCGATGCGCCCCGCCCACATCCACTTCCGCGTCCAGGCGCCCGGCCACGAGGTACTGATCACGCACGTGTTCGTCGACGGCGATCGGTACCTCGACTCCGATGCCGTGTTCGGGGTCAAGGAATCACTGATCGCTCCATTCGCTCGCCACGAGCCGGGTCGCGCGCCCGACGGCAGCGAGCGAGGTGAGCCGTTCTACACGGTCAACTACGACCTGGTGCTCGAGCCCGCCCGCTTGACCGCCGCACCCGCACGATGACGCGGGTCTTGGACACAGACGTGCTGATCGTCGGAAGCGGGCCGGCCGGCGGCTCCGCCGCGGTGTTCCTGAGCACGTACGGCGTGCGCAACATGATGCTGACCAAATACCGCTGGACCGCCAACACGCCGCGGTCTCACATCACCAACCAGCGCACGCTGGAGATCATGCGCGACATGGGGCTCGAGCGGCCGATGATCGAGCTCGGTGTGCCCAACGAGCTGATGGGCGACACCGTCTTCTGCACCAGCCTGACCGGCGAGGAGCTCGGTCGTCTGCACACGTGGGGGACGCATCCGGCCCGTCGCGCCGACTACCGGCTGGCCAGTCCGTGCGACCACATCGACCTCCCGCAGACGTACTTCGAGCCGATCCTGCTGAAAGCCGCAGCCGAGCGCGGCACCCGCGTGCGGTTCGACACCGAGTTCCTCTCACTGACCCAGGATGAGGAAGGAGTGACCGCGCACGTGCTCGACCGCGTCGGCGGCTCCGAGTACGAGATCCGGGCTCGCTACCTGCTCGGCGCCGACGGCGGGCGAAGCGTGATCGCCGACCAGATCGAGCTCCCGTTCGACGGTCAGGCCGATATCGCCGGGAGCATGAACATCGTCTTCGAGGCCGACCTCTCGCGTCTGGTCGCGCATCGTCCGAGCGTTCTCTACTGGGTGATGCAGCCCGGGTCCGACATCGGCGGCATCGGCATGGGGCTGGTGCGGATGGTGCGGCCGTGGAACGAGTGGCTGATCGTCTGGGGCTATGACATCCGGGGGCCGGCCCCACAGATCGACGACGAGCACGCTCGTCAGATCGCGCGGAACCTGATCGGCGATGACTCGATCGAGATCAAGATCACCTCGACCTCGCTGTGGACGAACAACCGCCTCTACGCCACGCGTTACTCCAAGGGCCGAGTGTTCTGCATGGGCGACGCCGTGCATCGCCATCCGCCGAGCAACGGGCTCGGCTCCAACACCTCGGTCGCCGATGCCTACAACCTGTGCTGGAAACTGGCCTATGTGCTCGACGGCCGGGCGGAGCCATCGCTGCTTGACAGCTACGAGAGCGAGCGCCCCCCGATCGGGCGCCAGATCGTGACCCGGGCCAACCAGAGCATCGAGGAGTTCGGCCCGATCTTCGATGCCCTCGGGCTGCTCGACACCGCGGACACCGAGCAGCTGATCCGCAACATGGCCGCGCGCAAGGGGGTCGGCGCCGCCGCGGCCGACCAGCGCGACAAGCTGCGAGCGGCGATCGAGCTGAAGAACTACGAGTTCAACGCTCACGGCGTCGAGCTCGGACAGCGCTACACCTCGACGGCGGTCGGGAGCGACGGCACCCCCGAGCCCGAGTACACACGGGACCCGGAGCTGTACTACCACGCGACCACCTGGCCGGGCGCACACCTGCCGCACTGCTGGCTCGAGCACCAAGGCCGGCGGGTGAGCACGTTCGACCTCGTCGGCAAGGGCCGCTTCACGGTCCTGACCGGGATCGGGGGGGAGTCCTGGATCGAAGCTACCGCCACGCTGGGTGACGAGCTGGGCTTCGAGATCGCGTGCCACCAGATCGGACCCGGCCGAGCCGTGCTCGACACCTACGACGACTGGTCGCGGCTATCCGAGGTCACCGACGAAGGCTGCGTCTTGGTGCGGCCGGACGCCCACGTTGCGTGGCGAAGCGCCGAGCTCCCTGAGGACCCACTGGGTGAGCTGCGTCGCGTAATCGAGCAGGTGCTCGGCAGGCGATCGAGGGACACGCCGGCGCCAACCGTGGGGGGTACCCAGGCCGACGCGCCCAGCAGCGAGCCGGCGTCCGTCTGAGCGGTGATGGCGCTCAGGCTCAGGCGGCGGACGTCAACCCTTGCGCCGGACCACGACCAGCGTGTCGATCTCCTCGACGATCCTCCAGGGCGATGGTCCGTCACGGAACAGTTCATCGACGACGGCCGTCGGCCCTGGGCTGCCGCCGCCGTCCCGGCGGCCGGCGCGCGCATCGTGGAACGCGACGGCTCCACCCCGAATCACGTGGCCGTGCCACACCTCCCAATCCTCCCGGCAGCCCTCCGAACTGTGGTCGCCATCGATGAACACCAGGTCTACGGGGCCGGCGCTCCAAGTTCGCCCGACGTCCTGGCTGCGCGCCAGATGCCAGCGGACCGTGGTGCCCCCGTGCCGCGCTCTGCGCACGGCGAGCCGGGTAGCGGTCGGATTCGCTCGCCATCCCGGCCGTAGTGCCCAGCCGCTGGCGTCGACGAACGGATCGACCAGATGCAGCTCGGCGTCGGCGCTCAGGGCCTGGAGCAGGACTACCGCGGAAGAGCCCTCGTAGACCCCAAGCTCGACCACCC
>DATCNP010000166.1:0-9109 GCA_036565205.1 Solirubrobacteraceae bacterium | reverse complement strand
AGCGCGCGACACATCAAACAGAGCGGCGTGGCAACCCCGAACGCCGGCACGACCGGCGCTGCCCTCTGCCAAAACCCGAACGCCTACTACGTCAACTACCACACGACAGCGTTCCCGGGCGGCGCGATCCGCGGCCAACTGCACTAGCGCGCCAGCTAGAAGGGGGCGGGCGAGGGCTCGCTCCCTTCCGTGCGCCCCCTTTGTTGGGGAGGCGGTTGACGCGGAGGCTGCGGAAACGGCGCAGACGCAGCGAGTTGGTCACGACGAAGACGCTCGAAAAGGCCATCGCGGCGGCGGCGATCATCGGGCTGAGGATCCCCGCAATCGCGAGCGGGATCGCGGCGACGTTGTAAGCGAACGCCCAGAACAGGTTGCCCTTGATCGTCGCCAGTGTCCGGCGAGAGAGGCGAATCGCGTCGGCTGCGGCACGTAGATCGCCGGAGACGAGCGTCAGGTCTGAGGCCTCGATCGCGACGTCGGTACCCGTTCCGATCGCGAGGCCGAGGTCGGCCTGCGCGAGCGCCGGCGCGTCGTTGACACCGTCGCCGACCATCGCGACGACCGCGCCTTCGCGCTGCAGCTTCTCGATCGCCGCCGCCTTCTCACCAGGGAGAACCTCGGCGCGGATCTCCTCGATCCCGACCTGGTCGGCGATTGCTCGGGCCGCCGCTTCGTTGTCACCGGTCAGGAGCACCGGTTCAAGACCAAGCGCACGAAGATCGTGGATCGCCTCCGCGCTCGAGGCCTTGAGCGTATCGGCGAGAGCGATCACTCCCTGGAGGCGCCCGTCCCAGACGACGGCAACGAGCGTTCGTCCCAGCGCCGTCTGCCGCTCGTTCGACGCGGCGAAACCGTCGAGCTTGCAGCCGCGCTCCTGCACGAATGCGGGACGCCCAACGACGACTGTCTTGCCGGTAACGGCGGCCTCGACGCCTAGTCCGGCGTGACTGAGGAAGTCGCTCGCATGCGGCAGCTCGCCGAGCTCCGAGCGGGCAGCGGCGACGATCGCCTGCGCCAGCGGATGCTCACTCCCCGTTTCGGCCGCCCCCGCGTAACGGAGCAACTGCTCGCGCGATGCGTCACCGACCGGCTCGACCGCAGCGACGCGCATCCGGCCCTCGGTGATCGTGCCTGTCTTGTCGAGCGCGATCGTTGTGATCTTCCTCGTCTGCTCAAGCACCCCAGGGCCTTTGATCAGGATTCCAAGCTGGGCGCCGCGGCCGGTGCCGACCAACAGCGCCGTTGGTGTGGCGAGTCCCATCGCGCAGGGGCAGGCAATGATCAAGACGGCGACCGCTGCCGTGAAGGCGGTGCCCGCGCTAGCGCCAAAGGCGAGCCAGCCGCCGACGGTGGCGATCGCGATCACGAGCACGACCGGAACGAACACCGCCGACACACGGTCGGCGAGACGCTGCACGTCGGCCTTTCCGGCCTGTGCTTCAGCGACAAGCCGCGCGATCTGGGCAAGCGCAGTGTCGGCGCCCACTTTGGTGGCGCGCACGACGAGGCTCCCCGACTTGTTGATCGTTGCGCCCACGACTTCCGAATCAGGGCCGACCTCGACCGGCACTGGCTCGCCCGTCAACATCGACTGATCGACCGCCGAAGCGCCTTCTTCGACCACACCGTCGGTTGCCAGCTTCTCGCCAGGACGCACGATGAAGCGGTCGCCGACAACGAGCTCGGAAACCGGAACGGCGACCTCCTCACCGCCACGCAGAACACGCGCTTCTTTGGCGCCGAATTCGAGCAAGGCGCGGATCGCCGCCCCTGAGCGGCGCCGCGCGCGTGCCTCGAAGAAGCGACCAAGCAGGATCAGCGTTGTGATCACAGCGGCGACCTCGAAGTAGGTGTCCGCGTCGAGGCCGCCGAAGAGCACGACCGCCGACCACGTCCAGGCAGCCACCGTGCCAATCGAAACGAGCGTGTCCATCGTCGCCGCAAAATGGCGTGCGTTCACGAGCGCCGCGCGATGGAAGCCGAAGCCGCCCCAAAACACGACCGGCGTGGCAAGCCCAAACGCAAGCCACTGCCAGTGGGCAAAGTGAAGCGGCGGGATCATCGCGATCGCGACGAGCGGGGTCGTCAGGACACCCGCAACGACCAGGCGCAGAAGCTGCTTGCTAGCCGCATCGTCGGCGCTCGCCTCGCTGGCCGGCGCCGCTCCATAGCCCGCTGCCTCGACCGCGCGAACGACGTCTGCGAGCGCGACTCGCGAGCGATCGAAATTGACCGCCGCCGTTTCGGTCGCGAAATTGACCGCCGCTTCCACGCCATCGAGCTTGTTGAGCTTGCGCTCGATCCGGGTCGCGCAAGCAGCGCAGGTCATCCCCTGCAAGGCCAAGGTCGTTCGCTCGCGTTGCCCGCTCTCAGCTGCGACAGCCATCAGTTGACCTTGTTCGCTACCTCGTAGCCAGCTTCATCGATCGCCGCACGCAGAGCCTGATCATCGAGCTGCTCGCCGGTGATCGTCACGAGCTTGCTCTCCAGATCCACAGACACCGACGCAACGCCGGCAACAGCCGAGGCCTCCTTCTTGACCGCGGCCTCACAATGACCGCAATGCACGCCGGGAACGGTGTAGGTGATCGATTCGCCCATCGAATTTCTCCTTCCGATCGTCTGAACGCAACGCGCTCCGGAACGAGCATACCCTCGCAGGGTATATTCGTTCCTTGGAGTTGGAAGCAGTAGCGCGGCGGCAAGGCCGAGCCCGGCAAAGGTGAAGCGCGGTTCTTTTCGGGAGGGCGATCAACTCTCTCCTACCGATCTATAGTAGACGGCGTTGAGACCGTGGCCCGCTCCTGTATCGACGGCGAAACCGGACGAGCGCGCCCGCAGAGTGGCTTTTGGGCATTTGCCCAGGAGGCTGACAGCAAAAGTTGTCCGGGGCGGGCCGGAATGACACTGCTCGCGGTGCCGCGGCCGGGAATCAGGCAGCCTTCCTAGAGCGATGCACGTCGCCGGCCAGTCGCTCCCACTCGTGTTTGCCGCCGGGCTCGTGTCGTTCATCTCGCCCTGCGTCTTGCCGCTCATTCCCGGATACCTATCGACGGTCAGCGGGGTCAGCTTCGAGCAGATGGCCGGGCGCGAGCGCGGCGTCTCTCGCCCGGTAGCGATCGCCAGCGCGCTCTTCTTCGTCGGCTTCTTGGCCGTCTTCGTCGCTCTCGGCGCGAGCGCGTCGGTGATCGGTGAGCTGCTGACTCAGCACCGACTCTGGCTCAACCGCATCTCGGGCGGCCTGATCGTTCTCTTCGGCCTCTCGCTGCTCGGCGTCGGCTGGTCGGGCTCCCTAGGCCCGAGCTGGACCGAGCGCATCCAGGCGGCGGCGCGACGGCGCGGCGGGCCGGTCGCGCTCGGCGTTGCCTTCGCCTTCTGCTGGACGCCCTGCGTCGGGCCGATCCTCGCCACCGTCCTGACAGTCGCCGGTGCGACGGCCTCACTGCAAAGCGGCGTGCTCCTGCTCGCCGTCTACGGGCTCGGCCTTGCGGCACCGTTCATGGTCGTGGGCTTCGGCTTCACACGCGCGCTCGCCACGTTCAAACGGCTGCAGCGCCACTACCGCATGGTCGAGCGCGTCGGCGGTGCCCTCCTGATCTCAATGGGTGTTCTCCTCCTCACCGGTTACCTGTTCGTCCTCAACATCTACGCGCAGCACGCCCTCACCTGGCTGCACCTCGACTGGTGGCGGAGCCTGTAACCAGACCAAAGGACCCGGCCGGGCCGCAGCGACAGGAAGCGACCGCTGCGCAGACAAGCACGCGCTGGTTGCTTCCGTTCAAGCTCGCAGCCGTCGCCGCCGTCGCCGGGCTGCTCGGTCTCCTCGTCTGGGCGACGCTGGCCGCCGGCCGCGGCTCCAGCCTTGTCGCCCACATCGCCGCCGGCAAGAAGCCGGCCGCGCCCACCTTTACCCTTGGCGTTCTCTGGCCGCACACCGAGACCTGGCCGCCAGAGCTCAAGGCAACGATCACTGACGGCAAGCTCGATCTGCGCGAGCTGCGCGGACATCCGGTCGCCCTCAACTTCTGGGCCTCATGGTGCGTCCCCTGCCGCCAGGAGGCACCGATCCTCCACGCCTCCGCCCTCCGCCACGGCGGCAAAGTCGCCTTCGTCGGCGTCGACATCAAGGACCTGAGCGACGATGCGCGCGACTTCGCGCGCAAGTACACGGTGAACTACGTGTCGACCCGCGACGGCAGCGGTAACAAAACCTGGAACAACTACGGCCTGACCGGCGTCCCAGAGACGTACTTCATCGACGCACGGGGGAGGATCGTCGCCCACATCCCCGGCGCCGTCTCGACGCAAACGCTCGAGCAAGGCATCGCGACGATCACGCGCCCCTCTCGCGGCGGGACGTTCCAGGGCGGCGCGCACGTTACGCCCTGATCGGCCCGCTGGCGGTCGTGCCACTCGCGGCAGCGACGTCAGCCTTGCGGGCTCTCACGCGCTCGACGATCCCGAGCTTGGAGCGCTCGAGCCGTTCGATCTCGAAGCGCTCCGCCCGTAAGTGGTCGAGCGGCTCGCGGAGGAGATGGTCGCCTCCGAAGTGGACGAGCAGCGGGTCGAGCAGCCTCTGCACCGCACGCACCGGCAAGACCGGGCTGCGCACGTGCTCGAGCAACAGGAATCGACCGGCTGGCCGCAGCACGCGGCGTACCTCGGCGACCGCGGCGCGCTCGTCGGGGATCGTGCAGAGGGAGAGCGTGCACACGACGGTGTCGAAGCACTCGTCGGGAAAGTCAAGCGTCTGGGCGTCGCCGACACGCAGATCGGCGTCGCGGCCGAGCTCGCGCGCCCGCGCGCGGGCGATCTCGAGCATCGCCGGACTGAGCTCGATCCCCGTCAGCCTCACACCCTCGGGATAGTGGGGAAGATTGCGGCCGGTGCCGACCGCGATCTCGAGCACCTCACCGGTGGCCTGCGCACAGACCCACGCGCGCCCACCCGCAAACAGCAACCGCTCGTAGAAGCCCATCTCCCGGTCGTACTTGTGTGCTTGCTTCTCGTAGAGGCGAACGACGCGCTCGGTCTCGCGCGCCGCGCGAGCATCCGGTGGTCTGACCGCGTCGGGCATCGAATTACGCTACCGGCCCGGCGGCGGGTTTAGGACCTATGGCTGGGGCCGCCGCAGCCTTCTTCGAGGCTCCAGACCCCGGCGATCTGTTGGGCTGAATACGCACGCCGGCTGATCAGGTACTTGGCCTGACCCTCGAAAGCCGTCCAGCGCCAGCAGGGGCAGCAGCAAGGGCCCTTCGTCGTTGAGAGCGGCTTGGCGCGGTTGTAGATCCGCTGCTGTTTCGCCGTCAACTTGATGCTCTGGTAGCCGATTAGCCGCTTGCCCAGGCTGACCGGGATGTCGTAGGGGTCCTTGGGAATCAGGGCGACGGCGGCGTAACGCTTCAGATCGCGGACCTGGTTTACGTACGAGCGGAAGTCCATCGGGAAGCAGCACGAGCCCTGCAGACGCGCACTCGGCGCCATCGCGTTCAGCGCCGAGGCCGGCATGCCGCAGCGGTTGCTGTGCTGCCGGCGGAGGAAGTCGAAGCGCACCCGATCAGAATCCCTGCTCGAGATCGCCTCCGAGCGCGCCTGCTGTTGGCTGTGCCCGCGCAGCAGTCGTGGCGCCGCCACCGCGCTCGCCGCGACGATGAGGAGGAGCAAACCGACAAGTCCGCCCCGCGAACCGATGCGTTTCAAGCGACGCACAACTACAGCTTAGTAGCACTGCAGCGAAACGGGACTGCCAGGTCTAGATGACGGTCGGCTCTTCCCGATCGAGATCCGGCGCGGGGCCGAGCTCAGCCTCCGCCCACTTCGGATGGTGGTTACGGGCCCACTCCTCCCGCACCTCGCCGCGGGTGATCCCGCGCAGAGAGTGGCGCGTGCTGGGGTGGATCAACGACAGATAGAGATGGCCGACCAAGACGACGAGTGAGACGTACATCAGTCCGTCGTGGAGCAAGATCGTGTTGGCGAAGCGAAAGCGAGTGTCGCGCTCGCCGTACCAGAGCAGAAAACCCGAGATCGCAAATAAAGCGGCGAAGGCCGCCGTCAGCCAGAAGTTGAGCTTCTGCCCGGCGTTGAAGCGCCCCTGGGGAACGTCGCGCCCCAGGAGCCATTGCCGGTCGTCGCCGTCGAAGAGGTCGAGCTCGCGCAGCGTCTGCCGCAATCGGCGTCGGTTGCCGACGAGGACGATCAGCACCAGTGCCGCTGCCCAGGCGAGCGCGGTGTAGAGGTGGACCGCTTTGACCAGCGGCCGGCGGCTGACCCTCTCCGCGAGCGCGGGGAGATAGAGGACGAGGCCCGAAGCAAGCAGGGCGAAGAAGGCGCTCGCGTGGATCCAGTGGAGGGCACGCTCGCTGCGCGAGAAGCGCCTGAGGTAGCGAACCTCAGGCACCGCCGTAGTGGCCGTTCGAGCGGCCGACCCAGGCGTTGCGGTCATAGCCGCGCACTTCCCAGTAACCGTCGCTGGGCCGTTCGCTGACGACGATCCGCTCGACCCACTTGACGTTCTTGTAGCCGTACATCTCCGGGATCACGACGCGGGCCGGTGCGCCATGTGGACGCGACAGCGGCCGGCCGTCCATCTCGTAGGCCAAGAGCGCATCCTTCAGGGAGGCCTGGTCGAGCGCCAGCGAGTCGACGTAGGGCTTCTCGGCGGAGACGAACGTCAGCGCCCCGGCCCGCGGCAGCGGCCGTGCCTGCGCCAGGAGGTCATGGAAGCGGACGCCGGCCCAGCGGACGTTCTTGACCGACCAGCCGGTGACGCAATGGAAGTCCGACACCTGCTCGGCGCGCGGCAGCGCCCGCAGCTCGCGGTAGCTGAGCTCGAGCGGCCGCTCGACAAGCCCGTCGATGCGCAGCCGCCACGTCGCCGGGTCGAACCTCGGCATCGTCGCCGCGACGGTATAGATCCGCCAGCCGCTCGGAAACACCTGGCGCACCGACGAGGGCAGCACGTCAGTTGCCGGGCTGAGCAAGCGCCAGACCGGTCGCGCCCAAAGCAGCGACGACAGGCCGCCGGCCATGACGGCGAGAAAGGCGCGTCGGCCGTAGGGGCGCAGATCGCTATCGGGAGACGAGTCGATGTGCAAACTATGCCTTTCCTGCTACTCGACGGTAGTTGCCGACGCTTAAATCTCTCTTACAGCGAACGACCCAGCAGGGCGTCTTGGGCGTCTGCGCTTCTGCCCCCATCGCCTTAACTTCTCGCCGGCTGTGGCGGAAGCGGCGCGATCTCCCTCGCCAAGCTGGCGGCGAACCAGGACGCCTACTTCGGCAAGCAGGTCGTGACGAGCGGCCTGGTCGAGGAGCAGGGAAGCGGCAACTCTCACTACTTCGTCCTCGCCGACCGGCAACAAGATCTGGTTGCGCTCGAGCCCGAGCGTTTGGTCAGGCGCTACCGCGGCGAGCAGGTCAGTGTCCGTGGCCTTTTCCGCTTCGAGCGACAGGTCGGCCGTCTGATTCAGGTCAAGCAGATCAGCGCTCTCCGCTAGCGGCAGCTTCAGTCGCCGTTCTCGCGACCGGCGTTGGCGTCTGCTCAACCTCCCCGAATTCGTCGATGCGGGCGGCAAGGTCGCGCTGCCGCGCGCGGAGGCTTTCAAGTGAATCCTGGTCGCGGCGCGGCTGGCAGCCCATCAGAGCGCAACCGGGCCCGATCCCTCGCCGGCCAAGCAGCATCATCACCGGGCAACTGAGGGCTGCGATGACGACCAGCGCGATCAGCAATCCACTAAGCATGCGCCCACCTACTATAGCTCGGTAGGAGTTACATGCCTCCCTTCGCTCGCTCAACCCCACTCCGCCTCACGAGCGCCGTCGCGACAGTGATCGCCGTCGCCGTCGCTCTGCCGGCGGCCGCTGCGGCGCATTCGTTTCTGATCCGCTCGGATCCCGAGGCCAGCGCGCGTCTGGTGAAGCCGCCAGCGGTGCTCACGCTCTACTACTCAGAGCCGTTCGTCCGTGGCAGCGAACAGGTCAGCCTGCGTACCGCCGGCGGCAAGGGGATCGCGCTTCGGCGCCCGCGCTCAAACGGGGCGATCGTCCGTCAGCCGCTGCCGGCGAAGTTGCGCGGCGTCTTCGTCGTCCACTGGCGCGTCCTCTCGGACGACGGTCACATCTCGCTCGGCGAGTTCGCCTTCGCCGCGGGCTCGGCCGGCGCGCTCCCGGCGATCCGTAACCGCTCCCAGAGCACGTCGTCGTTGGAGGTCACAGCAAGCTGGCTCCTCTTCATCGGGCTTGCCCTCGCCCTCGGCGGCCTTCTCAGCGAGCGTGTCGTCTGGCGCCGCACCCCTGCGCAACGAACTGTGATCGCGGCGCCGGTCGCAACGGGCCTTGTTCTCGCCGCCGCCGGGGCGCTGGTGGAGCTCGTCCTTCTGGCCGGAGACCAGCGCGGCGGCGACTTCGCCTCCGGCTTGCATGGCGGCGCCCTGGCCGACGCGCTCGGGACGCGGCCGGGCGAGCTGACGCTGGCGACGCTGATTGCCCTCGCGGTCTCGGCTCTGCTCGTACCGCTGCGCTGGCTGCGGGTCGCGGGGTTCGTGCCGCTCTTCGCGGCCGTGGTCTTCATCGCCGAGCGCGGCCATTCCGGCACTTCGAGTTACGGCGGCTGGGCGGTCGCCGCCGACTCGATCCATCTCGCCGCCGTCGCCGTCTGGCTCGGGGCGCTGGCGCATCTCGTCCTGATCGTCGTACGCGCCCAGGCGCCGCGCGAGGCGCTGGTTGGCGGCGCTCGTCGCTACTCACGCTTCGCGCTGCCGACCGTGCTCATCGTCTTGGCGAGCGGCGTTTTGACCGCGATCCCCGAGTTCCGCTCCATCGGGGCCGTCTTCTCGAGCGGCTACGGCCAGACGCTGCTGATCAAGTCGGCGCTGATCGGCGTCGCGCTTCTCCTCGCCTTGGTCGCACGCACGCGGGCGCTACCGGCCAACCCCCATTCGCGACTGTTGCTGCTGCGCCGGCTGACGCTGGCCGAGGCGACGACGCTCGTGGTCGTCCTCGTTGTCGCCGCGGTGCTCGTTAACGCCGCCCCGCCGCGAGCACCGGCCCAAGCCTCGGCCGCCTCGAGCGCGCTCGGGCCGGCGCCGGTCGCCGGCCCCGCCGTGCG
>DATCNP010000165.1:0-2850 GCA_036565205.1 Solirubrobacteraceae bacterium | reverse complement strand
CGGCGTTTGGCGAGGCGCCGGAGGTCGGCGATGTTCACGACGTTGTGAGAGGTGAGCCGTCCCATGCTGAGATTTTACTCGGGCCGATCACCGGCTACTGGTACTTCCCTGAGACGTTGGTGACAGAAGGAGGAGCTCCGTCGGTTGATGTGATTGGTCGAAATCACACAGCCCACCTCCGCCGGCAGGACCGAGAGGCGCGGCAGAACCTCCGCGATCTGGAAGGTGGCCATCCCCGCGTAGCTTCTCGTGTACGCGAAGGCCTCGTTCTTACCGAATCGCTTCGTAAACTCGTTCTCCATCCAGCCCGTCGGTGTACCCGCTGGGCGATGACCGTCAGCACCGCGTAGCATTGGGCCTCGCGTACGGGCCGCACGGCAACAAGGAGAGGAATCTGTGATCCCACGCACCGCCGTTCTTGGATTGCCCAGGATCGGACGCAACCGGGAGCTCAAGCAGGCTCTCGAGGCGTACTGGGCAGGAGCGACCGACGTGGGCGAGCTGGAGGCAGCCGCGCGCCGGGTGAGGGCGGAGGCCTGGCAGGCCGCCGCGGCGCAGGTGGACGTCGTCCCGGCCGGCGACTTCAGCATCTACGACCACGTGCTGGATACCGCCTGGGCGCTGGGGGCGATCCCCGAGCGCTTCGGCAAACCCGACACCGACGATCTCGACGCCTACTTCGCGCTCGCACGCGGCGGCGCTGGCGTCCGCCCGCTCGAGCTCACCAAGTGGCTCGACACCAACTACCACTACCTTGTCCCCGAGCTGCACGAACAGCAGAGGTTCCAGGCCCGGGCTGGCCACTGGCTCGGGCAGCTCGACGAGGCTCGCGCACTCGGCATCGAGGCCCGGCCGGTGCTACTCGGGCCGCTCAGCTTCCTGCTACTCGGCAAGGGCCACGACCGTCCACTGCGGCTGCTCGACGCGGCGGTCGAGGCGTACACGAGCCTGCTCAGCACGCTCGGTCAGGCGGGTGCCGCCGAGGTGCAACTCGACGAACCGTTACTAGCGCTCGACCGCACAGCGGTCGAGCTCGACGCGTTCGCCGACGCCTTTCGCGCGCTCGCGGCCGCAGGCCCCGCGCTGTCCCTGACCACGTACTTCGCCGGCCTGCACCGGGACCGGACGCTCGAGCGGCTGCTGGCCCTGGAGCCGGCAGAGCTTCACCTCGATCTCGTCCGCGCCCCCCAGCAACTCGACCCGGCGCTCGTCGCGATCGGGCAGACGACGCGGCTCTCGCTCGGGCTGGTCGACGGCCGCAACGTCTGGCGCGCCAACCCCGACCCGGCGCTCGCGCTGATCGACCGTGCGACCGAGGCGATCGGCTCGGGCCGCGTGACGATCAGCAGCTCCTGCTCGCTGCTGCACGTCCCCTGGTCAGCGGCCCGAGAGAGCGGCGTCGACCCGCAACTGCGCGGCTGGCTTGCATTCGCCGACGAGAAGCTCGCCGAGCTGCGGCTGCTCGCCCTCGCCGCAGAAGCTCCCGCCGCCGACCGGAGCCTACTGCTCGCAGAGGCTCGCGCCGTAGTCGAGGAGCGCGAGCGCTCGCCGCGCACCCATGATCAGGCGGTGCGTGATCGGCTCGCCGCGCTCTCACCCGATACGAGCAAACGCGCCCTTTCCTACCCTGAGCGGGCTGCGCTGCAGCGGGCACGGCTGGCGCTGCCGGAGCTGCCAACCACGACCATCGGTTCCTTCCCGCAAACAGCCGAGATCCGCCGCGCCCGCGCCGCGCACCGCGCCGGGCGCCTCGACGACAGCGGCTATCGGCGGTTCCTCGAGGAGCGCATCGCCGAGGTCGTCTCCATGCAGGAGCGGATCGGCCTCGACGTTCTCGTCCACGGCGAGCCGGAACGAAACGACATGGTCGAGTACTTCGCCGAGCAGCTCGACGGCTTCGCGATCACCGCCCACGGCTGGGTGCAGTCCTACGGCAGCCGCTGCGTCAAGCCGCCGATCCTCTACGGCGACATCTCACGCCCGGCAGCAATGACCGTCCGCTGGTGGCGCCACGCCCAGTCACTCACCAAGCGGCCGATGAAGGGGATGCTGACCGGGCCAGTGACGATCCTGCAATGGTCGTTCGTTCGTGACGACCAGCCGCGCGAAGATACGTGCACGCAGATCGCGCTCGCGATCCAGGACGAGGTCGCCGACCTCGAAGCCGCCGGCGCTGCCGTGATCCAAGTCGACGAGGCGGCGCTCCGCGAAGGCCTGCCGCTCCAGCGGTCCGACCGTGACCGCTACCTCACCTGGGCGATCGACTGCTTCCGCCTGACCACCGCGCACGCCCGGCCGGAGACGCAGGTGCACACGCACATGTGCTACTCGGACGTCGCCGACATCGTCGACCACGTCATCCGCCTCGACGCCGACGTGCTCTCGATCGAAGCATCACGATCGGGCATGGACCTCCTCGAGGCCTTCGACGGCCGTCCCTACCCGAACGCGATCGGCCCTGGCGTCTACGACATCCACTCGCCGCGCGTCCCCGAGGTCGATGAGATCGAGGAGTTACTCGCGGCCGCCGAGGCGCGGATCGACCGCGGCCGGCTCTGGGTCAACCCCGACTGCGGACTGAAAACCCGAGGTTGGCAGGAAGTCGTGCCAGCACTCGAACACCTCGTCGAAGCAGCACGACGGCGGCGCGCAGTCGCAGGCCGGTCATGAGCGCATACGCGGCCATCTCGCTTGGCGCAAGGACGATTTGATCCGGGAGCGGGTAAATCTGGTCCGCACCATGAGGGCGCCAAGGCTAAGCCCATGGCACCATCAACGAGAATACTTGAAGGTACGAGTGCGGTGGGGTTTGCCTAAATGATCGCAGCGCCACACCTTACCGTCAAGCTA
>DATCNP010000164.1:0-6737 GCA_036565205.1 Solirubrobacteraceae bacterium | reverse complement strand
CAATCGTGCTTGACCAGTGCGAGCAGCTCGAGCGACATCGCACTCAGTAGTCGTAGAAGCCGCGACCCGACTTGCGGCCGAGCCGGCCGCTGGCAACCATCCGCTTCATCAGCGGCGGCGGCGCATACTCGTCGCGCTTGAATTCGTCGTAGAGCGACTCGCAGACGGCGTAGAGCACGTCGAGGCCGATGAAGTCGCACAGCGTCAGCGGACCCATCGGGTGCCCGCAGCCGAGCTGCATCCCGGCGTCGATGTCCTCCCGCCCGGCGAATCCATCCTCGTACATCCTCACGGCGGCCATCAGATAGGGCACCAGCAGCATGTTGACGATGAAGCCCGAGCGGTCCTTGGTCTCGATCGGCCGCTTTCCGATCTGCTCGGCGAACGCGCGCGCGGCCTCGACCGTCTCCCGGCTCGTGTCGAGCGCGACCACGACCTCGACCAGCTTCATCACCGGAACGGGCGAGAAGAAGTGCAGGCCGAGCACGCGCTCGGGCCGCGACGTCGCCGAGCCCAGGCGGGCGATCGGAATCGAGGACGTGTTCGAGGCGATGAAGCGCGCATCCGGTAGCGCCGCGTCCATCCGCGAGAACGCCTCGTGCTTGATCTCGACCTCCTCGATGATCGCCTCGAGGACGATCTGGGCCGGCGCCAGGTCCTCCAGCGTGGTCGAGAAGCTCACCCGCTCGCTCAGCCGATCGGCCTCCGGCCGCGTCAGCTTCTCTCCCTCCACGGCGCGCCCCAGCGAGGTCTCCAGGCGCTTGCGCGAGCCGTCGAGGGCGGCCTGCTCCGGCTCGTAGAGGATCACATCGAGGCCCGACCGCGCCGCCGACTCGGCGATTCCGGTCCCCATGAAGCCCGCGCCATAGATGCCAACCGTGTCGAGCCATGCGAGGTCTGCCATGCAGGTCGCAGAATACAATTCCAGATCTGTGACGGTGATCGACGACCTCCCGGTCAGCTATGAGCAGTGGCTCAGCGCGTACCGCCTGACGCCCGAGCGCCAGAGCTCGTTCACGACACTCTCGGCGGAGCCGGTCGATCCGCTCTACACGCGGGCCGACCTTCCGGAGGACGTCGACGCCTCGATCGGGCTCCCGGGCCAGTTTCCGTACACGCGCGGGATCTACCCGTCGATGTACCGCGGGCGGCTGTGGACGATGCGGCAGTTCGCCGGCTTCGGCACGCCAGAGGAGACGAACGAGCGCTTCCGCTACCTGCTCGAGCACGGGCAGACCGGTCTCTCGACGGCGTTCGACATGCCCTCGCTGATGGGCTATGACTCAGACCACCCGCGCGCCGAGGGCGAGGTGGGGCGCGAGGGCGTGGCCGTCGACACAGTGCTCGACATGGAGACCCTTTTCGACGGGATCCCACTGGATGAGGTGACCGTCTCGATGACGATCAACGCTCCGGCGGCGATCATGCTCGCCTTCTATGTCATCGCCGCCGAGCGCCAGGGAATCGGGCCCGAGCGCCTCGGCGGCACGATCCAGACCGACATCCTCAAGGAGTACATCGCGCAGAAGGAGTGGTGCTTCCCGGTCGACCCGGCGATGCGGCTGGTCACCGACATGGTGCAGTGGTGTTCGGAGCACATGCCCCTCTGGCATCCGATCAGCATCTCCGGCTACCACATCCGCGAGGCCGGTTCGACGGCTGCCCAGGAGCTCGCGTTCACGCTCAAGGACGGCCTCACCTATGTCGAGCACGCGGTGGCGCGGGGCCTCGATGTCGACGAGTTCGCGCCGCGGCTGTCGTTCTTCTTCAACGCCCAGATCGACTTCTTCGAGGAGGTCGCGAAGTACCGGGCGGCGCGGCGGATCTGGGCGCGCGAGATGAGGGAGACATTCGGCGCCAAGGATCCGCGCTCGTGGCTGATGCGCACTCATGTGCAGACAGCGGGGGTTTCGCTGACCGCGCAGCAGCCGCTCAACAACATCGTCCGCACAGCGATCGAGGCGCTCGCGGGCGTGCTCGGCGGGACCCAATCCCTGCACACCAACTCGTACGACGAGGCGCTGGCGCTGCCGACCGAGGAGGCGGTGCGGATCGCGCTGCGAACACAGCAGATCATCGCCCACGAGACCGGTGTGACCAACACGATCGACCCGCTCGGAGGGAGTTACTTCGTCGAGGCGCTGACCGACCGGCTCGAGGAGCAGGCATACGACTACTTCGGCAAGATCGACGAGCTCGGCGGGATGGTCGAGGCGGTCAAGCGCGGCTACCCGCAGCGTGAGATCGCGGACGCCGCGTTCACGCTCCAGCAGGAGATCGACGCCGGCCGCAGGATCGTGGTCGGGGTCAATGCCAACACCGAGAGTGAGGGCGCGGGAACTCCGATCCTGCGAATCGACCCCGCGCTGGAGCCGAAGCAGGTGGCTCGCGTCGGCGTCGCCAAGTCCGGACGCGATGAAGCGGCGCTGCGTGACGTGCTCGATGCGATCAAGGACGCTGCGGCCGGCGAGACAAATCTGATGCCGCTGCTACTCGACGCGGCGCGAGTTCACGCCTCCGAGGGCGAGATCGTTGGCGGGCTCCAGGAGATCTGGGGCGACTACCGCGAGCATCCCGTCTTCTAAGGCGCTCCGGCGCGGGTCAGGCACAGCGCCCCGCGGCGAGCCCCGAGCGCCGCCGCCTCGCTCACACTCCATCCCGACGCCAGCCCGAATGTGAAGCCAGCGGCGAACGAGTCGCCGCATCCGTAGGCATCCCGGGGCTCGCCCGGCGGCGGCGCGGCCTCCCAGCGCCCCTGCTCCGCGCCCGCCCAGCGCCCGCCGCGCGGTCCTTCGGTGGCCACCAGCAGCCGCGCCCGGTCGGCAAAGCGCTCAGCCCAGTTGCGCTCGTCGGCGTCGCCGGCGCTGAATACGATCGCGTCCAAACCGATCGCCTCAGCCTCGAGGGCCGATCTGGCCCGCGGAGAGACGACCAGCACCCGGGCGGCTCGCGCCCGCGCAAGCGCCTCCGCGTCCCCGGCCGTGAAGTAGACGCCGTGCGCGGCTTGCAGCCGGTCCCAGTCGAGCGCATCCGCGCCACGCGGCTGCAGGCGCTCGCCGATCGTCACGATCGTCCGCTCGCCGCCGGGTTCGAGCAGCGTCACCGCGCGGCGGGTCGGCTCGCTGGCGCGCCAGGCCACCTGAAGGTTGATCCCCCGGTCGCGCAGCTGGGCGGCGGCCGCCCTGCCGGACTCGTCCTCGCCGAGTGCGCAGAAGAAGTCGACATCGGCACCGAGCTCGGCCAGCACGGCCGCGACCACGCCGCCACCGCCGGCGGCACGGGCGAACGCGCCGGTCGAATGCATCACCTCGCCCGGCGCCGGAAAGCGCTCGACCGGAACGAAGTCGACCCACTCGATGTGGCCGACGACTGCGACCCGCAGCCGCTCGCTCACGCGTCGGTACTCAGCACCATGCGGAAGCGGGCATCTCCGCTCATCATCGTCTCGCTCTCATCCTCGCCATAGATCAGTCCTTGCTTGAAATCGATACTCAGGCTCACCCTACGCGACAATCAACCGATGCCGATCACGCCCCGGATCTTCGGCGAGCGCGGCCGGCGCCGCGCGCTCTCGCTCGGAATCGACCCCGAGGCGCTGCCGCCCGGCCAGTCGCCGACCGTGAAGTGGCCCGTGCTCACCGCGGGACCCACCCCACAGGTGCCGAGGGAGACGTGGCTGCTGTCGGTCGACGGCGCCGTCCGCGAGCCATACGTGCTCGACTGGGATGAGCTGCTCGCCGCCGAGCAGACGACCTGGGACGGGAACATCCACTGCGTCACCAGGTGGTCGAAGTTCGGGATGCGCTGGCGCGGGGTGTCGGTCAGGACGCTGGTTGAGCGCGCCCGCCCGTTGGCCGGCGCCACCCACCTGATGGCCCACTCCTACGGCGGCTATAGCACCAACCTCCCCCTCGCCGACGTGCTCGAGCATCCGGCGCTGATCGCGCATGAGGCCGAGGGGATGCCGCTCGAGCCCGACCACGGCGGTCCGGCGCGACTGCTGGTGCCGCACCTCTACCTGTGGAAGTCGGCCAAGTGGGTCAACCGGCTGGAGCTGCTCGATGGGGACCGGCTCGGATTCTGGGAGGAGAACGGCTACCACCACCGAGGCGACCCGTGGCGCGAGGAGCGCTACAGCGTTGACGAGTACGTCGCCCGCACGAACAAGCGCAAGATCCGGGAGCAGGCGCGTGATCGCTAGGCCATTGCCGGGCGACGAGCTGGTGCCGGCGACGCCGCTGGTCATGGACCGGACGTGGTGACGGTCAGGCTGATGATCGCGGGACTGCGCGAGCGGCTGCGCGAAAGCTAGATTGCCGCACTGCAGTACTTGGACATCCCGAGGAAAGGTCGCTCCCTTTGCCAGACCGTGCCGCCATCGTGACCGGAGCCTCCCGTGGCATCGGGCGCGCGCTAGCCGAGCTGTTGGGTGACGAGGGCTATGCCCTGACGCTCACCTCCCGCAAGCCCCAGGATCTCGAGCGCACTGCCAATGAGCTGGGCGAGCGCGGGTTCGACATCCAGCACGTCGCGGCCAACATGGCCGACGAGGATGGCATCCGCCAGGTTGTGGGCGCCCACCGCGAGCGCTTCGGGCGTCTCGACGTGCTGGTCAACAACGCCGGCGTCGGGATCGGGTCTCCGGCCGGCGACCAACAGACCAAGTACGTCGACATGCAGCTCGACGTCAACCTGCGGGCGATCGTCGTCTTCTACCGCGAGTCCCTGGAGATGCTGAAGGCCGCCGGGGCCGAGCACAAGAGCGCGCTGGTGGTCAACCTCGCCTCGATTGCCGGCAAGTCGCCCCAGCCGTGGCTCTCGGTCTACTCCGCCACCAAGGCCGCCGTGATCGCCTTCTCACAGTCGATGAACAAGGAGCTGAACGGCGACGGGATCAAGTCGGTGGCGTTCTGTCCCGGGTTCGTCGACACCGACATGAGCGAGTTCGTCAAGCAGTCGGTCCCGGCGGAGGAGATGATCCGTCCCGACGACATCGCCCAGGCGCTTCGCTTCCTGCTCAGCGTTTCGCCGGCCTGCGTGGTGCCGGAGATCATCTTCCAGCGGCCGGGGGAGACGGTGTGATGACGCTGAAGCTCGGCAACGTTCTCACGGGCGGCTACGAGTTCGACGACACCGATCCCGAGGGCTATCGCGCGGGGGTGATCAACTTCGGCGGCGCGGAACGCGCTCTGATCGGGGACCCGCTGGCCGTCAAGGCGTTCGAGATCCCGCCCGGCGAGAATCTCTGCCCCTACCACTACGAGTACGTTGAGGAGTGGCTGATCGTGCTCGAGGGCAGCGTGGCGGTGCGCGTGCCGGACGGCGAGGAGGAGGCCCAGGCCGGCGATGTGATGCGCTTTCCCGCCGGCCCCGATGGCGGCCACAAGCTGACCAACCGGGGCGAGCTGACCGCGAGGGTGGTGATGTTCTCCAGCGCCCACGAGCCGAACGTCTCCGTCTACCCCGACAGCGACAAGGTCGGCGTCTGGGTATGGAACCCGCAAGACCACTTGATGGTCAAGCGAGCCGACGGCAGCGTCGACTATTACGAAGGGGAGACCTAGCTATAGCTAGCGCTTGTGCTGCTCGCCGGTCAGCTTGGACCCGAGCTCGTCGATCAGATCCGAGACGCGCTTGGTGACCGGGTGCTCGCGGGCATCCGAGAACCGGTCGGAAAGCTCGGTGGCCACGTCGGAGAGGATCTTCGAGAAGCTGTCGTCCGTCGAGACGTAGCCGAGTTCCTCGTCCGAGGCGCGCCCTGCGCCTGCTCTCGTCGCCGCCGCTCGTGCCGCTTCGCGCGCCGCCCGGAGAGCTCGCTCCCTGGCTGCGTTGGCCTCCTTGAGCTGACGCTCGAGCTCGGCAAGCCTTGCCTCGAGGTTCGGATCCTCGCCGGCGTGAGGCGGGGACCCGGCGTTTGGCCGTGGTGGCGCGGAGCCGGCGCCGCTTCTTGGCTGTGCCCTGATCGTGGCGTAGGCGTCCTGCACCTCCTCGAAGCGCCGCGCGGACTCAGCTGAGCCTGCGTTGTGGTCCGGGTGATGGAGCTGGACGAGACGGCGGTAAGCCGCGCGCAGCTCACTGTCCGACGCCGAGCTGCTGACGCCCAGGGTCTCGTAGGGATCGCGGGTGCGGCCGGCCATCGACCCAAAGGGTAGACCGACGCTCCAGCGGCGCTCATCCGGGAAGCGACCGAGACGGCGGCGGTCAGACGGCGGGGCCGCCGTTTGGGGTGGTCTGCGCCGGCGGCAGCGTCGGTGAAGTCGGCGTGGGCGGCGTCGGCGCAGGCGGTGTCGGTCCAGTGCGCGGGCTGCCGTTGTCACCGGGATCGTCCGGGGCGCGGATCCACTGGACGATCCTCCCGTGGGCGATCACGAAGTCGGTCCGCGCTGTCGTCCCGACTCCGCCGGCGCAGTTGCTGCCCCCGGGTCCTGGACGGCCGGAGAGCCTGAACAGCGCGTTGACGAAGCGCCCCCGGCGGCTGGTCGAGACGAGCGTTGCGCCGCACGGCAGCGAGGCGTTCGCGAGCTCAGCCTCGCGCCGGGACCGGATCTCCAGTGCCAGCGGCTGGCCGGCGGCGTCGACTCCGTTGACGAGCAGGCTCGGGGTAGCGAAGTAGCGCGCCGCCGCCGCCAGGTCGCCGTGCCGCAGGGCGTTCGACCACCCGCGGATCACGGCGACTGCGCTCGGTTGCGCTGCGCCCCCGCCTTGACCGGAGCTTGCGGCGGGGTGCCGGCTCGAGC
>DATCNP010000163.1:0-33392 GCA_036565205.1 Solirubrobacteraceae bacterium | reverse complement strand
CGCAGTTGAAGACGCCGATCTCGAGATCCTCCCATTCCACCAGGCGCTTGTCGCCGGGCGGGAGCTCGCTGATCGGGCAGACATCGATGATTTGCGGCACGTTCAAATAATACCTAGTGCGAAGATCGGATTTCCCTGATTCAGTTTAGCGATCGCGAACGGGGGGAGCTCTTAAGCGTATGAGCAGGTTTCTGCGTGTATCTTCAGCTTTCGCCTCCCGGTGTGAGCTTTCGCGCGCTCGAGTGCTCTAGCTCGCCATGTCACGGAAGGTGGCAGTACTTCCTGTGCTGGTCGTCGGGCTGCTGGCCTCGAGCAGGAGGCGGCTAAGCCCGTAGCGCCCGCCAAGGCGGCAGCCCCGCCACCACCGGCAGTCCCCGTCGCCCCCGCGGCAGCCGCCACCGCCGCGAACCCAGCCACCCCGGCCGGCGGCGCTGCCCCGCAGTGGGTGCGTAAGCACGCCCCACAGGCTGCAGAGGCTGCGCTAGGCGCCACCGCGGCAACCGCTCGGTTCGTGCGCAACGCACGGCGGCGCGCTCGCGCCCGGCGCCAAGGCTGACCCAACCGTCGCGGTTAGGCCGCGGCGCTGCTCTCGGGAGTGTCGGTCTCCCAGTCGGCGGGCTGGCCGAGCGACGCGCTCTTGAGCACCTTCAGCGACAGCAGGGCGCACTTCATCCGCTGGGCCGAGATGTCGATCCCCAGCAGGTCGAGCACGAACGAGCGGTCGAGGGTCAGCAGGTCGTCGATTCTCATCCCCTTGACCTCCTCGGAGGCCATCGACGCCGCCGCCTGCGAAATCGCGCAGCCGTGACCCTCGAAGCGGATGTCCTGCACCCTGCGGTCCTCTCCGATGGCGAGCTTGACCGTCAGCTCGTCCCCGCACAGCGGGTTCAGGTCGTGGAACTGGAGGTCGACGCGCTCGAGCTCGGGCTCGGGCGGGCTCCAGTTCTGGGGGCGCTTGTAGTGCTCGAGGATGTTCTCTCGGTAGAGGTCGTCCATCGCCTAAAACACTAGCGGGGTGAGTTTCGCGCCTGGTCGACAGGCCCGATCAGAGCTGGAGCACACGCGCGACCGAGGCCAGCCCCTCGATCAGCCTGTCGATATCAGCCGTCGAGTTGTGGGCCGCGAACGAGGCTCGAGTGGTGGCGTTCACCCCGAGCCGGCGCATCAGCGGTTGCGTGCAGTGGTGGCCGGCACGGATACAGACGCCCTCGCGCCCAAGGATCTCGCCGACGTCGTGCGGATGGGCTCCGTCCAGGACGAACGAGACCAGCCCGCCGCGGTCGGCGGCATCGGGCGGGCCATGGATGGTCAACCCGAAAACCTCGCCGAGCGCGCCGAGCGCGTACTCCGCCAGCGAGCGCTCGTGCTCGCGGATCTGCTCGATGCCCAGGGCGTCGATCCAGTCCACCGCCGCCCCGAGGCCGATCGCCTCCGCGATCTGCGATGTGCCGGCCTCAAACTTCCACGGAAGGTCGGCCCAGGTCGACTCGTTCGCGCCCACCATGCGAATCATGTGACCGCCGCCGATGAAGGGGGGCATCGCCTCGAGCAGCTCGCGGCGGCCGTGGAGCACGCCGATGCCCGTCGGCCCGTAGGCCTTGTGACCCGTCCAGGCATAGAAATCGGCGTCGATCGATTGCAGGTCGACGGGCAGTTGCGGCACCGCCTGGGCGCCGTCGATCAGCACCACCGCGCCCGCATCGTGCGCCCGCCTAACGATCGACGCAACCGGGTTGATCGTCCCGAGGACATTCGAGACGTGGGCGACGCTGACGAGCTTGGGCGAGCGCTCGAGCAGCCGGTCGAGCTCGTCGAGGTCGAGCTGGCCGTCGTCGAGCACGGGTACGTAGGCCAACTCGGCTTCTCGCTCCTGGCACAGCAGCTGCCAGGGGACGATGTTCGAGTGGTGCTCCATCTCGGTCAGCACCACGATGTCGCCCCGGCCGACGTTCTGACGGCCCCAGGTGTAGGCGACGAGGTTGATCGCGGCGGTCGCGTTGGCCGTGAAGATCGTCTGCTCGGGCGTCGATCCGAGCCAATCGGCGATCCGCTGCCGAGCCCCCTCGAACAGATCCGTCGCCTCGACCGCGAGCGGGTAGACGCCGCGGTGGATCGAGGCCCGCGACTCGGTGTAGTAACGCGTCAGTGCGTCGATCACCGGCTGGGGGGTCTGCGAGGTCGCGGCCGAGTCGAGATAGACGATCGGCCGCCCATCGATCTCGCGGCGGAGCACCGGAAACTCGGCGGCGACGTCACGCAGCGTGTCGACGGTTGACATCAGTGCGCCTCGCCCGGGTCCATCAGACTGCAGCTCCCTCGACTTCTTCGGTAATCCAGCCGTAGCCCTTGGCCTCAAGCTCGGTGACCAGCTGCGGTCCCCCCTCCTTCACGATCCTCCCCCGGTACATCACGTGCACGTGGCTCGGCTCCACGAGGTGCAGGATGCGCTGGTAGTGGGTGATGATAAGAACGCCCATGCCGGGCCCGGCGACCGCGTTGACGCCGTCGGCGACGGTGCGCAGGGCGTCGATGTCGAGGCCGGAGTCAGTCTCGTCGAGGATCGCCAGATCAGGCTTCTGGAGCGCGAGCTGGAGGATCTCCATCCGCTTCTTCTCGCCACCTGAGAAGCCCTCGTTGAGATACCGGCTGGAGAAGTCTCGCGGCACGTTGGTCAGCTTCATCGCGGCTTCTACCAGCTGGCGGAAGTCCTTGAGCGGGACCGGCTCCTCGCCGCGCTCGTCGCGGTGAGCGTTCATCACCGTCCGCAGGTACTTGGTCACCGTCACTCCGGGCACCGAGACCGGGTACTGGAAGGCCATGAACAGACCCATCCGAGCTCGCTCGTCGGTTGCGGCCTCGGTGATGTCCTCGCCTCCCCACAGGATCTTGCCCTCGGTCACCTCGAGGTTGGGGTGACCCATGACCACGTTGGCCAGCGTTGACTTACCCGATCCGTTTGGACCCATGAGCGCGTGGATCTCTCCGCCGCCCACGGTCAGATCGAGGCCGCGAAGGATCTCTTTGTCTCCGGCGCGGACGTGGAGGTTCTGAATCTCTAGCTCTGGCATCTCTGGCTTTCGGTCTTGTCGTTGCGGTCGATCGCCACGTGCTCAGGCCGCCGGGACCCCGACGTGGAGCGCTTCAGCTGGCGCGCGCCGGGGGAGCGCTTCAGCCGAGACACGCTCCCCGCGTCGCGAGAACTCGACCAGCTCGGCGAGCGTGGTGGTCTGAAGCGAGCGGATGATCCCGCCCTGCACGCGTGTCCAAAGGAGCTTGGTCGCGCAGCCGCGGCCGGCGTCCGGCTCGTGCGAGCAGAGCACACGTTCGGTGTGGTCGTGCACAAAGCACTCCATCGGCGCGATCGAGCCCTCGAGCGCCTGGACCACGTCATCCATCGCGATCTCCTCCGCGGGCCGCGCGAGCCAGTAGCCGCCGCGGGCGCCGCGGGCGCTCATCACGAGACCGGCCTTCCGCAGCCGGGCGACGACCTGCTCGAGGTAGGCGAGTGGCAGGCCCTCGGCGTCGGCAATCGCTTTGAGACTCGTCGGGCACTCGGGAGACTGCCGACCGAGCTCGACCATCAGCCGCACGCCGTATTCGGCCTTCGAGGAGAAGATCACCTAATAAATCCTACCAGCCGGGTCGGTTATTCGGCGGCGTGCATTTCACTTAGCATTTGCCTAGAGGCGCATGGGGATTGAAGGGTAGGGTCACGCAATGGATTCCAACGATCCACCCGTACTGGCGAGCTCCGCTGACGTCGCGGAGGTCGCGGCCCGCGCTCGTGAGCGCCGGCGGCTCGGGATCGACACCGAGTTCATGTCCGAAGGGCGGTATCGCGCGCTGCTGTGTCTGGTGCAGGTCGCGGTCGAGGCCGGGGAGGGCGAGCCGCCGATGATCGCGCTGATCGATCCACTCGAGGGCACGGACGTAAGATCGCTGGCCGAGCTGCTCGGCGACCCGGACGTCGAGGTCGTGCTCCACGCCGGCCGCCAGGATGTCGCGATTCTCCGAAGGGTCTGGCGCACCGAGATCAACAACATCTTCGATACCCAGATCGCGGCCGGGTTCGCCGGGGGGAGCGCCCAGGCCGGGTACGGCAATCTGCTCGGCGCGATGCTCGGTCGCACCGTGGGCAAGACCGCCAGCTACACGCGCTGGGACGCACGGCCGCTGACCGGCGAGCAGCTGTTCTACGCCGCCGATGACGTCCTGCACTTGCTCGAGCTCGCCGACGAGATCCAGCACCGGCTCGAGTCCAGCTCGCGGCTGGAGTGGGCGCGGGAGGAGTGCCGCCGGCTCGAATCGGCGTCGGACGAGCGCGATCCCTACGCGGCCTGGGAGCGGCTACCGCGGGTCGGTCAGCTCGATCCACGCGCGCGCGCGGTGGCGCGCGAGCTGGCTGCCTGGCGTGAGCGCACGGCCTCGGCCCAGGATCGCCCGGTGGGGTCGGTGCTCCCCGATCCGGCCCTGGTCGAGCTGGCCAAGCGCCGCCCCTCGGACCTGAAGGCGCTCGAGCAGATCAGGGGCCTGCACCCGCCGACGATCAAGCGCCGCGGCGAGGCGATCCTCGCCGCGATCGTCGAGGGGCGTGAGGCACCGCCGATCCCGCGCGATGAGGGCCGGGGGCGCTCGGAGTCCGGCGACGCGCCCCTGATCGCGCTCTCAGAAGCGCTGCTTCGCGCTCGCGCGCTGCAGGCCGGGCTGGCCTACGAGTTGATCGCGTCCCGCTCGGAGCTCGAGCAGATCGTCGCCGCGGCCCGCCGATCCGAGCCGGAGCCGGAGGTGAGGACGCTGTCCGGATGGCGCCGCGAGCTGGTCGGGGACGACCTGCGGGATGTGCTGGCCGGCAACCGCGCGGTTGCAGTCGGAGAGAACCGGCGCCTGGAGCTCAGGCCGAGCCCATCTCGAGCATGAGCGAGATCGCCGAAGCACGCGCGAACATCGTCCGTGAGAGCGCGAGCGCGACCATTCGTGAGCGCCTGATCCAGCCGAGATCGATCCCCTTCAGATCTCCCGACGCAGTCGCGTAGGTCAACCTGAGCTTGTGGCCGGGTGACTCGGCCGACTTCTCGTCGGAGATGTCACCGTCGGAGATGCTCCAGCCGCTCTTCTCGAGCACTTTGCGCTCGCTTCGCATCAGCTCTGTCGAGCCGCTGAAGCGCAGGTCGACCACCACGAGCTGGACGGCACAGAAGGCGTTCGCTCCGCGATCGCAGCGCGGCGTCGTGACCAGCACCCTGGCTCCGCGAACGAGCGGCACCTGCGCGAAATTCGGCACCTTGCCCGAGGTCGATTGCCCGCACCCGGCGATCGCGAGCGCAGACACCGCGGTCCCGACGCCGATGGCCAGCTTCGCGGCTCCGATCATGGACCGCAAGGGTAGCCGCGCGTCAGCCCGCTGTGGCATCCCAGGGCGCAAGCAGCTCAGCGAGCGCCACGGCGTCGAGACCGGCACCAAGGCCGGCGAGCAGGGAGATGCGAGCCGCCACGGCGGATAGGAACGGAACGCACACGGCGCCGCTGCCCCGCACGTCCCGCTCGGCGCCTTCGAAGCCGTAGGTCGTAAACAGCATCGAGGAGCGGTCCGGACGGCAGGTGACGAGCACCGGGACCCGTCGTGTGGCGGCCCGCAGCTCGTGCAGCATTCCGGGCGTGAGGTGCCCGGCGCCAAACGCGACCACGACTACGCCGTCGCCCTCGGCGGCCGCGTGCCGAAGCAGCGAACCGTCATCGCCGAGCGCCGCGGTGACGATCTCGACGCGGTGCTCGAGACGCGCGGGGTCGATCGACGCCGGCCGAATCGGGCGGCTGTGGAGCCACACTCGCCCGTCGACGATTCGTCCGAGCGGACCGGCACCCGGCGATCCGAACGCCGCCGGTCCGGTGCTGTCGATCTTGCGGACCGATGTCGCAGCGTGGAACTCTCCGCCGAAGGCGACGACGACGCCGATCCCGGCCGCGACCGGCGCGCGCGCGAGCGTGACCGCGTCGAGCAGATTGGCCGGTCCGTCGGCCCCGGGATTGCCGGCCGGGCGGTTGGCGCCGGTCAGCACGATTGGGGCATCGCCGTCGTGGAGCAGGGCGCACAGAACGGCGAGCTCCTCCATCGTGTCGGTCCCGGTCGTGATCACGACGCCTTCGCCCGAGCGCGCCGCGTCACGCGCCCGCCGGGCGAGTGACAGCGCCTCCGGCAGCGAGATCTGCGGTCCGGGCAGCTCGAGCACGGTCTCAGCCTCGAGCTCGCCGAGCTCTGGGAGCTCGCGCACCAGCGCCGCCGCGTCGAGCGACGGGACGGCATGCTCGCCGCTCATCGCGATCGTCCCGCCAGCGGCGAGCAGTCGCACCGCTCGGCCCTGCTCGCTCGGGGGTGTGTGCATCGTGACGCGAACCTACCGTGCTTCCGGGTCTCGGGTTAAGCTCCAAGCCGATGGAAAGCGCCGCAGAGCTTCTCGCCGATCCCGAGCTACTTGAGACGGCGTGGGATCTCGAGCCGTTGGTGGACGGCGCCGGCGAAGCTGGGGTCGGTCGCCTGCTCGACGAGGCGCTCGAGCGAGCCCAGCAGTTCGCGACCAACTACACCGGCAGGCTCGCGGAGCTCGACAGCTCAGGCCTTGAGGCGGCGATGCGCGAGCTGGCCGAGATCAACGAGCTCGTCGGACGAGCCGGGTCCTACGCCTCGCTCCAGTTCGCGACCGACACCGCGGATCCGAGCCGCGGCGCGCTGCTGCAGAAAGTCCAGGAGCGCGCGACCGAGCTCGAGACGACGCTGATCTTCTTCGAGCTTGAATGGGCGGCGCTCGACGACGAGCGGGCCGAGAGGCTGCTCTCGGATGACCGGCTCGCATTTTGCGCGCACTATCTGCGTAGCGCCCGGCGCTACCGGCCCTACCTGCTCTCAGAACCCGAGGAGAAGCTGCTGGCCGAGAAGTCGATCTCGAGCCAGAGCGCGTGGGCGCGGCTGTTCGGGGAGCTCACCTCAGCGCTGCGGGTACGGATCGAGGACGAGGAGATGACGCTCGACGTCGCCCTCAGCCGCCTGCAGTCGACCGAGCGCGAGCAGCGCCGCGTCGCGGCGGAGGCCGTTTCGCGGACGCTCGAGCCCGGCCTGCGAACGCGCGGCTTCATCTACAACACGCTCGTCCACGACCACGCGATCGAGGACCGCGTGCGCGGCTATCCGCACTGGCTCGCCAGCCGCAATCTCGCCAACGAGGCCTCCGACGAATCGGTGCTGGCACTGATCGAGGCGGTGCGGGGTCGCTTCGACGTCCCCCAGCGCTGGTACCGGTTGAAGGCCCAGCTGCTGGGCATCGACAAGCTCGCCGACTACGATCGCGCGGCGCCGCTGGAGGTGCAGGCCACCACGTTCTCCTTCGGCGCGGCCCGCGATCTCGTGCTCGAGGCCTACGACGCGTTCTCGCCCGAGGCCGGAGGGATCACGAGGCGCTTCTTCGACGAGCGCTGGATCGATGCGCCGGTGCGTCCGCACAAGCGCGGCGGCGCGTTCTGTTCCTACACCGTGCCGAGCGTCCATCCCTACGTGCTACTCAACTTCACCGCCACGCGCCGCGACGTGCTGACGATGGCCCACGAGCTCGGCCACGGTCTGCACGCCGCCCTCGCCGCGCGCCAGGGGGTCTTTCATCAGTCGACCCCGCTGACGCTGGCCGAGACGGCCTCGGTGTTCGGCGAGGCGCTCGTGTTCGGCCGGATGCTCGACTCCGCGCCCGACGAATCGGCGCGCCTGGCACTCCTCGCCGAGCGCCTCGACGGCGCCGTCGCGACGGTTTTTCGCCAGATGGCGATGAACCGCTTCGAGCACCTCATTCACACCCGTCGGCGCTCCGAGGGCGAGCTCTCGATCGACCGGATCGCCGAGTTCTGGACCGAGTCCCAGGCCGAGCTGTTCGGCGACTCGGTGGAGATGACCGACGACTACAGGATGTGGTGGTCCTACATCCCCCATTTCATCAGCACTCCGGGCTACGTCTACGCGTATGGCTACGGGCTGCTGCTCGCGCTGTCGGTGTACGGCCGCTACCGCGACCAGGGCGAGCCCTTCGCCTCGAGCTACCTCGAGCTGCTCGCCGCCGGCGGCTCCCGAGCGCCGGAGGAACTGGCCGCGATCGTCGGCATCGACCTCGCCGACCCGGGCTTCTGGGATTCCGGACTGACGCTCGTCGAGGAGCAGCTGACCGCCGCCGAGGCGCTCGCGGCCCGTCGCCCTTAGCCGACGTCTCGCTCAGCCGCCGGCGTGGGGCTTGGCCCTGCGGGTGCGGGAGCGCTCCTCCTGGCGCTCGACCACCTGCGTGATCAGCCTCAGCACCTGCTCGATGCCGGTGGCCTTGGCGTCGCCCTTCTCAAACGCCTCCCGCCAATGTTTCACGTGACCCTTGAGCGCGAGCTCGTTGAAGTGCGAGCGCGGGATCGCAAGTCGCACCTTGGCGTCGGAAGCGATGTCCTTGGTCACCTTCGGCCCCGGGAGCTCGACCCGGTAGAGCTGGACGTCGCCCCGGCCCCGCAGCTCGAGCCCGGCGACGAGCTTGAGCGGCTGCAGCGCGGGGACTTCTTCGAGGAACCGGTTGACGCCGGTCTCGATCAGCGTCTTGGTGTCGAGCGGGGAGGTCAGGCCGCGGAGTTTATCCGGCCTTGACTAGTGCCCGACCGCGCGGGACGATGAGGATCGGCGACCGGAAGGAGAGGGGCATGAGCAGGATGATGGCGGACTGCCGCCGATTCCCCAGCGAGTCCAATTGCTCGCTGGTGATCATCGGCGACGAGGACGAGGTGATGCGGGCGGGGGCCGAGCACGCGATTTCGGTGCACGGCCACGCCGACACCCCTGAGCTGCGCGAGCAGCTTCGTGGGCTGCTCGAGCCGGCGGAGAGCTACACGGCCGGGGCGCGCGAGCGCGAGCCGCTGCCCGGGTAGCGGCAGGCCAACCCAGGGCGCGCTCCCAAAGAGCGCGCCCTACTAACCAACTAGATCTTGTGGCGCTGCAGCAGCTTGCGGCCGATCACCATGCGTTGGATCTCGGACGTGCCTTCGCCGATCAGCAAGAGCGGCGCGTCACGGTAGATGCGCTCGATCTCGTACTCCTTGGAGTAGCCGTAACCGCCATGGATCCGCAGGCACTCTTCGGCGCATAGCCGGCCGGTCTCGGAAGCGAACAGCTTCGCCATTCCGGCCTCGATGTCCGAGCGCTCGCCGGCGTCCTTCATCCGCGCCGCCTGTCGCGTGAGCAACCGGGCGGCCTCGAGCTGTGTGGCCATATCGGCGAGCTTGAACTGGATCGCCTGGTGCTCGGCGATCGGCTTGCCGAACGTGCGGCGCTCCTGCGAGTACTTGAGCGCCAGCTCGAGCGCGCGCTGGGCCAGGCCGACGCCGCGGGCGGCGACGTTCACCCGCCCGAGCTCCAGCGCGTCCATCATCTGGCCGAAGCCCTTGTTCAGCCCGGCCTCTTCGCCGCCGAGGATGTTCCCCGCCGGGCAGCGGTAGCCGTCGAACACCAGCTCGGTCGACTCGACGCCCTTGTAGCCCATCTTCTTGATCTGCGGCGGCACGTTGAAGCCGGCGTAGTCGCCCGTGTTCTCGCTGACCCCAGGCTCCTTCTCGGCGATGAAGCAGGTCAGTCCGCGGTGCTTGGGCTTTGCACTCGGGTCGGTCCTGACCAGCACGAACACGAGGCTCGAGCGCAGACCGTTGGTGACCCACATCTTGGTGCCGTTGATCTCGTAGGCACCGTCGTCGACCTTCTTGGCCGAGGTCTTGATCGCCGCGACGTCGGAGCCGAGCTCCGGCTCGCTCAGGGAGAACGCGGCGCGGATCTCGCCCGTGGCCATCTTCGGCAGGTACTTCTGCTTCTGCTCCTCGGTACCGAACTTCATCAGCAGATAGGAGCCGATGAAGTGCGTGTTGACGATCCCCGAGATCGAGATCCAGCCGCGCGAGAGCTCCTCGACGATCATCGCGTAGGTCGTCAGGTCCAGCCCCATCCCCCCGTACTCCTCGGGAATCGTGACCCCGAACAGGCCAAGCTCCTTCATCTGCTCCACGATCGGCTCGGGGAAACTGTCCTCGTGGTCGTAGTGCTCGGCGTTGGGGATGATCTGCTCGTCCGCGAACTGGCGGACCATCTCGCAGATCGCCTTCTGCTCGTCTGTCTTGTCGCTGTAAGGGGTGGCGATGGACATCTGAATCGGGAGCTCCTCGGATTTCTCGGTGGGGCCGAGAATACCGCCGGGAATCCGGGACGGTCGGGAGCTGGGCGCTACAGCGCGCTAGGAATGCGGTGCGTTTGGGGCGGGCGCCACGCTCGCCGGATCCTCGGCGATTCGGCACCAGCGGGCCAGCGCGTGGCGGCCCACGAGGGTCAGCGTTCCGTCGGCGTTGATCCAGTCGCGGGCGCGCAGGTCGCCGACCAGGTCCGGCGCGTCAGGCGCGGCCGGAGGAGGCGGTCCCTCGCCGGTTCCGGCGAGCTGGTTGCTGCCCGGACGTACCGCCCAGCGGCCGGAGTCCAGTGCGCTCAGCGCCAGACCCTGCTGCGCGCTGGGAAGATCCAGGGGATGCGGTCCGGGGCTCGCGGAGCGCTCCGCCGGCTCGGCGGGCGCCACCCTCGGCGCGTCCGGATCCGGGGTGGCCCCGCGCGCTGCGGGCTCGTGGTCCTGGGCCTGCCCGAACAGCGGCTCGCCGGTTGCCAGATGCTCGCTCAGCCACTGGCTGGCTGCGTTGGCCGCGCTGCGGGCCCGGTCCACGTCGACCCCATAGCCCTCGGCGAGCTGTTCGAGATCGACCTCGGATATGCGCTGCATCGAGCGGCTGATCTGATCGGCGATCGCGCGCACCCGTTCCTCAAAGCTGTCGTGTTCGCTCATACCCACAGATGTTCGCAGGTGGAGGAGGTCGGCTCGGTCTGGGACGCGCGTGGCGGGGCGCGTAGTCCGGGCCTCGCGTTTGCGCGAGGCCAGAGGTGTGGCCTGGAGGTCGCGGAATCCGCGTACTACGGGCCTACCCTCCCTCGAGACCGCGACGCGAGGCCTGGAGTACGCGGCGTGCTCGCAGTGGCGAACCGCCCGGGGCGTCCGCTGGCCGGCGCCCGCCGCTCGGAAACCTATGCCCGGCTCTGTGCCGGGGCGGCCTTGCCGGCCTCGGACTTGACCTTGCGGCTCCACGGCGTATCCGGGCGCTCCTGGAGCTCGCCGTCGAGCTCGATGTCGACCCTCTCGTTGAAGAAGCAGACCAGCCCGGCGATCTTGCCGACCTCGGGCAGCGGGTCGTCGTAGTACCAGACGACGTCCGCTGCGAGCTCGCCGCTTCCGAGCGTCACCGAGTGGTACTGGGCCTCGCCCTTGTAGGGGCAGTGTGTGATCGTGCCGCTGGGCTCGAGCTCGGCCGAGGCGTGCTCGCGCGGGATGTACCACCGCGTCGGCAAGTTTGACTCGAACAGCGCCATCGCCCCGCGTGTCTCGGCCAGCAACTCGCCGTCGAGTGAGATCCGGATGTGGCGCTCGGTCCGCAGCACGTCGATGCGGTGATAGGGATCGCGCGGATGCACCACGGCCTCCTCGTCCTCCTCGAGCCAGCGGTCCATCCTGCCCCAGTAGAAGGCGATCAGGTTCTCGATCGGCGGCGCGCCGTCGATCGGCTTCGGGTAATACCAGGCGCCGCCTTCGACCACGGTCTCGCCGACCCGGATCGTGTAGTACGACGCATCGCCCTTCTTGGGGCAATGGGTGTGCTTGTCGTGCGGCTCGAGGAACTCGGGGCGGACGTCCTCGGGCGGCAAGTAGTAGGTCGGCTGGTGTCCGCCCTCATGCAGGAGAAACGCCCGGCGGCTGTCGGCGATCGTCTCGCCGCCGACCTCAACGCGGATCCGCTTCGGGGTGGGCTCGAGGTAGAGCGCCATCCCCGGCTCCGGCGCCTCGAAGTTGAACGTCCCGGCGGGCTTCGGGCTCAGCGGACCGTTTCCGTACATCCAACCCATCGTGGTTCGAGCTTAACAGAGCCCATCTTCGGGCCCGCGAGCTATCGCCCCCACGCGGCCCGCAGCGTGCGGCGAGGCCCCGACTCAACTCGCGACGACGATCCCCAGCCACACGATCGCCAGCGAGACGAGCAGGATCGCGGCGTCGAGCATATGCATTTCCGGGCGCCGTAGGTGGGCGGCGATCAGGACTGCGACGAGCGCCACGAGGCCGAGCTTGACCTGGAGCGTCGAATCACCCCAGAGGTGAAAGTGCGAGGCCATCGCGGCTCCTGTGATCGCCAGCACCGCGCCGGCGATCACGGTGCCGAGCCCGAACCGGCGAGCCGCTGCGCGCAGCGGCGCACGATCGCCCGCGCCCCGGAGCACCGGAACCACGATCAGTCCCAGCATCAGCTGGCCGCCGACGAAGAACGCCATCGCCAGCAGGTGAAGCCAGAGCACCCCGTTCCAGAAGGACATCGGACGCGATCCTGGCACACTGCCCGCCGGATGAACTTCGCCAGAGATGTCGTCGACGCAGCGCCCGCCGATCGACTCGCGCTGGTCGAGCTCTCCCGCTCCGGCGAGCGTCGCGAGTGGTCCTTCGGCGAGGTGTCCGACCGCAGCGCCCGGCTCGCCGGGCGCCTGGCCGGTGCCGGTGTAGGCCGCGGCGACGTTGTGATGACCCTGATCGGAAACCGGCCCGAGTGGGTGCTGGCGATGGTTGCCGGCTTTCGCCTCGGCGCGGTCGTGCTGCCCTGCAACGAGCAGCTCCGATCAAAGGACCTGCGTCTGCGGATCGAGCGCTCGGGCCCGAAGCTGATCGTCGCCGACGAGCGCAACTCGGCCGAGCTCCAGCCAGCGAATCCGCAGTGCGAGGTGCTGACGATTCCAGACGAATCGCTGTTCGATCACGAGCCCGTGGACGCGGTCGAGCTCGATTCGTCGGACCCGTGCCTGATCACTTTCACCAGCGGCACGACCGGCGAGGCCAAGGGAATCGTCCACGGGCAGCGCTATCTGCCCGGCCAGATGCTCCAGGCCGAGCACTGGCTCGACGCCCGGCCCGAGGATTGCGTTTGGTGCACGGCGGCAAGCGGCTGGTCGAAATCGGCGCGCAACGTGTTCATCGCACCGTGGATCCGTGGCGCCACCGCCCTGCTGCACGACGCGCGCTTCGACCCGCACGAACGGCTCGCGATCCTCGCCTCCGAACGCGTCAACGTGCTCTGCATGGCCCCGACCGAGTACCGCGTGATCGCCAAGCGGGCGGAACCGAGGCCGCTCCCCGCGCTCCGCGGGCTCGTCGCAGCCGGCGAGGCGCTCAACCCCGAGGTGCTCCGAGCGTTCAAGGAGGGCACCGGGATCGAGATCCGGGACGGCTACGGCCAGACCGAGACCGGGCAGCTCACCGGTACGCCGGCGCGCGAGCCCGTCCGGCCGGGGTCGATGGGGCGGCCGCTACCCGGAGTCGACCTCCGTGTGAGCGATGGCGAGCTCGTCCTCGCCGAGCCACGCAGCGACCCTACGTTCTTCGTCCGCTACCTCGAGAGCGGCGCGCCCGCGCCGGAGCACGAGCCGTGGAGGACCGGGGACCGTGTCCGCGTCGACGAGGACGGGTTCCTGTACTTCGAAGGTCGCACCGACGACGTGATCATCTCTGCCGGCTACCGGATCGGTCCGTTCGAGGTCGAATCGGCGCTTGTCTCCCACACCGCCGTGGCCGAGGCCGCGGTCGTCGCCGCTCCCGACGACGAGCGCGGCTCCGTGGTGCGCGCGGTCGTGGTGCTGCGGGACGGCTTCGCGGCCAGCGACGATCTGGCGGCCGAGCTCCAGGACCACGTCAGGCGCGAGACGGCGCCGTACAAGTATCCGCGGATCGTGGACTTCGCGCCCGAGCTCCCGAAGACCGCCAGCGGCAAGGTCCGCCGGGCGCTGCTGCGCGATGGCTAGTGTCCCGATTCGGAAATTAGTGAGCAGTCTCGGGAGCGGCTGGGCGTGGCTGGGGCCGCACACACGGCAAGCAGGTACCGAGGTACCTGCGCCGGGCGGGTGGTTCCAGGCAGCCGGATGACTCGGGCGCGGCCCAAACGAGCGAGGCTGGATGCCGAGCGGGCCGCAAGCCCGAGCAGACGTCGCGAGGCTGCCACCGAATTTATGAATCGGGGCACTAGATTTATTGGACATGAGTGAACGCCGCCCCGCGATCGGCATCTGCTCGGCGCTCGTCGAGGCGAGCTGGAGCGTCTGGAACCAACCTGCCTCGTTGCTGCCGCACGGATACATCTCTGCGATCCAGCGCGCCGGCGGCCTCGCGGTGATCATCCCGCCGGACTCGGCGCTGGTCGAGGATCCCGACGAGATGCTCGACCGGATCGACGCGCTGGTACTGGCCGGAGGCCACGATGTCGACCCCGCCCTCTACGACGCCGAACCACACCCGGAGACGAACAGCCTCGTGCCCGCGCGCGACCATTCCGAGATCGCCTTGGCGCGACGGGCCGTCGAGCGCGACATGCCGGTGCTCGGGATCTGCCGGGGCATGCAGGTACTCAACGTGGCCTTCGGGGGAACGCTCCGCCAGCACCTGCCCGAGGAGCTCGGCCACGAGGAGCACCGCCGCGTCCCGGGCAGCTTCGTCGGCGCGGATCATGACGTCCGACTGCTGGACGGGTCGCTGGCGGCGATCGCCGCCGGCGAAGAGCTGCACGGAACCAAGTCCCACCACCATCAGGCGGTCGGACGGATCGGCGAGGGCTTCGAGGTGACCGGGTTCTCCACGCTCGACGAGCTGCCTGAGGCGATCGAGATTCCGAGTTGCAGATTCGTGCTCGGGGTCCAGTGGCACCCCGAGGCCGACGAGCAGAGCCGCGTGATCGGGGCGCTGGTCGAGCGTGCGCGCGATTACCGCAGTGCGCTGGGCTCGGTGTAGCCCGCCTCGCGCACAGCGGCCGTGACCTCGAGCGCGTGCGCGGGGCCGCGGGTCTCCATCACCAGCTGCACCGCCGACTCGCGGACGTGAAGGTCAAAGCCCTCTCGCAGGTGCTCGACATCGAGCAGGTTGGCGCCCTGGCGCCCGACCAGCGACAGGAGCAAAGCGAGCGATCCTGGTCGGTCGGGGATCCGGGCGAGTAGCACGAGCCTGCGTCCGGATTGGCTCTCGTGGCGCCGCGCGACATCGGCGAGCAACCCGGCGTCGACGTTGCCTCCCGAGAGCAGGACAACGGTCGTCCCGGTTTCATGCGGGTTCACCGTGCCGGCCAGGAGCGCCGCGACGCCGACCGCACCCGCGCCCTCGACGACCAGCTTCGCCCGCTCGAGCAGGAACACCATTCCCTCGGCGACGTCGTCCTCGGGCGCCAGCGCGATCTCGTCGACCCAGTGCTCGATCAGCCCGAGCGTCAGCTCCCCGGGCCGCTTGACCGCGATCCCGTCGGCGATCGTCAGCGCCGAGTCGACCGCCACCGGCTCGCCGGCGGCCAGTGAGGCCGGGAACGGGGCGCAGGTCGCCACCTGAACGCCGATCACCTCGACCTCTGGCCGCTGCGACTTGATCGCGATCGCGACCCCGCTGACCAGTCCGCCACCGCCGACCGGCACGATCACCCGGCTCATCCCCGGCACCTGCTCGAGCAGCTCGAGACCGAGTCCGCCCTGGCCCGCGATCACGTCCGGGTCGTCGAACGGGTGGATGAACGCGAGCCCGCCGGCAACCGCGCGCTCGCGTGCCGCCGCCAGTGACTCATCGACGGTGGCTCCGACGAGCCGGACCTCGGCGCCGAGCTCGCTCGCCGCCTCGGCCTTTCCGATCGGTGCCCCGAGCGGCATGTACACCTCGCAGCGCAGGCCGCGTGAGCGCGCGGCGAACGCCACCGCCTGCCCGTGGTTGCCGGCGCTGGCGGTCACCACGCCACGGTCGCCGTCCGGTCCGAGCGCGGCGATCTTCGCCAAGGCACCGCGGAGCTTGAACGATCCGGTGCGCTGCAGGTTCTCGGCCTTCAGCGCGACGGTCCCACCCACACGCTCGGTGAGCGTGCGCGAGCTGACGACGGGTGTCTCGCGGATCACGCCGGCGCCCGCCTGCGCCGCGCGAACGATGTCCTGCGCGGAGATCAGTCCGCTGTCCTTCGAGGCTGTAGCCGGCTTACTCAGGGAGGGCCACCACGGCGTCCATCTCGACCTGCGCCCCGCGCGGCAGCGCGGAGACCTCGATCGCGACCCTGGCCGGAGGGTCGGACTCGAAGAACGAGGCGTAAACCTCATTGACCGAGGCGAACTCGGAGAGATCGGTCATGTAGATCGTGATCCGGACCGCGTCGCCGAGGCTCGTGTCAGCGGCGTGGCAAACCGCGGCCAGATTCTCCAGGCATCGGCCGGCCTGATCAGCCGCGGTCGGCCCGACCATGTCCCCGGTCCGAGGATCGAGCGGGATCTGCCCGGAGCAGAACAGCAGCCCACCCGCGCGGACCGCGTGGACGTAGGGCCCGATCGCCGCGGGGGCGCCGGGGGCTGTCACTGACTCGCGGTGCTGTGCCACTTGCTCTCCTCGTGATCGGAACCTATGAGAAGCCTATCCCGCTGCTGCCTCGTTGTAGCCTCGACCCGTGGCCAACCGCCTCAGTCAGGAGACATCTCCGTATCTCCGCCAGCACATGAACAACCCGGTCGACTGGTTCGCTTGGGGAGAGGAGGCGCTGACGCGCGCGCGCCAGGAGGACAGGCCGCTGCTCGTCTCGATCGGCTACTCGGCGTGCCACTGGTGTCACGTGATGGAACGGGAGTCCTTCGAGGACGCCGAGGTGGCGGCGTTGATGAACGAGCATTTCGTTTGCATCAAGGTTGACCGCGAGGAGCGGCCCGACGTCGACGCGGTCTGCATGGAGGCATGCCAGGCGATGACCGGCCAGGGCGGCTGGCCGCTCAACGCGTTCCTGACTCCCGAGCAGGCGCCGTTCTTTGCCGGAACCTACTTCCCGCCCGAGCCGCGCCACGGGATGCCGAGCTGGCCGATGGTGCTCGAGGCCGTCGCCAAGGCCTGGCGTGACCGGCGCGAGGAGGTGCGCGAGCAGGGAGTGAACGTCGCCCGCTCGCTGGGCGGGGCTTCGCGGCTTCAGCCCTCATCCGAGCCGATCACCGACTCGCTGCTCGACGAGGCCGTGGCAACGATCGCGCGCTCACACGACCGAACCAACGGCGGCTTCGGCCGCGCACCGAAGTTCCCCCAGGCCTCGGTGATCGAGCTGCTGCTCGCCCGGGGCGAGCGCGAGATGTCGCTCTTCACCCTGCGGGCGATGGCCGAGGGTGGGATCTACGATCAGGTCGGCGGCGGCTTCTCGCGATACGCGGTCGATGCGACCTGGACCGTCCCGCATTTCGAGAAGATGCTCTACGACAACGCGCTGCTGGCCTCCGCCTACCTGCACGGCTGGCAGGTCTCGCGCGATCGGCGTCTGCTCCGGGGGTGCACCGAGACGCTCGATTGGGCGATCCGGGAGATGCGCGGTCCCGAGGGCGGATTCTGCTCGGCCCTCGACGCCGATTCGGAGGGGGTCGAGGGCAAGTTCTACGTCTGGACGCTCGACGAGCTTCACGCCGTCCTCGGTCCCGAGCTCGCGCCCGAGGCGATCGCCTACTTCGGAGCGACCGAGCAGGGCAACTTCGAGGGTCACAAGAATGTGCTCGAAGGTCGGGGACCCGAGCCCGCCCGCCTACCGGAGATTCGCCGGCTGCTTCACGAGGCGCGCGCACAGCGCGTCTGGCCCGGGCTGGACGACAAGCGGCTGACCTCGTGGAACGGGCTGATGATCTCGGCGCTCGCGCAGGCCGCCGGCGTCCTCGAGCGCGATGACTACCGACAGGCCGCGATCGCGTGCGCCGAGTTCGTACTGGGCGAGCTACGCGACGCGGAGGGGCGACTGCTGCGCACGTGGAAGGACGGCAGCGCGCACATCACGGCCTACCTCGACGATCACGCGTTCCTGCTCGAAGCGCTGATCTCGCTCTACGAGGCGACCTTCGACCCGCGCTGGTACGCCGAGGCCGTGTCGGTTGCCGACACGATGATCGAGCGCTTTGCCGACCCCGAGCGCGGCGGCTTCTTCACCACCGCAGAGGATCACAAGCAGGCGCTCGTTCGCAGCAAGGATCTCGATGATTCGCCGATTCCGGCCGGAAGCTCGGCGGCCGCGTTTGGCCTGCTGCGCCTGGCGCTGCTCTCTGGCGAGGCCGAGTACGAGCGCCACGCACTCGGTGTGCTGCGGATCCTCGCCCCGATCGCACCAGGTCATGCCAACGGCTTCGGTCACGTGCTGCGGGCGATCGACTTCTACCTGGCGCGAGTGAAGGAGATCGCGATCGCCGGCAGCGGCCCCGACGCCGACGCGCTGGCACGAATCGTGCGGGGCGAATACCGGCCGCACACCGTGCTCGCCGGAGGCGACGCCGACGACGTGCCGTTGCTGCGTGAGCGCGGACTGGTCGAGGGCCGCGCCGCCGCGTATGTGTGCGAAAACTTCGCCTGCCAGGCGCCGGTGACGACACCCGAGGCATTGCAGCAGGCGCTCTAAGCGCCAGCAGGTGAACGATTTGCGGAGCTCGCGGAAGCACAGCTGCGCAAATCGTTCACCGGCTGACGCTAAGAACGAACCTAGAGCACAGGCAGGTACCGCTCAAGCTCCCAAGGAGTCACCTGCACCCGGTAGTCGTCCCACTCCTGCCGTTTGATCTCGATATAGCGGTTGAACATGTGCTCTCCGAGCGTTCGCAGCACGAGCTCCGACTGCGCGGTCAGCTCGATCGCCTCGCCGAGCGTCTCGGGCAGCTGATCGATTCCGAGCCGGCGGCGCTCGTCGGGAGACAGGTGGTAGAGGTTCTTCTCCATCGGATCGGGCAGCTCGTAGCCGTGCTCGATCCCTTCGAGCCCGGCCTGTAGCAGCACGGCGAAGGTCAGATATGGGTTACACGCGGGATCGGGGCAGCGCAGCTCCATCCGCGTCGCGCGCTCGTTGCCGGGGTGGTACATCGGCACGCGGACCAGCGCGGAGCGGTTGCGACGCGACCAGGCGACGTACACGGGAGCCTCGTAGCCGGGGACCAGCCGCTTGTAGGAGTTGACCCACTGGGCGAAGATCGAGGAGATCTCACGCGCGTGACGGAGTTGACCGGCGATGAACGCCTTGCCGACGTCGGAGAGGTAGTACGGATCGTCAGCCTTGAAGAACGCGTTCTGGCCCTCGCGAAACAGCGACTGGTGCGTGTGCATCCCTGAGCCGTTCTTGCCGAACAGCGGCTTGGGCATGAAGGTCGCGTGCCAGCCGTACTTCAGCGCGTATTCCTTGACCGTGATCCGGTAGGTCATGCAGTCGTCGGCCATCTTCATCGCGTCGGCGTAGCGCATGTCGATCTCGTGCTGGCTCGGGCCGACCTCGTGGTGGGTGTACTCGGTGTGGATCCCGAGCTGCTCGAGCGCCAGCACCGTGTCGCGGCGCACATCGGAGCCGGCATCGAGCGTCGTCAGATCGAAGTACCCGCCTTCGTCGAGCACCTCGGTCGACTTCGAATCCCGGAAGTAGAAGTACTCGAGCTCGGGCCCGACGTAGAAATGGTCAAAGCCCATCGCCTCGGCACGCTGCAGCGCGCGGCGCAGGACGTGGCGTGGATCGCCCTCGTAGGGCGTGCGCTCGGGGGTCTGGATGTCGCAGAACATCCGCGCCACTCCCGCATCGCTCGGGCGCCACGGGAGCTGGGCGAACGTGCTCGGATCCGGCATCGCGATCATGTCGGACTCCTCGATCGCGTTGAAGCCGGTGATCGAGGAGCCGTCGAAGCCCATCCCGCCCTCGAACGCGTCGCCGAGCTCGGTGGCGTTGATCGAGAACGCCTTGAGCTGTCCGAGAACGTCGGTGAACCAGAGCCGGATGAACCTGATGTCTCGCTCGGAGGCGAGCGAGATTACATCCTCGGCGGTCAGCGTTCGGTCGGCCATCGGCACGAAACGTTACTTGTCAGCCCAGATTCGGGCCGTGTTCGGCGATCGGTCAGACGGGCTCGGCTGTGCGCTCGCCGCCGAGCCAGCGTCGGGCCCAGCGCTGGAGCTCGGACAGGGCCGGCTCGAGCTCGGTCCCCATCCGGGAGAGCTCGTACTCGACTCTGAGTGGAGGGCCGGAGATCACCCTACGCTCGACGACGCCCCGGGCCTCGAGCTCTTTCATCCGCTCAGAAAGCAGACGGTCCGAGAGCTCGGGAATCGCCTGGGCGATCTCCGAGAAGCGCAGCGGACCATCCATCAGCACCCGCAGGATCGCTCCGGTCCAACGCCGCCCGACGAGCTCGACCGCCTCGTGGTACAGAGGACAGCAGCACTGGCTGCGGGGCTGACTCTGGCTCTCGGCGGTCCGCTCGCGGGTTCCCATCGGTATCTGCGAAGCCTAACTTACGCGGCCTTGAGCGCTCGCGATGCCTCGCTCGAGCCGTCGACCGGCACCTCGCCGGCCACGTTCACCATCGCTGTAAAGGCCTCGAGCGCGACAGCGGCGATGGCCTCCAGGATCTGCTCATCGTCCCAGCCTGCCTCGCGCGCCTCCTCGTGGAGGTGCATCGGCGGCCGGCCGTCTTCAACAACCGCTTGGAGATAGCGCAGGAGGGCCGCCTCGGCCTCGTCGTTGGAGCTGAACTGACGGGCGAGCGCGACCTCGTCGAGCGCAAGTCCGACGCCACGAGCGGCGCGCGAATGCAGCGCCACACCAGGCTCGGAGTGGTAGTGCTCAGCGACCGCCAGACCGATGCGCTCGAGCGTGCCGAGCTTCAGCTTGCCGTGACGCAGCTCCGAGCGGAAACGCGCGTAGGCGCGCAGGCTCGCAGGCGAGCCGGCGAGTACGCCGAGGAAGTTCGGCAGCTGGCCCCCGGACGCGAGCGCGCCCCGCAGCACAGCCACCGAGCCGTCCGGCGCGGTCAGGTCGTCGTGGATTTGGAACCTACTCATGGAAGTCTTCATGGTTGACCACCGGGGGAGCCAGGATTTGGACCGGGCTTGGGGCTCCAGTCCTTCATTTTCAACATCTGCTTACGGTTCATAAGTCTACCTGCGTTCAGCTCGCTGTTCAAGAGCCGAGCAGCGCCGTTCATCGATTGCTCACAATTGGCCGTGAGCGGTCTGCGCCAGGCCCGGATCAGCCCACTTCAAGGGGCTCTACCGTGTATACGGACGCGAGTAAAGAACCGATCACGGCTTGACCTGAGCTCGGTAAGGAACGGCGCGGTCGGGGAGGTGCAGGCCGGCCAGACCGCTGGGTCAGCGGCCTGATACGTGCGCGTGAATCGCGTGCACCAGGTTCAGTACTGCGGCGTGGGAGCTCGTCGCGGCGGCAAGCACCAGCACGACACCCATCAGCACCGCCCACAGCGCGATCTTGTCGGGCCTGAACCCCGCCCGCTCGTAGGCTCGCTCGGAGGGACGACGGGAGCGATCGCGCGGCGGCGGCGTGTAGCGCTCTGAGCCGCGACCGCGGATCGTCACGGTCCGCCGGCCGGGGATGCCATCGCCGCCGACGTACGTGCGCTCGGCCGGGCCGAACGCCGGTTCGCGTGCGACGGCTTGCGGGTCCGCTCGCCTGTCGCGCTCGGCGCGACGGGCTTCTCGGCTTGACGCTGATACCCCTGAGTGCGGCATCGGACGGTCCTCTTTCGTTGCTTGCGGGGTTAGCTGACGGGCTCGCGCCGAAAGAGCGGCGCTACGCAAATGCGATTAGCCCCAACAACCTGGGTCCCCCGCTTCCTTTCCCCGGCTAGCGACCGGGCGGAACGGGAATTCAGCAGTGCGGCGCGATCCTACCAGCGCCCCCCGACGGACGCGGCAGGGCCTCAATTGCTCCGCAATTTGCGCTATTTCTCGCTTCCGCCGGGCCTCCGCCTGGCCGGTTCACCGGTGGAGCGCTGAGCGAAGCGCCCTACGGCCTACTCCTTGCCGGCGACGCGAGCGACGAACTTCGCCACGTCCTGCGCGTCCTGACCCTCGATCAGGTCGGCGGGCATCACGCCCTGCCCGAGGCAGTTCGACGGGGACGAAGAAGGCGGGTTGGGTAGGCATCCATTGACGATCGTGTGTAGGACAAGCGACTCGGGCGGCTTCAGCGTGTCCAGGTTGGGACCGACCTTGCCGATCGCGCTGGCGGCGGCGAGCGTGTGGCAGACCGCGCAGTGCTCGCCGAACAGCACGCGGCCGCGCTTCTCGGCGGCGGTCAGCTTGAGCCCGCCGACCTGGCCGTTGGCGTTCGAGTGGTTGCCGAGCAGCAGCGTGACGGGCAGCGCGATCCCGAAACCGACGAACGCGATCACGAAGATCGTGCCGGCCGCTTTGCGTCCGCCGCGCGACTGCGTCTGGAGGGTCGCGCGAGCGCCGCCCAGCCCGCCACGGACAGCGATGAAGAACAGGCCGAACGCGAGGACGACCCACAATGCGACGAAGAGAAGGACCGCGAGCACGCGAGCGGCACCTTATCGCGCGTGACCGCGGCATGGGACCCTCAGCAGACCGCTCAGCGGCGCCGACCCGAGGCGAAGCTAAGCACCGGCGGCGCGACGGCCCGGAAGTCCTCGGCCTCTCCATCCTGGGAGCGCCGCTGCTCGGCCAGGCCCTGACGCACCTGTTCGTCGAGCATCGAGAAGTCCTTGACCTCCGCCAGCAGCTGGTCTGGCGCCGCGATCGAGCCGACCTTGTCGACCAGCACGTTGATCGCCCCCCCAGCCGCCGCGAAGCGCTCGAGCTTGCCTTCGGCGAGCATCAGCGGTTCGGTTCTGACAGTGAGACGGTGACGCTCGTAGACCGGCGGGGGGACGATCAGGTTGATCGTTCCGAACTCGTCCTCGAGCAGGATGAATACGACGCCGCTGGCCGTACCCGGGCGCTGTCGGGCAACAACCATGCCGCCGACCTGGACCCGGCGCCCGTGATCGAGCGTTCCGAGGTCTCGACTCGTCACGACCCCCGCCGGTAGGCGATCTCTGAGCAGTGCGAGCGGATGGGTCCGAGCCGTCAAACCGGTGGTCCGGTAATCGGCCAGCATCGCCTCCCACTCTGAGAGACCCCGCAGCTCAGGTGGTGCGGGGAGATCGAGCGGCAAGGCCAGCTGAGTTCCGCCGGGCACGTTCCTTCCCGGCGTCGCGACACCCAGCTGCCATAGGGCGATTCGACGCGCCGAGATCGACTGTCCTGCATCGACGAGCGAATCGCATGCCCCCGACCATGCCAGCAGCTCGAGCGAAGGGGAGCTCGAGCCCGCGCGCGAGGCGAGGTCTGAGAGGCTGCGAAAGCGCCCGGCCGCTTCGCGTGCGGCGACGAGGTCACGGACCTCCCGCTCGCGCACGCTGCGTACGTAGCCGAGGCCGATCCGCACGCGAGAATCGGGCTCGATCTCGCACTCGGCCTGGCTCTCGTTGACGTCGGGCGGAAGCACCTCGATCCCGTTGCGCTGCGCTTCGTGCGTAAGCGCGTCGGGTGGATAGAAGCCCATCGGCTGCTCGTTCAACAGCGAGCAGAGGAACTCCGGGGCGTAGTGGACGCGCAGCCACGTCGACTGGTAGGCCAGCAGCCCAAACGCGGCCCCGTGAGCCTTGGGGAAGCCGAATCCCGAGAAGCCCTTGACCATCGCGAACACCCGCTCGGCGGTCTCCGCCTCGACTCCGTGCTTGCGCTGCGCTCCGGCTACGAACCGCTCGTGGTATGCCTGGATCGCCGCCTCCGAGCGCTTGCGGCTCATCGCCCGCCGCAGTCCCTCGGCTTCGCCAGGCGTGAAGCCGGCGAACGCGATCGCCACCTCCAGCACCTGATCCTGGAAGATGATCGTCCCCAGCGTCTCTGAAAGCACCGGCTCGAGGGACGGGTGATCGTATGGGACCTCGTAGGTGGGATCGACACGTAGTCGCTGGCGCCGCTCGATGTAGGGGTTGACCGCACCCCCCTGGATCGGGCCAGGACGCACGATCGCGACCTGGACCGTGATGTCCTTCAGCGTCTCGGGTCGGGTGCGCCGCAGCGACTGCATCTGCGCCCGGCTCTCGATCTGGAAGACCCCCGTAGTGTCGGCATTCTGGATACATTCGTAGGTGGCGGGATCGTCGTAGGGGATCCGGGAGAGGTCGACGCGCTCCCCTCGCGTGCGCGCGATCATCTCGACCGAGCGCTCTACCGCCGAGAGCATTCCCAGCCCCAGCAGGTCGATCTTCAGAAAGCCCGCGTCCGAGCAGGAGTCCTTGTCCCACTGGACGATCTGGCGACCCTCCATCGCGGCGGGCACGATCGGACAGCAGTCGATCAGCGGCCTGGTGGCGACGATCATCCCACCCGAATGCTGAGAGAGGTGACGCGGGAGCCCATGCGCTTCGGCGGCCAGGCGCGCTAGCCACGCCCAGCGCCCGCTCGTGCCGCGGCGGCCCCCGGGCGCGGCTCCGAGAGAGCTGTCGATATCCGTCTCAACCCGGCGTGCATCCCACCCCTCGCTCCCTCGCGCGACCCGTTCGATCTCGCCGGGGGGCAGCCCCAGCGCCTTGCCCAGCTCACGAATCGCGCCCCGGGCACGGTAGGTCGGAAAGGCGGCCACCAGCGCCGAGCGATCGCGGCCGTATCGCTCGTGCACTCGCGGGATCAGCTGCTCCCGGATGTCACGCGGGAAGTCGAGGTCGATATCGGGCAGCGCGGTCAGCTCTTCGTTGAGAAAGCGTCCGATGAGCAGTTCGTTGGCGATCGGATCGACGTGCGAGAGGCCTGTCAGGTAGCAGACGATCGAGGACACGCTCGAGCCGCGACCGCGTCCCGGAGGCAGGAGCGCCCTCGCGCTGTCAGGTCCGCGTACCTCCAGCGCAACCTCACGGGCGAGCTCGAGCATGTCGTGGTGAAGCAGGAAGAAGCCGGGGAGGTTGAGCGTCTCGATGATCCGCAGCTCCTCCTTCAGGCGCGCAGTGGCCTGCTCACGCGTGCCGGCTCGAGCATCGGTGTAGCGGTCCGCAAGCCGGGCTTCGCATAGCTCAATGAGCTCTTGCATCGATTCTGCATCCTCAGCACCCGGATACCGGTAGCCGAGATCCGAGCGCAGGTCGAAGCGCAGCTCGTCCGCCAGCCGAGCGGTCTCCGCCACCGCCTCGGGATGCTCGGGGAAGCGCGCCGCCATCGCCGCCGGCGAGGCGAGCACGTGGCTGAAGTTCCCGCGACGCTGGGGCTCGGAGGCGTCGAGCGTCGAGTGGATACGGACGGCCACGAACGTGTCCTGAAGCGGTGCGCGCGAACCCGCGTGCGCATGGACGTTTCCGCTGGCCACGCAGCGCAGGCCGAGACGCTTGGAGAGCGTGGCCAGCCGCCGATTGCGCGCCCGGTCATCGCGCAGGAACGGTCGCTGGAGCTCGACCCGCAGCCGCCCGGGACCGAATGCCTCGAGCAGGCGCTTCAGGGTCGGCTCGTCGTGGACGCCACGCAGGGCGCAGCCGCTCAGGCAGTGCAGACCCTCGGCGTGCTCGAGGACGTCCGCGAGCGAGACGTACGGATCAGAGGGCGGACCCGGCCTCTCGCGCGTGTGCGCGTGCGCGCGCGTGAGGATCCGGCATAGGTTCGACCACCCGCGGGAGTCCTGGACGAGCAGCGTCAGGTGGCGACCGTCGTCGAGGTCGACCTCGGCTCCGTGGATCGGGCGCAGCCCCAGCGCCCTAGCCGAGACCGCGAACTCCATCGAGCCCGAGACCGAGTTGTGGTCGGTCAACGCGAGCGCGTCGTAGCCCAACTCGAGGGCCGCGGGCACGAGCTCGTCGGGCAGCGACGCCCCGTCGAGGAACGAGAACGCCGAATGGCAGTGCAGCTCGGTGTACGCCACGAACGTATGTTCGCATGCGTCAAGGACGGCCGCTCAGTCCGCGGGACATCCGACCTTTGTCTAAACCCATCGCGGCTGGGCGACACCGGAGCCGCGTGCCATCAGAATCGGGCTTGACAAATTATTAGCGGCTGCTAAGTTGTGTGTAGTTAGCAGTCACTAATCACTTCAGGAGGTGCTCATGCCGCCCCAGAACCACACCCGAAGCCGAGGATGGACATTGGCAATCGTTTCGATCGGCCTGTTCATGGTGGTGCTCGACAACCTCGTCGTGAGCGTCGCGCTGCCCAGCATCCACCGCGACCTGGGCGCCTCGATCCAGTCGCTCGAGTGGACCGTCAATGCCTACGTGCTCTCCTACGCCGTGCTGCTGCTGACGGGTGCCGCGCTCGGAGACCGCTTCGGGCGCAAGCGCGCGTTCATCTCGGGCCTGGCGCTGTTCACGATCTCCTCCGCGGCGGCGGCGCTCGCGCCGTCGATCGGCCTGCTGATCCTCGCCCGCGCGATTCAGGGCGTCGGCGCCGCGATCGTCACCCCGCTCACCCTGACGCTGCTGGCCGACGCGTTCCCAGCCGACCGTCGAGGAATGGCGATCGGCGTCTGGTCCGGTATCAGCGGCATCGCCGTCGCGTTCGGGCCGCTCGTCGGCGGCGCCGTCGTACAGGCGGCGTCGTGGCACTGGATCTTCTGGATCAACGTGCCGATCGGCCTGGCCCTCGTCCCGCTGGCGATCTCAAGGCTCGGCGAGAGCTACGGGCCCGCGGGCAAGTTCGACCTGCGCGGTCTCGCGCTCGGCTCGAGCGGGCTGTTCGGGATCGTCTACGGGCTGGTGCGCTCGCAGTCGCTCGGCTGGACGAGCGGCGAGGTGCTGGTCAGCCTGATCGCCGGCGCGCTGCTGGTGCTCGCATTCGTGGTTCAGGAGCGCCGCACGCCAGATCCGATGCTGCCGATGAGCTTCTTCGCCGACCGTCGGTTCGCGGTCACCAACGTCGTCTCGCTGGCGATGTACTTCGGGATGTTCGGATCGATCTTCTTCCTCAGCCAGTTCCTCCAGAACGTCCTCGGCAACACTCCGCTGCAGGCCGGCGTCAAGCTGCTGGTGTGGACCGGAGCGACGATGGTCGTCGCGCCGCTCGCGGGGTTCTTCTCCGAGCGCTTCGGAAGCCGTCCGTTCATGGTCGCCGGTCTCAGCCTTCAGGCGATCGCCCTCGGCTGGCTGGCCACGCTGGCCGGCGTTCATCAGAGCTATGTGAGCATGATCGTCCCGTTCGTGCTCGCCGGCTCGGGCATGGCGCTCGTGTTCGCTCCGGCCGCCAACGCGGTGCTCTCGTCGGTCAGGACCGACCAGGCCGGCCAGGCCTCAGGCGCCACGAACGCAATCCACGAGCTCGGCGGCGTGCTCGGCGTCGCGGTGCTGGCCAGCGTGTTCTCGAGCCACGGCAGCTATGCCTCTCCGCAGGCGTTCGTCAACGGGCTCGTGCCTGCGATGTGGATCGGAACCGGTGTCCTCGCTGCCGGCGCGCTTGTCGCCGCGGCGCTCCCGTTCAAGGCACGCGCCGTCGCGAGCGAGAAGGCGGCCGTCGCGCCGTCCGAATCCAGCGGCGCGCGAGTCGCGCACGCGGCCGCCTAGGGTTGCCTTAGGATCGATGAGCACGATGGCTACAAGCGGCGTTACGGAGAGCAAACCGCGTCAGCGCGTCCCGGCCTCAGAGCGTCGCGACGCGCTCATCGACGCGGCGGTACACGAGTTCGCTCGGGGCGGCCTGCACGGCACCCCGGTCGACCGCATCGCGCGCAACGTCGGCGTCGCCCAGCCATATGTGTTCAGCCTGTTCGGCAGCAAGGTCGAGCTGTTCCTGGCCGCGGTCGAGCGCGGCTTCGAGGTCGTGATGGACACCTTCACGCGGGCGGCCGAGGACTACGACCCGGCCACCGCGCTGCCCGACGCCGACGTCCTGAAGGCGATGGGGCAGGCGTATGTCGAGCTGCTGGCCAGCCACCGCGACTACCTGATGCTCCAGCACCAGAGCTACGCCGCGTGCGACGACGAGAAGATCCGTGAGCACGTGCGGGCCTGCTACGCACGGCTCGTGCGCCACGTCGAGCGGCTCTCGGGTGCCGACCAGGAGCGGATCGACGACTTCTTCCGCTACGGGATGTGGCTGAACGTCGCGGCGGCGATGGGCGTCGAGGATCTCTCCGTCGGCTGCGCTTGGGTGCAGGCCGGCGTGGACGGCGACGCCGACTGATTCACGCGGCGGCCCGCTTCCGGGCGGCGCTCTGCGACGGCGGCGCCGTCGGTCGGCCGCCGCCACCGCGGAGCGGCACCTCGCGTAGGAACAGCACGATCAGGAACCCGACGAAGGCGATCGGGGCACCGACCAGGAACACGTCATGCAGCGAGCTCGCGACTGCCTCGGCAACACCGTGGCGCAGCGCCGGGGCGAGCGAGTGGATCCGGCCCGGGCTGGCCTGGATTCCGTGCGCGGTAATACCACGCGGGAGCTGCCTCGGCAGCCGCCGCGGCAGCCAGTGGCGCAGCCCGCCGGCGAAGATCGCGCCGAACACCGCCACCCCGACCGAGCCCCCGAGTGCGCGGAACAGGTTCGCCGATGCCGTGGTGGTGCCGATCTCGCGCGGGTCGACGGAATTCTGGATCGCCACGACCAGGATCTGCGTGACCATTCCGAAGCCGGCTCCGAACACGATCATGAACGCCACCGCGTCCAGGCGTGAACTCGAGGCGTCGAGGGTCGAGAACAGCAGCAGGCCGACGCTCATCAGCGCGAGGCCGACGACGGGAAAGATCTTGTAGCGACCGGTGGCGGACATGACGCGGCCAGAGGCGATCGTCGACAGCGCACTGGCGAGCAGCAGCGGTAGCACCAGCAGCCCGGAGTTGGTCGCGCTCGCGCCGGTCACGAGCTGCAGGAACAGGGGCAGGAACACGATCGCGGCGAACAGCGCCAGCGTGGTGATGAACAGCGCCGCGCTGACCACCAGGAATACCGGCTCGCGGAACAGCCGCAGCGGCAGCACCGGCTCGGGCGCTACCCGCTCTCGCCAGCAGAACGCCACCAGCAGCGCGACGGCACCGAGTTCCAGGCCGATGATCTGGGCCGAGCCCCAGGCGTAGCGATCCCCGCCCCAGGTAGCCGTCAACAGCAACGCGACCACTGCGCCGGCCAGCAACGCCGCACCGAGGAAGTCGATCTGCGTCTTTCTGCGGTGCACGGGCAGATCTAGGAACACGGTCAGCGCAACGAGCGCGAGCAGGCCGATCGGGATGTTCACGAAGAACGCCCACCGCCAGGACAGATGATCGACGAACAACCCTCCCAGGAGGGGACCCAACAGGCTCGCGAGCACGAACGTGAGCTGGATGTAGCCCTGGTAGCGCCCCCGCTCGCGCGGGGGGACGAGGTCGCCGACCGTCGCCATCGCCAGCGTCATCAGACCGCCGCCCCCGACGCCCTGCAGCGCGCGGAAGGCGATCAGCTCGCCGATGTTCTGAGCGGCGCCCGACAGCGCCGAGAACAGGATGAAGATCACCACCGATGCGCGCAGCAGTCCCTTGCGGCCATAGAGGTCCGAGGCCTTGCCCCAGATCGGGGTGGCCGCCGCGGCCCCGAGCACGTACACGGTCACCACCCAGGAGAGATCGCCAAGGCCGCCGAGATCGCCGGCGATCGTCGGCAGCGCCGTCGCCATGATCGTCTGATCCAGGGCCGCGATGAACATCCCGAGCAGCAGCCCCGCGAAGGCGAGCACGAACCGCGGTGGTGGCGGCGATTTGGTCATGGCTGGCTGAGTCGTGGTCATCGGCTCGCTCCTCTCGGCTGAGGTCATTAGGGAATTTGCGAGTAGCCCTAATTCTAGGGTAGCACTAATAATAGTGTCACGCTAGCATTTGCTATGATCGCCGCCATGGCTGCGGAATCGGGACTTCGCGAGCGCAAGAAGCTCAGGACGCATCAGCAGATCGCCGACGCGGCGTTCCGGCTGTTCGCGGAGCGGGGCTTCGACGGCGTAACCGTCGTCGAGGTGGCGCGGGAGGCCGACGTGTCCGAGGCGACGGTGTTCAACTACTTCCCCAACAAAGAGGACCTCGTCTATCACCGCATGCAGGCGTTCGAGGAGCAGATGCTGAGCGCGATCCGCGAACGGCCCGAGGACCAATCGCTGCTCGAGGCGTTCGGAGCGTTCGTGCTCGTGCCGCGCGGGTCGCTCGCCGCCACCGATGACCAAGCCACCGAGGGGCTCAGGGCAATCGCTCGCATCATCACCGGCAGCCCCGCGCTGCTGGCACACGAGCGCGGGATCTACGAGCGCTACACGCTGGCCCTCGCGGCGCAGATTGCCGAGGAGAACAGTCTGTCCCCCGATGACCTCGAGCCGTGGGTCATGGCCAATGCGTTGATCGGACTGCACCGAGCGCTGATCGACTACGTGCGCCGGCGCATCCTCGATGGCGCCGAGAACAAGCGCATCGCGCGCGAAGTTCGCACCCACGGCAGGCGAGCACTTGCGTTGCTGGCCGGCGGAATCGCCAGTGACCGGCTGATCACGAGCCGACGTCGGTGAGCTGGCTGTGCATACGATCAGGACATGGCTCACCGGCGCTCCGAAGCCGAACTCGACCCCGCCGGCGGCCAGATCCTCGACGCTGCGATCCTGTCCGCCGAGGGTTGGCCGTACGCGTCCTCGCTGCCCGTGGACGCGGATGATCCGGGACGCTTTCACGCGCTGTTCGGGCGCGACTCGCTGATCACCTCGCTCGCCGTGATGCCGGCTCAGCCCGAGACGGCGCGGGCGACGCTTCGCGTGCTGGCAGGCCTGCAGGGGCGCAACGATGACGCGGACACGGACGAGGAGCCGGGCAAGATCGTCCACGAGTACCGGCCTCGCGCCGACGAGCGCTTTGAGCGCATGGATTGGCCGGTGCGCGAGGGAGCGCTGCGCTACTACGGCTCGGCCGATGGCACCCTGTGGTTCCTCGTGGTCCTGGCCGCGCTCGGCGACGAAGCGCTGGCCGATGAGCTCTCGACATCGTGGCGGGCCGCGGCCGGCTGGCTCGAGCGGGCGCTTGAACGCGGCGGTGGCCTGGTCCGCTACGGGCCGCGGCACGCCCGCGGTGGGCTGGTGCAACAGGGCTGGCGGGACACGACCGACCCGACGGCGCCCTACGGCGGAGGGATCCTCGATCCCGACGGCCTTGCACCCGAGGCTCCGCTTGCCGACGCCGACACCCAGGCGGTGACCGTTGCGGCTCTGCGCGCGACGGCGCGCCTGTCGGGAGACTCGCGCTGGGCATCGCTGGCCGATCGGACCGTCGATCTGATCGCCGCAGCGTTCACGCCCGAGACGATGGCCGTCGACGCTGCCGGGGATCGGGTCGCGGGCGCGGGCTCGCAGCTGGGGTGGCTGCTGTGGGCCGATGCGCTGCCCGCGTCAGAGCGTCCGGCCTACGCCGAGCGGCTGTGCCGCCCCGACGTGCTGACCGATTTCGGGCTGCGCACCCTGTCCTCCGAGCATCCGCAGTTCGCCGCCGAGGCCTATCACCGCGGCGCCGTCTGGCCGTTTGACTCCTGGCTCGGCTGGGGAGGCCTGCGAGCGGCGGGCTATGGGGATGAGGCCGAGCGCGTCCGGCTCGGGGTGCTGGCCGCCCTGGATCGCTTGGGGGACGCGCCCGAGCTCTTCGCCGTCACTCCGCGCGGGCCGCAGCGGATCGCGATCGCCAACCGCGTGCAGGCGTGGACGATCGGAGCCCGGTTCGCGCTCGAGCACAGCTGGGACGGACGCGCTTAGCCCTTCACCGCGCCGGCGGTCAGGCCCGCGACGATCCGCTTCTGGAAGATCACCACGAGCACGATCAGCGGAACCGTGATCACGACGGTGGCGGCGCTGATCGTGCCGATCGGGATCTGGAACTGCGAGCTGCCGGTGAAGAACGCGATCGCCGCCGACACCGGCCGTCGCGAGGACTGGCTCGTGAGCGTGATCGACAGCAGGAACTCGTTCCAGGCGAAGATGAACGCCAGCAGCCCGGCGGTCACGAGGCCGGGAGCCGCCAGCGGCAACACGACCTTGCGGAAGGCCTGGAAATGGGTGGCTCCGTCGACCAGGGCCGCCTCCTCGAGCTCCTTCGGGATCTCCCGGAAGAACGACACGAGGATGTAGATCGTCAGCGGCAGGACGAAGGTCAAGAACGGCAGGATCAGGCCGAGGTAGGTGTTGTAGAGACCGATCTCGGTCCACAGCTTGAAGAGCGGCGCCGCGATCGCGATCGGTGGGAAGGTCGAGATCGAGAGCACGATCGCCAGGATCAGGAACTTGCGCGGGAAGCGCAGCCGCGCGAGCGCGTAGGCGGCAAATGCGCCGATCGTCAGCGAGATCGCGGTGGCGAGACCGGCGTCGATCAGGCTGGTCTCAAGCGCCTTCGTGAAATCGGCGTTGCGGAAGATCGAGCTGTAGTTGGCCAACGACGGGTGCGCCGGGAACAGCCGGCCCCCGGACAGCTCCGCGCCCGTCTTCAGCGACGTGTTGATGATCCAATAGAAGGGGAACAGGCAGAAGATCAAGGTCAAGACCACCCCGACCCACAGCAGCACCTGACCGCCGCCCGAGCGCCGCACTCCGGCCCGCCCGCGCTGGCGGCGCCCGATCCGGGCACGCCAGGTTCGCTGTCCCGCCGCGACCGTGCTCATGTCTCCTCCGCCAGTGCTCGGAGGTTCTGGCCCGCGAGCCGGATATACAACATCGACACGGCCATCACGATCACGAACGTGAGAATCGCCAGCGCCGAGCCGGGTCCGATCAGTTGATTCTGGGTCAGCTGCTGGTAGGCGTAGAGCGACAGCGAGGTGGTGCCGTTCGAGCCCTGCGTCAATACAAACGGCAGGTCGAAGATGCGCAGCGCGTCCAGGGTCCTGAAGATCAGCGCGACCAGCAGCGCCGGGCGCAGGAGGGGGATCGTGACCCTCACGAACCGCTGCCACGCCGTGGCGCCATCGACCTTGGCCGCGTCCTGCAGGTCGTCCGGGATCACCTGAAGCCCTGCGAGTAGCAACAGCGCCATGAACGGCGCCGTCTTCCAGACGTCGGCGAAGACCATCACCCCGAGCGCGTATCCGCTCTTCGCCAGCCAGACGGTGTGCGCGCCCGGTAGATGCAGCGCCTGGAGAACCTGGTTGAGGAACCCGCTGTCCGGCGCGACGATCGATTTCCACATGATCGCCGTGCCGACGGTCAGGATCGCCCACGGCACGAGCACGACCGCCCGCAGGACCGTGCGCCCGCGGAACGCGGCGTGCATCAGCAGTGCCATCCCCATCCCGATCACCAGCTCGAGCGTGACCGAGATCGCGGTGAAGATGAACGTGACCTTGACCGAGCTCCAGAACGCGCCCGACCCGAGCGCCGAGGTGTAGTTGTCGACTCCCACCCAGCGCGAGAGGCCCGGGTGGATGACGCTGTACTGGTGGAGCGATAGCCAGATCGCGTAACCGATCGGATACGCCGCCACGAGCGCGATCACGATCAGCGACGGCGAGATCATCACCGCGGCGAGC
>DATCNP010000162.1:0-14873 GCA_036565205.1 Solirubrobacteraceae bacterium | reverse complement strand
GGGGCTCCTGTGACCAGATCATGTCGCCGATGATTCGGTTGCGGTCGGGGTCGGCCGCCATCACGATCGCGTCGCACCCCTCCTGCTTGGCCTCGCCGATGATGCGCTTGGTCGTCTTGCGCGTGCCGAGCACCTGACCGTCGGCTTCGATCCCCTTGCGCCTCAGCCGCTTGACCGCCTTGGCCACGATCTCGTGCTGCTCGCGCCACTCGGCCTTGGTCGGAAGCAGCCCCGGGTTCGGCATCCCGAACGAGACGCCGTGCACGCGGGCGATCGAGAGCACGTGCACGCTCGCGCCGGAGCGGGAGGCGAGCTCGATCACGCGATCGACCGTCGCGGCCGGAAACGGCCGGCCCTCGGAGGCGAGCAGGATCCGGTCGAACTCGCGTTCCTCGCTGGACTCCGGCTCGCGCACCGCCGAGGCTGTGCTCATCTGCTCGCGGTTCCCGGCGCCGGCATCCCGTGTGGCACCGGCGACGCCGTCGCCTCGGCCCGCCGGTCGTCCCGCTTTCGCCAGTAGTACAGCGGCAGGTAGGAGAGCAGCACGGCGATGCCGATGAAGTAGTAGGGCAGCGTCTTGCGGCCGGCCGCGTTACACGAGCAGCTGGCGTACACGGGACCGCCATAGAAGTAGATCAGGGTGTACAGCGCCGCGATCGCCAGCGCGACGTACTTCATCCACTCGGGCAGCTTGAACGGCCTTCGCACGTTCGGTCGATGCTTGCGGAGCAGGTAGTAGCCGATCAGCACCGGGATGAACGAGGCGAGATAGCCGACGTTCGAGAAGGTGTAGATCTCGACCGCTCCGCCGGCGAACACGAGCACGATCGAGCAAGCGACGTTGAACAGCATCGAGCGGTCGGGAACGCCGTGCCGGTTGACGTGGTGGAACCAGCGCGGGAACTGCCCGTCGGTGGCCATCTGATGAAGCGAGCGGGCAGTTCCGGTGATCGCGTTCAGCGCTGAGAGGATCAGCGCCAGGATCAGCATGATCGCGATCAGCCAGTTGAGTACGTTGCTGCCCGCGCCGGCGCCGAACACCTTCGAGGCGAAGTGGACGAAGATCGTCTTCGGGTCCACCAGCGATGCGCTCCCGAGCGCCGTGTTGCCGATCACGATCACGAACGCGACCGGAATCATCACGTAGATGAAGAGGCCGTATGCCCCCTCGAGGTTCATCGCGATCTTGGCGTCGCGGTCGGGGTTGCGGGTCTCGCCGATGTAGCACGCAGCCGCCTCCATCGCGATCACGTTCCAGGTCAACAGGAACGAGAACGCAAGCGCGAGCGTCAGCCACCCATGGTGGAACTGGCTGGCGAAGAAGCCGCTCCCGTCGGTGTGGCGGAAGTGGAACAGCTGCCCGAAGTCGACGACGGAGGGGTGGAAGATCCACGAGATGGCCAGGAAGGTCAGCGGGATCATCGACAGGAAGGCCAGCGTCGTCGCGAACACGGTGCCGAAGCGGAGCCCCAGCAGGGCGGGGATCGTCAGCAGCAGGATGCCGACGATCGAGATTCCGAGCGTCCAGTAGGCGATCGGGGTATGGATCGGAGTGAAGCCGGCAGTGGAGAGCTGGAAGCGGTCGACGATGTAGAACGACGCCAGGATCATGTTCAACGGCGCGACAGGGAACCAGCCGAGCCAGTAGGCCCAGGCCGTGAACCCGTTGATGTGCTCGGCGAGCCGCGGCCACTTTTCCTTGTAAGCCGGATAGGCGTATGACGGCGAGCCTCCGGAGCGGTCGGGCATCATCGCCGAGAGCTCGGCCAGGAACAGGCAGAGCAGATACCCCGTGATCGTGATCACCAGGATGATCGGGATCGAGGCTGCCCCCAGCGAGGTCACCATCACCGGCGCGATCCCGGTGACCAGGATCGTCCCGGCGAGCCCGATCACGAACGCTCCCCACCAGTTGGTGGTCTTCGGCAGTCCGGAACCCTCGTACGAGAGTTCGTCGTCGAACGGTCCAGGCGCGGTCAGGTCGTCCGGCATGTGGCCTCCAGCTCCGGTTGTGGATTCCCGGCACTAGGCTCCCACGTCGCGACGACGTCACCAAGGCGCGATGCGAACACAATTGCGGGGCCCGACATGGAGCACTTGGACACATTCCTGGGGTGGCACTCTCCGTTCGCCGAGCTCGATCCCGACGAGCTCCGCGAGCTGTCGGCGGCGGCGCTTGAGTTCGTCCACGAGCCCGGCGCCGCGGTACTGGTCGAAGACGGCCCTCCGGCCACGGGCCTGTGGGTGATCGTCACCGGCTCGATGGAGCTGGTGCACGAGGGCGAGGTCATCCAGATACTCGAGCCGGGCGAGTGCTTCGGGCATCCGTCGGTGCTGTCCGGGCTCTCGCCTGCGTTCACCGTGCGCGCTCGCGAGAAATCGAGCTGCGCCCTGTTCACACCGCCGGCGGCCCGCCGGCTGCTCGGCACCGAGGCCGGCGTTGTGTACGTCGCGCGCTCGATGCGGACACGGCTGACCCGGACCGGGGACACCGTCCACGGCCTGCACGAGGTCGGCACGACGCCGGTCTCGGCGATCATGCGCCCGGCGGCGTTCTGCGAGCCCGAGGAGTCGATCCGCCATGCCGCGACGCGGCTCGGGAAGGAGGGCGTCTCGGCCCTTCTCGTCCGCCTGCCGGAAGACACGCTCGGAATCGTCGGCGACGCCGAGGTGCGCGCCGGGGTCGGCTGTGACGGCGTTTCGCTCGATGCCCCCGTGCGGGTGATCACCCGCTCGCCGGTCGCGACCGTCCCGGTCGGTCAGCTCGCGATCGAGGCGACCGTGGACATGCTGGCCAGCGGCGACGAGCACGTGGTGGTGCTCGACGGCGAGCGGGTGTGCGGGATTCTCTCCGCCGCCGACCTGCTCGGCCTCGACGCTCGCAGCCCGATCGGACTGCGCCACACGATCCTCGGGGCCGTGGACGAGGACGCGCTCCTGAGCTCGGCCGCTCACCTCCCGCAGCTGTTCGTGGCGCTCGCGCGCGCCGGCGTGTCCTCGCGTGATCTCGGGCGGGTGCTGAGCCTCCAGCACGACGCGGTCGTGGCGCGGCTGATCGACTTCTCGATCTGGCGCCACGGGCGCGCCCCGCTGCCGTGGGCGTGGCTCGATCTCGGTAGCGCCGCGCGCCGGGAGTTCACGCTGGCCTCCGACCAGGACAACGCGCTCGCCTACGCCACCCCGGCGGCGGGCGACGAGGCCGAAGTCGACGCGTACTTCGCCCGCCTCGGCTCGGAGGTCAACGACGGACTCGCCCGCTGCGGGATCGGGATCGACAACAACGGCGTGCTGGCCGGCAACCGTACGTGGCGGATGTCGAAGAGCGATTGGCTTCAGACCTTCCATGAGTGCCTGGAGCAGCCCGACGAATCGCACCTGATTCGCGCCTCGGTCGCGTTCGACTTCCGGGCCGTCGCCGGCGGCCTGTCGCTCACCGCCGAGCTGACCAGCCGGATCCGGGCGGCGCGCGAGCGGCCGCAGTTCATGCGCCTGATGGCTCGCTCCGCCACCGGCTTCCCGGTCGCGCTCGGGTTCCGCGGGCACCTCGCGACGGGACGCCAGCGCGAGACCGAGGGACGCATCGACCTCAAGCATGGTGCGATCATCCCGTTGGTCAACCTGGTCCGCTTCCACGCGCTCAAGCAGGGAGTGACGGTCTCCTCGACGATCGACCGGATCGAAGCCGTCGTCAGCGCGGGCGGGATCGACGCCGAGCACGGCACCGCACTGCTCGAGGCCTACAGCGTGATCGCGCGGACGCGCTTCGCTCATCACGCCGAGCTGATCGCCGCCGGGGCCCCGGCCGACAACCTGCTCTACCCCGGGTCGCTGGCGCCGATCGCGCGCACCGACCTGCGTGAGGCGCTGAGCGTGGTCAAGCGGGCCCAGAAGCGGCTTGGTGTCTGGGCGGGCGGAGCCCGCTGAGCGCACCCTCGCGCTGTAGCGCCCGCGAACACATTTGCACCTCAGAGTGTGCCCCTGAGGGCCATTGGAGCGGGCACGTCCAGGGACTACGCTGATCGCATGTGTGGAATAGCGGGGCTTTATACGAAGACCGACGGCCTACGCTCGCAGCTCGGCGAACAGCTCTCGAACATGCTCGGGCAGCTCTCCTTCCGCGGCCCGGACAGCGCCGGCGTGGCCTTCTACCGCGATCCGGCCCCGGACGGCTCGTGCAAGGTCTCGCTTCACTCGGCGGCCGCCGAGCCACGCTGGGAGGCACTGGCGGGTGAGCTCTCCGAGCGCTTCGGCGCCGCCTCGGCGCCCAGCGTCCGCGCGACCCACGCGACGTTCGTGATCGCCGCCGACGCGCAGGACGTCCAGGAGTGGCTGTACGCGCTTCACCCCGAGCTGACCCAGATGAGCGCCGGGCGGACGATCGAGATCTTCAAGGAGGCCGGGCCCCCGATGGACTTCGTGCGCCGCTTCGCCCTCAACGAGATCTCCGGCAGCCACGCTCTCGGCCATACGCGCATGGCCACCGAGAGCCGGGTCACGACCGAACACTCGCATCCGTTCTCGACCGGACTCGACCTGTGTCTGGTCCACAACGGCTCGCTCTCGAACCACAACCGCCTGCGGCGCTCGCTCCAGCGCGAGGGGATCCGCTTTCAGACCGACAACGACACCGAGGTCGCGGCCGGCTACCTGACCTGGCGGCTGCGCGAGGGGGCAACGCTCGAGCAGGCGCTCGAGGGCTGCATGGAAGACCTCGACGGCTTCTACACGTTCGCGGTCGGGACCGCGGACGGCTTCGCCGTGCTGCGGGATCCAATCGCCTGCAAGCCCGCGGTGATGGCCGAGACTGACGAGTGGGTCGCGATGGCGTCCGAGTACCGCGCGATCGCGGTGCTCCCGGGAGCGGAGGACGCGGTCACGTGGGAGCCCGAACCCGGACGCGTCTACAGCTGGGGCACCGCGCTGGTCGCGTGATGGCGGCGCCCGACGCCACCGTCGACTCAGTCACGTTCGATCTGGCGAGCGACAGCGTCCGCGAGCTGAACCGCCGGCTGCACGAGCCCGGGATATCGGGTCGTGTGCGGGTCCTGAACCCGGGCGGCAAGCACAGCATCGCGGTCGGACTCGACGGCCCGATCGAGGTCGAGATCGACGGCCACGTGGGCTATTACTGCGCCGGGATGAACAAGCAGGCTGCGGTTCGGATCCAGGGCAACTGCGGGGTCGGCGTGGCCGAGAACATGATGTCCGGAACGGTCGTCGTCGAGGGCAGCGCGAGCCAATCCGCGGCCGCGACCGCACGCGGCGGGCTGCTGGTCGTGCACGGCGACGCCTCGGCGCGCTGCGCGATCTCACTCAAGGGCGCGGACGTCGTCGTCCGCGGTTCGGTAGGGCACATGAGTGCGTTCATGGCCCAGCGCGGCACGCTGGTTGTGTGCGGCGACGCCGGCGAGGCGCTCGGAGACTCGTGCTACGAGGCCAGGCTCTACGTCCGTGGGTCGGTGAGCGCTCTCGGCGCCGACTGCGTCGAGAAGGAGATGCGGTACGAGCACGTGACGCAACTCGCCGAGCTGCTGCGGCGCTCCGGCGTCGAAGCCGACCCCTCGGAGTTCCGCCGTTACGGCTCGGCGCGGCGGCTCTACAACTTCCACGTCGACAACCTCGGGGCGTACTGAGGTGGGCACGTCGGCGAACGGCGCCCCGGCCGGCGGCCTGCGCGAATCGGCGACCTTCGACCGTGCTGCGATCGCCGAGATCCAGCGCGCCGCCCGCGAGGGCATGTACGACATCCGGGGCTTCGGCGCCAAGCGCCGCGTGCCGCACTTCGACGACCTCCTGTTCCTGGGCGCGAGCGTCTCGCGCTATCCGCTCGAGGGCTACCGTGAGCGCTGCGCGACCGACGTGACGATCGGGACCCGTTTCGCGCGTGAGCCGATCCACCTCGAGATCCCGATCACGATCGCCGGAATGAGCTTCGGGGCGCTCTCGGGCCCGGCCAAGGAGGCGCTCGGGCGCGGCGCGAGCGAGGTCGGCACGAGCACGACCACCGGCGATGGCGGCATGACGCCGGAGGAGCGTGAGCACTCGCGCACGCTCGTCTATCAGCTGCTGCCCTCGCGCTACGGCATGAACCCCGACGACCTCCGGCGTGCGGACGCGATCGAGGTGGTAGTCGGCCAAGGCGCGAAGCCGGGCGGAGGCGGGATGCTGCTAGGTCACAAGATCTCCGACCGCGTGGCCGAGATGCGCGATCTGCCCAAGGGGATCGATCAGCGCAGCGCCTGCCGGCACCCTGACTGGACCGGCCCCGACGACCTCGAGATCAAGATCGAGGAGCTGCGTGAGATCACCGACTGGCGGATCCCGATCTTCGTCAAGGTCGGCGCATCCCGCACCTACTACGACGTCGCGCTCGCGGTCAAGGCCAGCGCCGACGCGATCGTGCTCGACGGGATGCAGGGCGGCACCGCCGCGACCCAGGAGGTGTTCATCGAGCACGTGGGGATCCCGATCCTGGCCGCGATCCCCCAGGCCGTCGAGTCGCTGATCGAGCTCGGCATGCACCGCGAGGTGCAGCTGATCGTCTCCGGGGGGATCCGTACCGGCGCCGACGTCGCCAAGGCGCTGGCGCTCGGCGCGGACGCGGTCTCGATCGGCGTCGCCGCCCTGATCGCGCTCGGCGACAACGCCCCCGAGCATCAGGCCGGCTACGAGTCGATCGGCTCCGCGGCCGGCTTCTACGACGACTACCAGGCCGGGCTGGATCCGGCCGGGATCTCGACCCAGGACCCCGAGCTCGCGGCCCGGCTCGACCCGGTCGAAGGCGGCCGCCGGCTGGCCAACTACCTACGAACGCTGACGCTCGAGACGCAGACGCTGGCGCGGGCCTGCGGCAAGTCGCACGTCCACAACCTCGAGCCCGAGGACCTCGTCGCGTTGACGATCGAGGCCGCGGCGATGGCCCGCGTGCCGCTCGCGGGGACGAACTGGATCCCGGGGCTCGCCGGGGTCTGAGCGCTACTGCGGGCGCTTGTAGTACTCCGTGTTGATCGGGATGTACTTCTGCCACTCCTCCGGCAGCTGGTCCTCGGCGAAGCACGCATCGACCGGGCAGGCTTCCACGCATGCGTCGCAGTCGATGCACTCCTCCGGATCGATATACAGCTGCGGCTCATCTTCGAACCCAGCCTCGTCTTGTGTGGGGTGGATGCAATCCACCGGGCACACCTCGATGCAAGACAGGTCTTTGGTCCCGATGCACGGCTCTGCGATTACGTAGGTCATGCTCGTTTCCTTCCTAGCTTCGGCCCACGTCGTTCAGCCTCGCACCTCAACCCGACTTGAAGTCAAGGCGGACGTGTCGGTCAGACAGTCGCTCCCTCATCAAGCAGCCTGCAGACGTCGATCGTTTCGCAGTCGCACGTACTGCACACCTCGAGCAGATCTCGAACGGCAGTCGCTCGCTCAATGAGCGCCTCGATGTCGGGCAGCTTCAGTCGGACGAGTGTTCGCAGACGCTCGTGCGCGGTGCCGTCTCCGGAGCCGAGCAGGTCGGCTATCTCATCGAGCGTAAAACCGACCCGTTGGGCGGCATCGATGATCGCGAGTCGCCGTAGGACGTCACGCGAATATCTCCGCTTGCCGGAGGCCCGCTCCGGCTCTGGTAGCACGCCGCGCGACTCGTAATAGCGGATCCTCGACGCACTCATCGAGGCGGCCGCCGACACCTCGCCGATGGTCAGCTGCCGCAGGTCGTCGCTCATAACGTGGGCTCTTGACTTCAAATCAGGGTGAGGTGCCAGGCTACTCCGCCCCGCCGAGCGCGCGAGTCAGCGTCGCGGTCGCGTCGAGCAGCGCGTCGAGTAGCCGGGTCGGCCGCTCGAGCCGGCTGGCGGGCCCCTGCAGGCCGAGAATCGCGGCCAGCTCGCCGGCGCGCTCGAACACCGGCGCGGCGATCGAGTTGACGTCCGCCTCGCGTTCGCCGAACACGGTCCCGTAGCCGCGCTTACGCACCGCCTCGATCTCCGCTTGCAGCGCAGCGCGCTCGGTGATCGTGCGCTCGGTCAGGGCGACCAGGTCACGCTCCCGCGGAAGTGGTCCGCCGCCGAAGGCCAGCATCACCTTCCCGACCGAGGTCGCGTAGGAGACGCTCGGGCGACCGAGCCGCGCCATGCTCACCACGCTCGAGCGCGAGGGCACCGAGTCGACGGTGATCGCCTCTCGCTCGCCCGGCAGCGAGAGGGTCGCGGTCTCGCCGGTCTGCTCCATCAGCTCGACCAGCACCGGCCGGGCGAGCCCCTGCAGGTCCAGTCGCGACAGAACCCGGTCGGCGAGCGTGACCAGCCCGAGCCCGAGCCTCACCGGACCGTTCGCCTGACGCTGGATCAGACCGTAGGATTCGAGCGTCGCCAGCAGGCGTGAGACGGTGCTCGGGTTGACCGCGATCCGGCGCGCGAGCTCGTTTACCCCGAGGCCCCGCTCGCTGTCGCGGAGCTCCTCGAGCAGCGTGAGCGCGCGAGCGACGGAGGTGACCGGTTGCGGTCCCGAGCCGAGACGCCGTTGCGTCATACGCAATAGTATTGCGCCTCGCGCATCGGTTGTCTACGATCGGCCAGTGTCGTTCGTGCTCACGTGTCCGCACTGCGGCGTACGCGAGGTGGCTGATTTCGCCTACGGGGGAGAGGTGAGCGCGCGCCCCAGAGAGGAGCCCTCCTTCCGGGAGCTGAACCGTTACAACTACTTCCGCCGCAATGTCGCCGGGGTGCAGCGCGAGTGGTGGTATCACCGCTCCGGTTGCCGGACCTGGTTCCAGGCCGAACGCGACACTCGCACGAACGAGGTGCTCCGGGTTGGCCTGCCGGGCGAGTTCGCATCCGGCGGCGGGATGGCATGAGCCGTCTGCCGCCACAACCCGGAGAGCTGATCGATCGCTCGACCACGCTCAGCTTCGCCTTCGACGGCAAGGCGGTGTCGGCGCACGCCGGGGACACGATCGGCTCGGCGCTGTACGCCGACGGACAGCGGACGTTCTCGCGCAGCTTCAAGTACCACCGCCGCCGCGGGCTGATGTGCTGCGCCGGCAACTGCCCGAACTGCCTGGTCGCGGTCGACGGCGCGCCCGGGGTGCGGGCCTGCACCGAGCCGGTCCGCGAGGGGCTCAAGGTCGAGCACCTGAACGCATCTCCGAGCCTCGAGCACGACGCGATGTCGCTCACCGACCTGGTCGGCGGGCCGTTCACCCCGCCGGGCTTCTACTACAAGACGTTCATCCGTCCGCGCCGGATGTGGCCGGTCTACGAGTGGTTCCTCCGCCACGCGGCGGGCCTCGGCCGTCTGCCCAAGCACCAGGCCGAGCGGACCTGGCGGACCGAGTACCGCCGCCGGCACGCCGACGTGCTGGTCGTCGGCGGAGGCGCCGCGGGGCTGAACGCGGCGATCGCCGCCGCCGAGCTGGGCGCGGACGTCGTGCTCACCGACGAAGGCCCGGAGCCCGGCGGCCGGCTGCTTTGGGAAGGCGGAAACGAGCCGGCTCGAGCGCTGGCCGAGCGGGCCCGCGGCCTCGGAGTCGAGCTGCTGAGCTCGGCCCCGGCGCTCGGACATTTCGACGGTCTGGTCGCCGTCTGGCAGGGCTCGACGCTGCATCAGATCAGAGCCCGCCAGCACGTGTTCGCCACCGGGGCGATCGAGCAGCCGCTGGTGTTCGCCGGAAACGACCTGCCCGGCGTGATGCTCACCTCCGGTGCCCGCCGGCTCGTCGGGCTCTACGGAGTCGCCCCCGGGGCGCGCGCCGTGCTGGCCACGACCTCTGACCGCGGGATCCGCGCCGCGATCGCGCTGCAGGGCGCGGGCGTTCGCGTCGAGGCCGTTGCCGACCTGCGTCCCGAGCCCTCGCGTGCCGCGCAGCGGCTGGAGGCGCATGGGATCGAGGTGCTGCACGGGTGGACGGTCGCGGCGGCCAAGGGCCGACGGGGGGTGCGCAGCGCCGTACTCGCGCCGGTGTCCGGACTGCGCGAAGGCGGGCCACCGAGCGAGCAACGCGAGATCGAGTGTGACCTGCTCGTCGTCTCGGGAGGCGAGGCGCCCGCGGTGGCGCTGGCCACGCAGGCCGGCGCGAGCACCGTCTACGACGAGACGCACGGTCACTTCAGGCTCGCCGAGACCCCGGACGGCGTCTGGGTCGCCGGGCAGCTTGCCGGCGAGGGCGGCTGGCGCGCGGCGGAGCCCTCGGGCGAGCTGGCCGGCCTGCGGGCCGCGATCGCACTCGGCCTGGGCGACAAGCGAGCCAACGCCAAGGCCGCCGCCCTGCGCACCCGGGTGGACGCGGCCGAGGACGCGCATACCGCGGTGCCGCCGGCCCGCGCCGAGGCCGGGTCGCGGTCCAAGGCGTTCGCCTGCTTCTGCGAGGACGTCAGCGCCAAGGACATCCGCGCCGGGGTCAAGGAGGGCTACGACTCGATCGAGCTCTGCAAGCGCTTCACCACCGTGACCATGGGCCCGTGCCAGGGCCGCATGTGCCAGCTCCCGTCGATCCGCCTGATGGCCCAGGAGACCGGCCAGGGGCTGGACCAAGTCGGGACCACCAGGGCCCGGCCGCCGTGGTCGACGGTGCCGATGGCGGCGCTCGCCGGCCGGCCGATCGAGCCGGCCAAGCGCTCCTCGATTCACCATCGCCACCGCGAGCTCGGCGGGGTCATCAAGTGGGCCGGGGACTGGCGCCGGCCCTACGACTACGGCGACCCGGAGGGCGAGGCGATGGCGGTCCACCGCTCGGCCGGGCTGATCGACGTCTCGACGCTGGGCAAGCTGCTCGTCCGCGGACCTGACGCGGGTGCATTCCTCGACCGCCTTTACCCGAACCGGATCTCGACACTCAAGCCCGGGCGCGTTCGCTACGGCGTCCTGACCTCGGACGCGGGCCGGATCATGGACGACGGGACGATCAGCCGGGTCGACGAGCAGACGTTCTACGTCACCACCACCTCGAGCGGCGCCGGCGCGGTCGAGCAGTGGTTCTCGTGGTGGCTCGCGGACTGGGGCCTCGATGTCCACCTGAGCGACGTGACCCAGGCTCTCTCGGCGGTCAACCTGGCTGGGCCGAATGCGCGCGAGATCCTCGAGCGGCTCACAGACGCCGACTGCTCGTCCGAGGCCTTCACCTACCTCGACGCCCGTAGCGCGCGGGTCGCCGGCGTGCCGTCGCTGCTGCTGCGGATCGGCTTCGTGGGCGAGCTCGGCTACGAGATCCACTTCCCCGCCGCCTACGGCGAGGACGTGTGGGATGCGATCCTCGCCGCCGGCGAGGGCGAGGCGATCAGGCCGTTCGGCCTCGAGCCTCAGCGCATCCTGCGCCTGCAGAAGCAGCACATCATCGTCGGCCAGGACACCGACTCCGAGTCGACGCCGTTCGGAGCCTCGATGCCGTGGGCGGTGAAGCTGGACAAGGAGGAGGACTTCATCGGCAAGTGGGCCCTGGCGCGCGCATCGGAGCGGGCCGGCGAGACGATCCTCGTCGGCTTCACGCTGGCCAACGGCGCGGTCCCGACCGAAGGTGCGGTGATCCTCGACGCCCGCGGGACCCCGGCCGGCCAGGTCACGAGCGCCCGGCGCTCGCGCCGGCTCGAGCAGGTGATCGGGATGGCCTGGGTCCCGGCCGAGCTCGCCGGCGAGGGGTCGAGCATCACGATCGCCGACGGCTCGACCCGGCTCGAGGGCTCGGTCGTCACCGAGCCGTTCTACGACCCCAAAGGGGAGCTGCTGCGATCGTGAGCGCGCTGGCCTTCATGTCTCCCGATGCGGACTCCGAGGCGGTCATCGCGCGCACGCCGATGGAGCGCCGCGCCCGCGATGCGGGAGCTCGCATGGAGCGGCGCGAGGGCTGGAACGTCGCGGTCGACTACGGGGACTACGAGCTCGAGCGCACGCGGCTGGAGCGGTCCACGGGGTTCGCCGACCGCTCGAGCCTGACCAAGCTGGAGCTCCAGGCCGAGCCGGAGGTGCTCGCCGCGATCGTCGCGACCGCCGCCGGCGGGCTGTCGCTCAGCACCGGGACCGCGTCGCTGGTCGACGGCGTCTGGTGGTGCCCGGTCACGCCGGCGCGGGTGCTCGCGCTCGCCGAGAGCGCGGGTGCGGCCGGGCTCCGGGCGGGGATCGACGGCGCGGTTGCCCAGGCGGGCGGACAGGGTGAGGCGACGATCACCGTGCTTGACCTCACCAGCGCGCTGGCCGGCCTGACCCTCGCCGGCCCGGGCGCGAACGAGTTGCTGGCCCGGTTCTGCGCGATCGACGTGCGCGCCAGCGTGATGCCGGTGGCGGCGTTCCGGCCGGGCTCGGTCGCGCGGACGCCGGGCTACGTGCTGCGCGAACGTGAGGACCGCCTGCTGGTGCTGGTCGGCTGGGCGCTGGGCGAGTACCTCTGGGACGTCGTCGCCGACGCCGCCGAGCATCTCGGAGGCGGACCGGTAGGCGCCGACGCGCTGCGGGAGCCCGAACGTGCGTGAGATCTTCAAACCCCGCCGGATGTGGCGCCCGCGCGGCGAGCTGCGCGACAGCTACGACGTGGTGATCGTCGGTGGCGGCGCGCACGGCCTGGCGACCGCCTACTACCTCGGTCAGCTCGGTGTCCGCAACGTAGCGGTGCTCGAGCAGAGCTACATCGGTTCAGGAGCTGCCGGGCGCAACACCACGATCCTGCGTTCGAACTACAAGACCCCGGAGGGCGCGCGCTTCTACGACGCCAGCGTGAAGATGTACGAGCGCCTGTCGGACGAGCTCGACTTCAACATGCTGTTCTCGCAGTGCGGGCACCTGACGCTGGCGCACTCGGACCGGGCGATGTTCGTGATGGCCAACCGGGCCGAGGTCAACCGCCAGTACGGGATCGACTCGCAGCTTGTGGACGCCGACGAGGTCAAGCGCCTGTGCCCGGAGCTGAACGTCTCTGACGACGTCACCTATCCGATCATGGGTGCGCTGTACCACCCGCCCGGCGGGATCATCCGCCACGACGCCGTCGTCTGGGGCTACGCACGGGGGGCCGACCGGGCGGGGGTCGAGATCCACCCCTACACCGAGGTCACGGGCTTCGATCGCGTGAACGGGCGGATCGAGGCGGTGCGGACGAATCGCGGCACGATCAAGGCCGGACAGGTGATCAGTGCCACGGCCGGATGGAGCACGCTGGTCTGTCAGCTCGCGGACGTCGAGCTCCCGATCACCACCCACATCCTCCAGGCCTGCGTGACCGAGCCGTTAAAGCCGCTGCTCGACGTGGTGATCGTCTCCTCGCAGATGCACGTCTACATCTCCCAATCCGACCGAGGGGAGTTCGTGATGGGCTCGGAGATCGAGCCCTGGACCACCTACCGCATGCAGGGCACGCTGAACTTCCTCCAGGACCTGACCCGCCACACGCTGGAGCTGTTCCCGCAGCTCGAGTACGCGAGGCTGCTGCGGAGCTGGGCCGGGCTGTGCGATCTGTCGCCGGACTACAGCCCGATCCTCGGCAAGACCGAGGTCGATAACTTCCACGTCAGCGCCGGCTGGGGCACCTACGGCTTCAAGGCGGCGCCGATCGTCGGCAAGACGCTGGCCGATCTGGTCCACCAGGGCCGCACGCCGGAGCTGATCGAGCCGTTCGCGCTCGAGCGCTTCTACGAGGATCGCCTCGTCTCCGAGCTGGCCGCGGCAGCTGTCAGCCACTGATACCCGAGCGGAGCGCCGCTCGCCCGAGCTACGTTGTAGGTATGAACCTACGCACACTTGGAAACACCGGAGTAAAGGTCAGTCCGCTCTGTCTCGGAGCGATGATGTTCGGCGAATGGGGCAATGCCGATCACGACGACAGCATCAAGATCATCCACCGCGCGCTCGACGCCGGAATCAACTTCATCGACACCGCTGATGTGTACTCCCGCGGCGAGTCCGAGGAGATCGTCGGCAAGGCGCTCGCCGGGGGTAGGCGCGAGCAGGTCGTGCTGGCGACCAAGGTCCACGGCCCGATGGGCGATGACCCCAACGAATTCGGCAACTCGCGCCGTTGGATCGTCAAGGAGGTCGACAACAGCCTCCGCCGGCTCGGCACCGACTGGATCGACCTGTACCAGATCCACCGGCCCGAGGCCGATACCGACATCGACGAGACCCTCGGTGCGCTGAGCGACCTCGTGCGCGCCGGCAAGGTGCGCTACATCGGATCCTCGACCTTCCCGCCGAGCCAGATCGTCGAGGCGCAATGGGTCGCACAGCGGCGGGGGAGGGAGCGCTTTGTCTGCGAGCAGCCGCCGTACTCGATCCTCGTCAGGGAGGTCGAAAAGGACGTCCTGCCGACGGCGCAGCGCTACGGCATGGGCGTGATCCCGTGGAGCCCTCTGGCGGGTGGCTGGCTCTCGGGCCGGTATCGCAAGGGCGCCGAGATCCCGAAATCGAGCCGCGCCGAACGGATCCCCGCTCGCTACGACCTCTCGACGCCTGAGAACCAGCGAAAGCTGGAGGCGGCCGACGCGCTTGCCCGGCTGGCCGAGGAGTCAGGGCACACGTTGATCGAGATGGCGCTCGCGTTCGTGATCCGGCATCCGGCGGTGACCGCGGCGATCATCGGCCCGCGCACGATGGAGCAGCTCGAGTCTCAGCTGACCGCGGCCGAGGTCGAGCTCTCAGACGACGTGCTCGACCGGATCGACGAGATCGTCCCGCCCGGCGTGAACATCAGCTCAGCCGACGGCGGCTGGGGGAATCCGGCCCTGGAGAAGGCGGCGCGGCGGCGGTAGGGGCGGCCGGAGCGGTCTCGGGTCCGGAGGGGGGTGTTGGATTCCCGGTCCGCGGGAGGGTTGGCCGAGAAACGCGTCCAGAGAGGACGTTTCTCGGCCAACCCCCATTGGCGGGGCGGCGGCGCGGCCACCCGCCCGACGCGCCTAACC
>DATCNP010000161.1:0-13566 GCA_036565205.1 Solirubrobacteraceae bacterium | reverse complement strand
GGATGATGCCGACCAGTGCCTTCAGCAGCGTCGACTTTCCGGCCCCGTTGGGGCCGACGATCGCCGTGATCTGCCCCGCCCGCGTCCGCAGGCTGACATCCGAGATCACCGGAGCGCCGCCGTACCCGGCCGTCACGGAGTCGACCTCGAGCACCACCGGTGGCGGCGAGGGACCGCCGACGCCGGCGCTCTCAGACATGATCTTCCGCCGATCCGAGGTACGCCGAGACCACGCGTTCGTCGTCGCGCAGGGTTCTGTACGCGCCCTGGGCGATCACGTGACCGAGGTCCATGACCACAACTTGGTCGCAGGTCTCCTCGATGAACTTCATGTTGTGCTCGACGATCACAACGGTGCTGCCGCGGGTGACGAACTGCTTGATCGCCTGGCTCATGCGCTCGCCCAGCACGGGGTTGACCCCACCCATCGGCTCGTCGAGGATCACCAGCCGCGGCTCGGCGGCGGCGACCCGGGCGAATTCGACCAGGCGCTTTTGCCCGCCGCTCAGCGTCTCGGCTCGGTCGTAGCGCAAATCGGCGAGGTTGAACTGCTCGAGGATCTCCTCCACCCGAACCCGGTCGGCGTCCTCGCCCCGCCGCACGCTTCGCCGGGCGAAGAGATTTCGCAGAATCGACTCGCGGCCGAAGGCCCGCATTCCGAGCATCACGTTGTCCAGCACGGTCAGACTGCCCCACTCGCGCGGCGACTGAAATGTCCGAATCAAGCCGAGACGCGAGATCCAATGCGGGGGTCGGTTGAGGACCTCCTTGCCGTCGAACTGCACGGATCCCTCATCGGGTCGGCCGAAGCCTGAGACCATGTCGATGGTCGTGCTCTTGCCCGCTCCGTTGGGTCCGATCAACCCGACCACGCTGCCCTCGGGCACCTTGAAAGTGCAGTCGTCGACGGCCTTGACGCCGCCGAAGGCCTTGGTCAGCGCCGTCACCTCGAGGATCGTGCTCGCGCTCACGAGGTCACGCTCTCCTCGGGCCGGCCACGGTCAGAGCGGCCCGCCAGCAACGCCAGCCGCCCCCGCCAGCCGCCCCCCGGCGCCCCGGGCGGCCCCTGGCCGCCGCGGGCCGAGCGGGGCACGCCGTGCCGATCAGGAAAGATGCCCTGCGGGCGGAACTTGAGCATCACGACGATCATCAGGCCGATCAGGACCTGCCTCACCGACGGTCCGAACTCCGTGCGGCCTCCGACGTTGGGCAGGTAGCGGGTGAGCTCGATGAACCCGATGTAGACGATGAACGTCCCCACCACGACCCCGCGGACGTTGCCGCGTCCGCCCACGAGAACGGCGGCGTACAGGGTGAGAATCTCCTGCGGCGCCCAGGCGGACGGGTTGAAGGCTCCGAGGTAGGCCGCGAACAGCGACCCGCCCAAGGCGGCCAGCCCGGCCCCCATCACGTAGGCGATCAGCTTCGAGCGGAAGATGTTGCGCCCGAAGGCCGCCGCGGCCTCCTCGTTGTCGCGGATCGAGCGCATCGCCCGGCCGTAGGGACTGGAGGACAGCCGCTGGAGCGCCAGCACCGCGATCAGCAGCACCACCGCGACCATCGCCAGCAGGAAGTACTTGTAGTTGTTGTAGGAGATGCCCAATGGGCCGGCCATCGGTGTGACCAGCCCGGCCACGCCGTTGAACCCGTTGAACAGCGGCGTGTCGACCTGCACAATCACGTACAGCACGCTGATCACCCCCAGCGTGGTGATCGCGAAGTAGATCTCGCGCAGGTTGCGCAGCGCGACCGCCCCCACGATCGCGGCGACCGGCAGCACGATCAGCACGGCAACGAGCACCGCGACCAGATACGGGAGGTGCGCGCCGAGGATGTACTCCGTGGGTGGCAGCGGGGCTCCGGTGGTCAGGGTGATCGTGAGATAGACACCGAGGGCCACGTAGCCGTACAGCGCGAGGTCGAAGTCGCCCGCCCAGCCCCAGATGACATTCAGCCCCTGCGCCATGATCGAGAAGATGCAGGCCTCGGTGACGATCGAGATCCAGTAGGTCACGAGCGGGTCACCTGACGTCCGGGGACCAGCACGCCGTTGGGCCGGAAGAGCAACAGCAGCACGAGCACGGCCAGCGCGAAGGCGACCTGGTAGCTCGCGTTCGAATAGGCGCCGGCGAGCTCTAGCACGAGCCCGACGAGCAGCGCGCCGACCAGCGTTCCGTAGGGCCGCCCCAGGCCGCCGGCCACTGCGGCAGTGAGCGTGATCAGCAGATAGCCGAAGCCCAGCGAGGGGTTGAACGTGCCGATCGTCTCGGCGAGCACGAAGCCGGCGAAACCGGCGATCAGTCCGGCGATGCCCCAGGTGGCGGTCACCACATGCCGGGCCGGTATCCCGCTGGCCCGCGCGAGCTCCCGGTTATCGGACACGGCCCGCAGCGCCTTGCCGAACTTCGTGCGTTGCAGCAGCAAGTACAGCGCCGTGGCCACCGCAAGCGCGCTGAGCGTCACCAGGATCTCCGCATTGGTGAGCAGGAACGGCCCGATGTGATGCGGTGAGCCCTGGTTGATCGAATAGCCCACGCTGGCGGCGCCGAAGATGATGATCAAGATGTTCTGGAGCACCAGTGACACTCCCAGCGTCGCGATCACGGTGACGATCGGCGGCCGCCCGGTGAAACGCTCGATCAGCCCCAGATTCATGGCGATCCCGGCGAGACCGCCCACGAGGGCGGAGCCGAGGGCGGCGAGCGGAACGCTGTGAGTCCAGCGCAGCAACTCATAGGCCGCGTAGGCGCCGATCGTCAGGAGCTCGCCGTGGGCGAGGTTGGCGACCCGGCTGACGGCGTACTGCAGCGTGAGCGCCACGGCCGACAACGACAGCACGGAGGCCGTGACGATTCCGAAGCCGATGTAAAGGAGGAACTGGTGCAAGAAGGTTCCGCGACTGGCTCTCGCCAGACAAATCGGGACCGCCAGTCACCAAGTGAGCAGGTGGCTAGTCCTCTTCGCCTGGCAACCATATGTGAGCCGGCGGCGGCCTGTCAAGTCCGGCCTGCGAGCTCCGGCTGGCGCGACCCGGATGTGCGCCGGACGTCCGACGCGAGCTGGGGCCGGTTCAGGCCCGGTCGGAAACCGGAGCCACGCGGCTGCGGGCTGCAGCCTCGAGGTGACCGAGCGCCGCGGCGACGCCGCTACCGGCGACGGGCACGCCGGACAGCCCGAGGCCCATCTCGACACCGCACAACGTGCCGGCGAGCATCAGGTCGTTGAAATCGCCGAGGTGGCCGATCCTGAACACGCGGCGCTTCAGCCGCCCCAGGCCGGCGCCCAGCGACATGTCGAAGCGATCGCGGATCAGGTTCCGGACGGCATCCGCGTCGTAGCCGTCCGGCATCACCACGGCCGTCAGCACGGCCGAGTGCTCTCGCTCGTCCTGGCACAGCACCTCCAGCCCCCATCCGCGCACGGCGGCGCGCGTGGCCTGAGCGTGTCGCTGGTGACGCGCGAACACGGCGGGGAGCGTCTGCTCCTCCAGCATCGTGAGCGCTTCGCGCAGCCCGAAGAGCAAATTCGTCGCCGGCGTGTAGGGGTAAGTCCCGCTGTGGTTGGCGGCGATGATCGGGCCCCAGTCGAAGTAGGAGCGCGGAAAGGCACGCCGCTCGGCCGCGGCGAGGGCCTTGGCGCTGACGGCGTTGAAACCCAGCCCCGGCGGAAGCATCAGTCCCTTCTGTGAGCCACCGACGGTCACGTCGACGCCCCACTCGTCGTGGCGGTAGTCGATCGAGGCCAGCGAGGAGATGGTGTCGACCAGCAACAGAGCCGGATGGTCGGCCGAGTCGATCGCGGCCCGGATCTCAGGGACGCGGCTCGTGACACCAGTTGAGGTCTCGTTGTGCACGACCATCACCGCTTTGATCGCGTGGTGCCGGTCGCCGGCCAGGCGCTGATGGACCACTGCCGGATTCACGCCATGCCGCCAGTCGCCCGGCACCAACCCGACCTCCAGTCCCAGGCGGATCGCCATCTCCTGCCACAGACCGGCGAAATGCCCGGTCTCGAAGGCGAGCACGCGGTCGCCGGGCGCGAGCACGTTCACCAGGGCCGCTTCCCAGGCACCGGTACCCGAGCTGGGGTAGATCACCACCGGTCCGGAGGTGGCAAAGACGCGGCTCAGGGCGGGCAGCAGGGCGAGCGTGAGCTCGGCGAACTCAGGCCCGCGATGGTCGATCGTCGGCCTCGCCATCGCGCGGAGGATCCGGTCGGGGACGTTGGTCGGGCCGGGAATCTGCAGAAAGTGCCGGCCGGCCTGATGGGGTCTGCTCATTGATCCTCGGACTCACTGCAGGGAATGGGCCGTACGCTACGGTACGGCCTTCACCGAGCGTCCGAGTACCTCCCAACGACCGGCAAGCGCATCGCAAGCACCGTCCCCTCACCGCCGGTCGCCGAGCTCGGAGCCGACATCCCCGGCCTGCACGCGGCGCTCAGCGCGGAGCTGGAGGGTGAGGTTCGCAGCGACGCCTACACGCGGCATCTGTTCGCCGGCGACGCCAGCATGTACGCGATCGAACCGCTGGCGGTGGCCTTCCCCCGCCACGTGGCCGACGTGGTCGCGGCGATCGAGGTCTCGCGCGAGCGCGGAGTGCCGCTGCTGGCGCGCGGGGCCGGAACGAGCCTCGCCGGGCAGACGGTGGGCCGCGCTCTGGTGCTCGATTTCTCGCGCCACATGGATCAGATCCTCGACGTCGATCCAGCCGCGAGAACGGCGCGCGTCCAGCCCGGGGTGGTCCAGGACGACCTCAACCGGGCGGTGCGGCGCCACGGCCTGATGTTCGGGGCTGACACCTCGACCAGCAACCGCGCGACGCTCGGGGGCATGATCGGCAACAACTCCTCGGGCAGCCACTCGGTTCGCTTCGGCACGACCTGTGACCACGTCCGCTCACTCGAGGTGGTGCTCGCCGACGGCACGCGGGCTCACCTCGGGCCGGTGGACGCGGATCAGTGGGCCGATCGGGCGGGCCGACCGGCGCAGGAGGGCGCCATCTACCGGGAGCTGCCCGGAATCGTCGAGCGCAACCGCGAGGCGATCCTGCGCGATCACCCCAAGTTCTGGCGTCAATCCGGCGGCTACCGGCTTGACCGGCTGGCTCGCGGTGGTGAGCCGTTTGACCTGGCCAAGTTCGTCGTCGGCTCGGAGGGAACGCTGGTCACCGTCACCGAGGCGGAACTCGACCTGGTGGCGCGGCCGGCCGCCCAGGCGATCGCGGTCGGCCACTTCCACTCCACCGCCGAGGCGATCGCCGCCAGCGCGGACGCGATCGCGCGCGATGCCGCCGCTGTCGAGCTGATGGACCATATGATCCTCGAGCTCTCTCGGCGACGGTTGGAGTACGCCGGTCTGACGGAGATCCTCGAAGGCGAGCCCGACGCACTGCTGTTCGTCACGTTCTTCGGCGAGACCGAGGCGGAAGCGGCCGCCGAAGTCGATCGCCTCGCGGCCGACTGGTCGCGGCATGGGCACGGCTACCACACGCTGCACGCAGTCCGCGAGGCTGACCGCGCGGCGCTGCTGAAGGTGCGAAAGGCCGGGCTCGGCCTACTGATGGCGGCCAGCAGCGGCGGCCGGCGGCCGCTGGCGTTCGTGGAGGACACGGCGGTGCCCCCGGAGCGGCTGCCGGCATACGTCGAGGAGTTCTCGGCCGTCCTGGCACGGCACGGCCTTCAGGCCGGGTTCTACGGCCACTGCTCGGTCGGCTGCCTTCACATCCGGCCGTTCGTCGATCTGCGAGAACCGCCGCAGGTGGCCACGATGCGCGCGGTCGCCGAGGAGATCCTCGAGCTGGTGGTTCGCTACGGAGGAGTCAACTCGAGCGAGCACGGCGACGGCCTGGCCCGCAGTGAGTTCAACCGCCGGGTGTTCGGGAGCGAGCTCTACGAGGCGATGCGCGAGGTCAAGTCGCTGTTCGACCCTGATCGCCGCCTGAACCCGGGAAAGATCGTCGACGCGCCCCCGATGACCGACAACCTGCGTGACGTGGCCCTGCCGCCGGCGGGAGCGCTGCGCACACATCTGCGCTTCGGCGAGGGCGACATGCGCGGCGCCGCGGACCGATGCATGAACATCGGCGCCTGTCGCAAGACCGACACCGGGGTGATGTGCCCGTCCTACATGGCCACGCGCGAAGAGCAGCACGCCACGCGGGGACGGGCCAATGCCCTCGTCAAGGCGCTGTCCACCCCCGACCCGAAAGCGGCGCTCGGGGACGAGCGGCTGCACGAGATCATGGATCTCTGCCTGGAGTGCAAGGCGTGCAAGACGGAGTGCCCGCTGACCGTGGACATGGCATCGCTCAAGAGCGAGTTCCTGGCCCAGTACCAGGAGATCCACGGCACGCCCTTGCGCTCACGGGTGTTCGGAGCGATCCGGCTCCTGAACCGCGTCGGCGCCGCGACCGCACCGCTCTCAAATGCACCCGGGAGGGTGCCGGTCCTGCGCCGGGCACTACAGGCCCGGTTGGGTATCGCAGCCCAGCGGCCGCTGCCCAGCTTCGAGCGCGAGACCCTGATCCGGTGGTTCGGCCGCCGCGCCGCACCCATGGGTCCGTTCCCGCGCGGAGAGGTCGTGTTTCTGGCCGACTCGTTCACCACGTTCACCGAGCCGGCGATCGGACGAGCCTGCATCGAGCTGCTCGAACACGCGGGCTGGCGCGTGCGTCTGCAATCGAAGGGTTGTTGCGGGCGGTCGAGCCTGTCCAAGGGGCTACTCGACCAGGCCCGTTCGATGGCGGGTGCGCTGGTCGAGAGCCTCGCTCCTTACGCCGAGCGCGGCGTCCCGATCGTCGGCTGTGAGCCCTCGTGCGTGCTCACACTCCGGGATGAATTCCTGGACCTGCTGCCGGACGATCCCCGCACTCGCACGGTTGCCGCCCATGTTCAGCTGGTCCCTGAGCTGCTCGTCCGAGCCATCGACGAGGGCGATCTCCGCCTGGATCCGGCTTGTGCCCTGGCGGGGCGGCGGATCGTGCTGCACGGGCATTGCCACGAGAAGGCGCTCGTCGGAACTCGGGCCACGCTCGAGCTGCTCAGACGCATTCCCGGAGCCACGGTGGAGGAGATCGACGCCGGGTGCTGCGGGATGGCCGGGTCGTTCGGCTTTGAATCAGAGCACTACGAGCTCTCGATGAAGATCGGCGGCTTGCGCCTTTTCCCGCGCCTCGCCGCCGAGGGCCCGGACGTGCTCGTGGCCGCCACCGGGGTCTCCTGCCGCCAGCAGATCGAACACGGGACGTCCCGTCGCGCCCAGCATCCGGTCGAGCTGCTACGCACGGCGGTCCTCTGAGCGACCACTGCGCGTGAGCGCAGCGCTACGCGCCGGTGGAGCCGAAGCCGCCTTCACCACGATCAGAGCGACCGAGTTCCTGCACCTCGATCGGGACCGGAGCTCGGATCTCGACCAGCACGAGCTGGGCGATCCGGTCTCCAGCCCCGAGCGAGAAGGTCTGCTTACGATCGGTGTTCAGCAGCAGCACTCGGAGCTCGCCGCGGTAGCCCGAATCGATCAGCCCCGGGGCGTTGACGAGCGTGATCCCATGGCGGGCCGCGAGCCCCGAGCGCGGGAGCACGAGTCCCGCCTGACCGTCGGGGATCTCGACCGCGATCCCGGTGCTCACGGACGCCCGCTCGCCCGGTTCCAGGTGCACGGCGTCGAGCGAATACAGGTCCAGCCCGGCGTCGCCTGCGTGCGCTCGAGCGGGAAGGATCGCCCGCTCGTCGAGCCGGACCACCCTCAGGCTCATGCCGGCTTGTCGCTCAGCCTGAAAGCGGCGTAGCGAGCCGCGGCGGCGGCGGGAAGGCGGGCGAGGATCCGGACGCCGTCCGGAGTGTCCTCACGTTCGAGCTCGCCGGCGATCTCGTGCAGCTCCGCCAGCCGGCCACCCTCGCGGTAGGGCACGAGCAGCTCGACCTGGGACAGAGTGCGCTGGAACTCGGAGTCGATCCGCTCGACCAGCTCCTGGATCCCCTCCCCCGTCTGGGCGGCGACAAGCACCGCACCGCGGTGCCGGTGCGACAGCTCGGCCCGGCGCTGATCGTCGATCTGGTCGGCCTTCGCCAGCACCAGCACGGTCGGGGCCTCGTCGGCGTGGATCTCGTGCAGCACGTCCTCGACGGCGCGCGTCATCGCGAGCAGCTCGTCCTCCGGGACCGAGGCATCGACGACGTGCAGGATCAGGTCGGCCCGCCGCGTCTCCTCGAGCGTCGCCCCAAACGCGTCCACCAGCTGGTGGGGGAGCTTTCGGATGAAGCCGACGGTGTCGGTCACGAGGTGATCACGGCCACCGGCGCGCAGCACGCGAGTGGTCGGATCAAGCGTGTGGAACAGGCGGTCTCGAACCGGGACCTCCGCTCCGGTGAGCGCATTGAGCAAGGTCGACTTGCCCGCGTTGGTGTATCCGGCGAGCGCGACCTGAGGCAGGTGGGCGCGTTCACGCTCGGCGCGCATCACCGAGCGGCTCGAGCGTACCTGGTCGAGCCGCCGCTTCAGCGCCGAGATCCGGTCGCGCGCGAGCCGGCGGTCGGTCTCGATCTGGGTTTCGCCCGGTCCCCGGGTTCCGATCCCGCCGTCGATTCGACCGGCGCCAAGACGTTCCAGGTGCGTCCAGAGCCCACGCATGCGCGCGAGGTTGTACTCGAGCTGGGCCAGCTCGACCTGGAGCTTGCCCTCGGCGCTGTGGGCGTGGGCGGCGAAGATGTCGAGGATGATCGCCGTGCGGTCGATCACCGGGATCCCGAGCGCGGTCTCGAGGTTGCGCTCCTGGCGCGGCGAGAGCTCATCGTCGCAGGCGACCAGGTTCGCGTCCGAGGCGGCGATCGCCGCCTTCAGCTCCTCGAGCTTGCCCTTGCCCAGATACGAGTTCGGGTGCGCCTGCTCGCGCCGCTGGACCAGCTCTCCGACCGCCGCGACTCCTGCTGTCCGCAGCAGCTCGCGCAACTCGTCGAGCTGGTGCTCGTCGGCTTCCGGGAGCGCGGCGATCATGAACGCGCGCTGGCGCGCGCGCCCGCGCGGCTGCTCTCCATCGAGCGCTGACGGGACCCGGTTCGGGCGCCCGTTATGACTTGCTGACACCGCAGTTGATGGTAGCCACGCTGCGGCGGGCCGGGGGGTCTACAGGGTGCGCAGGCGCTCCACGGCCTCGAGCAGGCGGTCGTCGGGGGTGGTCAACGAGATCCGGAAGAACCCCTCACCGTTGGGGCCGTAGGCACCGCCTGGGGAGATCACGACGGCCGCCGCCTCGAGCACGTGCTCGCAGTACGCGGCCGCGGAGTCGTAGCCATCGGGCACGGGCGCCCAGATGTAGATCGTGCCTTTTGGAGGAACTACCTCCACCCCGGCCTGACGCAGTGCCGCGCATACGAGATCACGCCGACGCCGGTACACGTCGTTCATCGCCCGCACCTCTGCATCGACCTCGGGTGCCAGCGCGGCCGCGCCGGCGAGCTGCACGGCGTCGAACAGGCCCGAGTCGATGTTGGACTTCAGCCGCCAGTAGGTGGCGATCGCCTCGGCGTTGCCGACGATCGCGGCGCACCGCCAGCCGGTCATGTTGTAGCCCTTGGAGAGCGAGAAGACCTCGACCCCGACGTCCTTCGCGCCCGGTGTGGCGAGGAACGAGGGGGCGACGTAACCGTCGTAGGTCGTCTCGCTGTATGCGTTGTCGTGGACGGCGAGGAGGTCCGCTCGGCCGGCGAGTGCCACCACCGACTCGAACAGGCCCTCAGGGACCACGGCGCCGGTCGGGTTGTTGGGGTAGTTGAAGAACAGCAGCCGGGCTCGATTCAGCGCCGCCGACGGAATCGCCCCGAGGTCGGGCGCGAACCCCAGCTCGGGCACGAGCGGCATCAGCACCGGCTCACCGCCGGCGAGCACCGGGCCGCCGGTGTAGACCGGATAGCCGGGGTCGGCGGCGAGGGCGACGTCCCCCGGGTCGAGGAACGCGAGGTTGAGGTTGAAGATGCACTCCTTGGCGCCGATCGCCGGCATCACCTCGGTCTCGGGGTCGAGCGCGACCCCGAACCGGCGCTCGTAGAACCGCGCCACCGCCTCACGGAACTCGGGGCGCCCGCGGTTGGAGGGGTAGGTGTGGGTGCTGGGATCGGCCACCGCCGCCTGGGCGGCGGCCACGATCGGCGCGTACGTGGGGGTGTCGGGATCGCCGATTCCGAGGCTGATCACGTCGATCCCCGCGGTCCGCTTGGCCGCGACCTTGCGTTCCAGCTCCGCGAACAGATACGGCGGGATCCGCTCCAGGCGGCTACTCGGTCTCATGCAGCTCCTTGATCAGGTCGTCGGCGAGCGCACCCCGGAAGACGGGAACCGCCCACCCGGTCAGGTTCACGTGAAGGTCCTCCCCCACCTCCACCTCGAGCTCTCCACCCTCGAGCACCGCAGTCACCGGCGACTCGCCGCCGTGAAGGACATGGGCTACCGCTGCCCCGGTGGCGCCGGTGCCGCTGGCCGTGGTCTCCCCAGCGCCACGCTCGAAGATCCGCGCTCGGATTCTCGACGGGCCGAGCTCGGTGTACCAGGAGACGTTGGTGCGCTGAGGGAACAGCTCGTGGTGCTCGATCGCCGGGCCGATCACCGCCAAATCGAGCGCCTCCAGCTCGGCCTCGCTCTCGATTCGGATCGCGCACTGCGGATTGCCGACCTGGACATGCTGGAAAGGCCATGACCGGCCGGCGGCGGTGAGCTCGCCGCGCCCGTCCTCGGGGCCGGCCGGGTAATCGGAGCTACGCAGGCGAGCCCGTCCCATGTCCAGCGTGCATGTCGTCTCCGAGGTGATCGTCGGCCGGATCTCGCCGGCCGCGGTTTCGATCGAGAACGTCTCGGCGCTCGTCCATCCGCGTCGGCGCATGTAGAGCACCGCCTCGCGGGCGCCGTTCCCCGACAGCTCGGCCTCGGACCCGTCCGGGTTGAAGATCCTAAGCCGGGCCGCGTATCCCGGTTGGTCGGACTCTGAGAGCAGCAGGATTCCATCGGCGCCGACGCCCGTGTGCACGGCGCAGAGCTTGCGGATCCGAGGCTCGGTCAGCTCGAATGGCAGCGCGGTGGCCTCGATGATCATGTAGTCGTTCCCGAGCGCGTGCCACTTCTCGAAGTCCACGCGGCGAGAGTGTATGTGTGTACCGTCGCCCCCCGCCATGCTTAGGCGCCTGACCTCATCGCCAACCGCGCCGCTGCTGCTGCTAGTGGTGGTCTCGGTTCTGTCCCTGGGCGCCCGCGCGCTGCTGCTCGACGAGCCGTGCATGTCGCCGTGCCGGCACGCAGGTGACCACACGCTGGTCTTCGACGAGGCCTATTACGTCAACGCCGCCCGAGTGATCGCCGGGATCAACCCGCCGGCGGGCTCGCACTACGCCGGCGACCCACCGGGAACCGATCCGAACGCAGAGCACCCACAGGGGGTGAAGCTGATCATGGCGGCCTCGATCGAGCTGTTCGGCGACGGACCGTTCGCCTGGCGTCTCGGGAGCCTGGTCTTCGGCTCGCTGGCGATCCTGGGGATGTTCGTACTCGTGCGCTCGGCCGGGGGCGGCCGCTGGCCGGCGCTCGGCGCCTGCACGCTGATGGCCTGCGACAACCTCCTGCTCGTCCACGGCCGGATCGGGACGCTCGACATCTACGTCGTCGCGGCGATGATCTGGGGCGTCGCGCTGTACATCCGAGGCAGTCCGCTCCTGGCCGGCCTGGCGCTGGGGGTGGGCGCGTGCTTCAAGCTCGTGGCGCCCTACGCGGTCGCGGTGCTCGTGCTGCTCGAGCTGATGCGCATCCTGGTCGCGCGCCGCCGCGGTGGATGGCCAGAGGGCTGGCGAGCGCTCCGGGGGCTGCGGAGGCTCGCCGTGTGCGTGCTTTCCGGAACGGTGGTGTTCTTCCTGCTGCTCTGGGTGATGGGCCTGATCGCGACGCCGTACGACGACAGCACGAGCACTCTGATCACAGGCGGCCCGTTCGTCCATTTCGGGCACATGCTGAGCTATGCCGCGCACCAGACGAGCCCCAAGGGGCCGAAGGGAATCGCGTCCTACCCGTGGCAGTGGCTCTTTGACTACAAGCCGATCACCTACCTGCGCGTCAACCCCTCGCTGCCCAGCGCCGGCCTGTTCGCGGTACGTCCCCCGGTCCACTTCCTGGGGCTGGTCAGTCCTCCGATCATGTTGCTGGCGGTCCCGTCGGTGATCTTCGGCGCGGTCAGCCTGGTGCTCGCGCGACGGCGAGCGCGGGCCCTCGGCTCCGGCGCTTCGGCCGGCGCTCCGGCGCAGAGCTCCACCGCTCCGGCCGACAGCCAGGTCGCGATCGTCGGGATCGCCTGGTTCCTGGGCACGTTCCTGCCGTTCGAGCTCCTGAGCCTGCTCTACAGCCGCACCAGCTACCTCTACTACATGGCGATCGTGATGCCGGGCTTCTACGTTGCGATCGTTTATCTCCTCGCGCGCGCGTCGCGCTGGAAGGTCACGATCGGGTTCGCCGTACTGTGGGCGGTCGCAGTGGTGGTCGCCGCGGTGATCACATATCCATTCACCTCGACGCTGTGAACGAGCCGCGGGTCATGCGAGCCAAAGCCCGAGCACCTCGTCGGCGATCTGCTCGGGCTCACGGCCACTGGTGTCGATCTCGTTGACCGAGGCAAGTTTTCGCATCCACGTGAGCTGGCGCCGGGCGTAGTTCCGCGTCCGGCGCTTACACGCCTCGATGTCGCCGCTCAGGAGCTCCTCAAATCCGAGCGCCTTACGCGCCGTAACAGATGCCCCGGCGGCGTTGGCCCGCAAGACCTCGTCCTGCGCGCCCGCGACGAGCATCGCGTCAACTCGCGCGTCGATCCGCGCGTACAGCTGCTCGCGCTCCATCGTCATCCCGACCAGCAGCGTCGGCCGCCGCGTCGCAGAGGTCCAGAGCTCCGATTCTGCCTCGGGAGGCTCGAGCTCCCCCGCGTCGAGCAGCTCGAGTGCGCGCACGATCCGCTGCCGGTCTCCCGGCTCGATCTGCGCCGCCGCCCAGGGTGCGCGCTGCGCGAGGAGCTGGTGGAGCGCGGCTGGGCCGCGGAGCTCGAGCTCGGCCGTCCATCGCTCCCTGACCCCGTGCGCCGGCGGCGGACGCAGGCTGAGCTCGGTCAGCGCGGCGCGGAGGTAGAGACCGGTGCCGCCGACCACGATCGGGAGCGCTCCGGATCCGATCAGCCCGTCGATCTCCGCGTGGGCGAGCTCGGCGTACTGGCCGGCGCTGAACGTGGCATCGACCGGCAGAAACGAGATCAGCCGGTGCTCAAGCCGCGCCCGCTCGGCGGCAGCGGCGGCGCCGGTCAGCGTCTCGAGTCCGGCGTAGACCTGAAGCGCGTCGGCCGATACGGCCACCGGGTGCTGGCCGAGCGTGCGCAACCTCTCGGCGAGCTCGAGCGCGACGGCCGTCTTACCGACCCCGGTTGGCCCGAACAGGGCGATCACCTCTTGGCGTGCCATTGGCGGCAGTATCGCCGGGCTACACTGCTGCGGCGTGAGCTCGGTCAGCGGGAGGGTTCTAATCACCGGTGCTACCGGCGGGCTCGGTGAGGCGAT
>DATCNP010000160.1:0-30216 GCA_036565205.1 Solirubrobacteraceae bacterium | reverse complement strand
GTCATCGCCACCCCCGTCGGGACGGTGCGGCGGCGTCGGGCCCTCGCGGAGCGCGGGAATCAGCAACACCGCGACGCACCCGAGACCGATTAGGTGCACACCGGCGATCATCAGCATCAGCTGAGCCTCGCCCGACATTGGGGCAAAGATTAGCGCACGGTTAGTCCTGCCGTACCACGTCGCGAAGGCGCGCTCGCTACCATCGTTCGCCGCCATGGCCGGTCACGAAACCACCGCCCTGAAGGTCGCCCAACGCGAGCCCGCCGGCTCGCGGGCGGTACGGCGTCTGCGTCGCGAGGGCGGCGTTCCCGGGATCGTCTACGGCGGCGGCGAGGATCCGATCACGTTCTCGGTCGACAGCCGCCTGCTCCGTAACACGCTCGCTCACGCGGGCGCGGTGCTCGAGCTCTCGATCGAAGGATCGGGCAGCACTCCGGTCGTGGTCAAGGAGCTCTCGAGTCACCCGGTCAGCGGCGCAACGATGCACATCGACCTGCTCCGGGTCCGCCTCGACGAGGTGATCGAGGCGACGCTGGTGGTCGAGCTGATCGGCAGCGAGGATTCGCCGGGCGTCAAGGAGGGCGGCGTGCTCGAGCTCGTCAACCGCGAGCTGAGGATCGAGGCGCTGCCGACCAACATTCCCGATTCGATGTCGCACGATGTCTCCGAGATGGTGATCGGCGACACGCTGACCCTCGCGTCGCTCACGCCGCCGCCCGACGTGACGCTGATCGACGATCCCGAGACCGTGATCGCCACGCTCTCACCGCCGCGGCTCCAGCTCGAGGACGAGGACGAGATCGAGGAGGAGACCGAGGTCGTGGGCGAGGGCGAGGAAGGCGAAGCTGCTTCCGAGGACGCCGAGGGCGGCGAGCACTCGGACTCCTCCGACGAGTGAGCGCGCGCCATGCCCCTGCCCGGGCGCCGCGGCGGCCCCGTCGACTGGCTCGTCGTCGGCCTCGGTAACCCGGGCGCCGAGTACGAGGGCTCGCCCCACAACGTCGGCTTCGAGGTCGCGCGGGCGCTGATCGCACGCTGGGAGCTGCCGAAGCCGAAGTCGCGCTTCCGCGGGCTGGTCAGCGAGGGCCGGACCGGTCCCGGCGGACCACGCGTCGCGATCCTGATGCCCCAGACCTACATGAACGACGCCGGCACCTCGGTCGGTCCCGCGCGCGGGGCGCTCGGCGCCGAGCTCGACCGCGTGCTCGTCGTCCACGACGAGATCGACCTCCCGTTCGGCGAGATCCGCTCGAGGGTCGGCGGCGGCTTGGCCGGCCACAACGGCCTCAAGTCGCTCCGCGACGGCCTCGGGTCGGCCGACTTCGCGCGCGTGCGCATCGGCGTCGGACGTCCCCCGACGACCGACCCCGAGCGTGTCGCGGCCTACGTTCTCGGCCGCTTTCGCGAGCCGCGCTCAGAGGTGCAGGAGCTGATCGAACGGGCGGCGGACGAGGCCGGGCGCGTCGTCATGGGGGAAACCGAGCTCTCCTAGACTCAGGAGTGGATGCTCCGCAGTCTCCTCTCCCATGCCGACGAAGACGCGCAGACCGGCGCGCTCGCGCGCGAGGGCGGACGGGCATTCGTATCCCAGTCGCTGCGGCCATACCTCGTCGCGGCGCTGCTCGACCGTCAGGCCGACCGTCCGGCGATCGTGGTCGCCGGCGATGACCGTGCCGCGCGTGACCTCGCTTCGGGCCTGAGGGCCTGGCTCGAGCCGCGGACGGTTCGCTACTACCCGAGCCGTGGCGTCACCTACGAGTCGCACCTGGTGCCGCCGCCGCACCTCGTCGGGCTGCGGATCGCGGCGCTCGATGCGCTGCTCGACGCCGGCGAGCAGGCGCCCGTCATCGTGGTCAGCGCGGTCGCGCTGTCGGAGAAGGTGCCCGATCCGTCGCTGCGGCCGCACGGCTTCGAGCTTCGCGTCGGCGAGCTGGTCGATCTCGAGGAGACGGCGCTCGACCTGGTGGCAGCCGGATACGAGCGGGTCGACCAGGTCGAGGACCGAGGGCAGTTCGCGATCCGTGGCGGCCTGCTCGACCTGTTCCCGGCCACCGAGGACCGCGCCGTCCGGGTCGATCTGTTCGGCGACGAGATCGAGTCGCTGCGCTGGTTCTCGACCTTTACCCAGCGCTCGCTCGGCGACGCCGAGGTGGTCGAGGTCGCGCCGGCCGCCGAGCTGGCCACCGAGCACAGGGAGCTGGCCGAGATCGCCGCGCTCGAAGAGGAGGCTGACCGGCCGGACATCGCCGAGCTGCTGCCGGTGGAGAACTTCCATCCGCTGCTCGAGCTCGTTCCCGAGGACACGATGGTCCTGATCTCAGGCGAGGAGGACCTCGCGCCGGCGCTGGCCGACCACTGGCAGGACGTCACAGCCGCGTTCCACGACGAGGACGCTCACCGCCTCTACCTCGCTCCCGGCGCCGTCGATTCCGCGCTCGAGCTGCGGGCCCGCATCCGGCTCTCGAGCATCGACCAGGATCAGCCGTTCTCGTTCCGTGCCCAGGCCGCCGACATCGCGGCCCGCGGCCTCAAGGAAGCCGAGCCCGAGCTCGAGAAGCTCGCCCGCTCCGGCTACCGGACCGTGATCGCGTTCGCCAGTCGTGGTGAGGGCGAGCGGATGGCCTACAACCTCGGGCGGCTCAAGGTCCGCTGGCTTGGACCCGACGACGCGTCGCCGAGCGCTGCCGGCCAGATCACGTTCGCCGCCGCGCGCCTTCAGGCCGGGTTCATCGCGCCGCAGTTCCACCTCGCCGTGATCCCCGAGCACCGGCTGTTCCATCGCCGGCGCGCCCCCGATCGCCCCGGCGGGGTTCGCCGCCGCGGCGTCCTACGCAGCTTCTCCGAGCTGCGCACGGGGGACATCGTCGTCCACGAGGATCACGGGCTCGCCCGCTTCGCCGGGTTTGACACCAAGACGGTCGCCGACGTCACCCGCGACTACCTGTACCTCGAATACGCCGGCTCTGACCGGGTCTTCGTGCCCGTCGACCAGCTGGCCAAGATCAGCCGCTATGTCGGGGCCGGGGGGGCGCATCCGCCGCTCTCGAAGCTCGGCGGGAATCGCTGGGACAGGATCAAGGCCCGTGCTCGGCGCGCCGCCCAGGAGCTCGCCGGCGAGCTGCTCAATCTCTACGCCGAGCGCAAGCGCCGCGAGGGCCACGCCTACCCGGTCGACACCGACTGGCAGCGCGAGTTCGAGGACGCGTTCCCCTACACCGAGACCCCCGACCAGCGCGACGCGATCGAGTTCGTCAAAGCCGACATGGAGGCGCCCCGGCCGATGGACCGCCTGATCTGCGGCGACGTCGGTTACGGCAAGACCGAGGTCGCGCTGCGGGCCGCGTTCAAGGCCGTTCAGGACGGCAAGCAGGTGATGCTCCTGGTCCCGACGACGATCCTCGCCCAGCAGCACTACGGGACCTTCACCGAGCGGCTGAAGGACTACCCGGTGACGATCGAGCACGTCTCGCGCTTCCGGCCGGCGCCCGAGCAGAAGCAGGCGGTTGCGCGCTTTGCCCGTGGCGAGGTGGACATCCTGATCGGAACCCACCGATTGCTGTCCCGCGACGTCCGCGCCAAGGACCTGGGGCTCCTGATCGTCGACGAGGAGCAGCGCTTCGGCGTCAAGCAGAAGGAGCTTCTGCGCCAGCTGAAGCTGAAGGTCGACGTGATCTCGATGAGCGCGACCCCGATCCCGCGCACGCTGCAGATGTCGATGGCCGGAGTCAGGGACATCAGCGTGATCGAGACTCCGCCCGAGGGCCGGCGCCCGGTCAGGACCTATGTCGGCGAGTACGACGAGGAGCTGGTGCGCCGCGCGCTCGAGCGCGAGCACGAGCGTGGAGGTCAGGCGTTCTTCCTCCACAACCGGGTCGAGTCGATCGACGAGACGGCCGAGCGCCTGCGCGCGCTGTGCCCCGCGATGCGCTTCGAGGTCGCGCACGGGCAGATGGACGAGCGGATGCTCGAGCGCCGGATGCTGACCTTCCTGCGCGGCGACGCCGACGTCCTCGTCTGCACGAGCATCATCGAGTCGGGGATCGACATCCCTGAGGCCAACACGCTGATCGTCGAGCGCGCCGACGTGTTCGGCCTCGCGCAGCTCTACCAGATCCGCGGCCGGGTGGGCCGGAGTCGCGAGCGCGCCTACGCCTACCTGCTCTACCCCAGTGCCGCGGCGCTGACCGCCGAGGCCGCCCAGCGGCTCTCCGCCCTGTCGGACTACACCGAGCTCGGCGCCGGGTTCAAGATCGCGATGCGCGACCTGGAGATCCGGGGCGCCGGCAACCTGCTCGGCGACGAGCAGTCCGGCCACGTCGCCGCGCTCGGGTTCGAGCTCTACATGCAGATGCTCGACGAGGCGGTCGGAGCGCTCGAGGACGGCGACTCGGACACCGACTGGGAGCCGGTACGCCTCGACGTCAACGTCGACGCCTACGTGCCCAGCGACTACATCCCCTACGAGCAGGCGAAGGTCGACGTGCACCGCCGGATCGCGGGCTCGCGCGAGCTCGCCGAGCTCGCGTCGCTGCGCGAGGAGCTGCGCGACCGCTTCGGTGATCTCCCCGAGCCGCTGAGGAACCTGATCGATCTCCAGCAGGCCAGGATCAAACTCGGCCAGGCCGGCGCCAGTGCGGTCACGTTCCGGGGCGACCGGCTCGCGGTCACTCCGATCGAGCTCGACTCGGTCCGGGCCAAGCAGATCCGGGCCGAGATCCCCGAGGCGCTGTACGAATCGGGCAAGTCACAGCTCTCCGTGCGGGTGCCCTCGGACCCGGCCGCGCGCTTCCCCGCCCTGGTGCGCGCGGCCGACGTGCTGCTGGCCGTCGTGCGGGGCGCGGACGAGGGGGAGGGCGCGGACGCGGATGGCGCGGGCCGTGACCGCGGCGGCGACGAAACCGGTGCCCCGGCGCCCGCCACCGCCGGCCGCGCAGCGGCCTAAGAGTGCGACAAAAGCCGCCATATACGCGGCATTTCCAGCACTCTTCCCGTCGCGCCGAGCGCCAAGTATCCCACCCAGCGTCCCACGCGACCCGCTCTCGCTACCATCGGCAACCGGCATGAACAAGAACCGCTCGATCCTGGCGCTTGGCGCCTTTTTTGTCGCCGTCGCGCTGGCAGTCTCGGCCTGCGGCAGCTCCACCGGCGACTCGGTCGCGGTCGTGGCCGGCAATCCGATCTCGACCAAGGCGTTCAAGCACTGGATGTTCGTGGCCGCGAAGGGCCAGGCGGCGCAGAGCCCAGGTCAGCCGATCATCGTCCCCAGCGACCCGCCCCAGTTCAAGGGCTGCGTGGCGCAGGTGCGGGCCAAGATCCCCACCCTGGCCAAGACGAGCGACAAGCAGCTGGCCGCCGACTGCAAGCAGCTCTTCACCTCGCTCTCGAGCCAGGTGATGGATTTCCTGATCAAGGCCTACTGGTACCAGGCGGACGCGCACAGGCTTCACGTCACGGTCACCAACGCCCAGATCCAGAACGCGCTCGCGGTGGCCAAGAAGGCTCAGTTTCCGACCGCGACGCAGTTCCAGGCCTTTCTCACCTCGAGTGGCCTGACGCTCGACGACGTCCTGTTCCGGGTCCGCGTGAGCCAGATCTTCAACAAGCTCCTGGCCAAGCACCCGACGACGGTCTCGAACGCGCAGATCCTGGCCTACTACCAGTCGCACGCCTCGCAGTTCGGCACCCCGGAGAGCCGAAACATCCGGATCGTGCTGGCCAAGACGCAGGGTCAGGCCCAGGCCGCGCTGTCCGCTCTCCGGCGCGGCTCGAGCTGGGCCACGGTGGTCAAGAAGTACTCGATCGACCCGACGACCAAGAAGACCGGTGGGTTGCTCAGCGGCGTGACCAAGGGCCAGCAGGACGCGGCGCTCGACAGCGCCGCCTTCGCCGCCAAGCCGAACCAGCTCGGCGGCCCGATCAAGGGCCAGTTCGGCTACTACGTGTACGAGGTGACCAAGATCAAGCCGGCGACCCACGAGAACCTCGCGCAGGCATCGCCGCTGATCAAGCAGACCCTGCAGCAGCAGGTGACGGCCTCGGCGCAGTCGGCGGTCGACAGCCACGCCCGGACGGACTGGCTCAAGCAGACGACCTGTACCTCGGCCTACGCGATGTCCGACTGCAACGGCTTCAAGGCCCCCAAGGCGGCGGCCGGCGCGGGCACCGGCGGCACCGGTGCCGCGCCCAGCGGGACGGGCACCACCGGGTAGTGGCTTCCGGGCCGCCGGAGGATCCCTCCCCACTCGCCCGCCTCGACGCGATCACCCGGCGGCTGCGCCGCGAATGTCCCTGGGACCGCGAGCAGGACGAGCGCTCGATCGTCCCGCACACGGTCGAGGAGGCCTACGAGCTCGCCGACGCCGCCCACCGGGGCGACGACGCGAAGCTGCTCGACGAACTCGGAGACGTCCTCTTCCAGGTCCACTTCCTGTCACTGCTGCTCGAGGAGCGCGGCGCCGGCGACCTCGGCCAGGTCGCCGGGCACGTGACTGAGAAGCTGATTCGCCGCCACCCTCACGTGTTCGGAGAGGCGCAAGCCCGGACCGCGCAGGACGTGCTGCGCAACTGGGACGCGATCAAGCTCGGCGAATCCGGGCGCGAGCCGGGACTGTTCGGCGAGGTGCCCGAGAATCTCCCCGGTCCGCTGTACGCGCGGAAAGTCCAGCGCCGGGCGGCGTCGAGCGGGTTCGACTACCCGGACGCTCAGGGACCGATGCAATCGGTCCGCGAGGAGCTCACCGAGCTCGAGGCGGCGAGCACCGACGAGCAGCGCTTTCACGAACTCGGGGATCTGCTCTTCGCGGCGGTCAACGTCGCGCGTAAGCTGCATCTCGATCCCGAGCTTGCGCTACGCGCGTCCGCGGACCGTTTTCGCTCTCGCGTACTCGCCGGCAGTGAGCTCGCGGCATCCGAGCGCAGAAGTTGGGACGATCTCGCGCTCGAGGAGCAGCTCGCCTACTACGCACGCGCCCGGACGGGCGAAGGAGAAAACCGATCCCGATGAGCCAGATCGAGCACGTCCACGCCCGCCAGATCCTCGACAGCCGCGGCAATCCGACGGTCGAGGTCGAGCTGAGTCTCCAATCAGGTGCGTGGGGGCGGGCCGCCGTCCCATCAGGCGCCTCGACGGGCGACTTCGAGGCCGTGGAGCTCCGCGACGGCGGCTCGGACTGGCTCGGCAAGGGCGTGAGGAAGGCCGTCGACAACGTCAACGGTGAGATCGCGACGGCGATCCGTGGCCAGGAGGCGATGGCCCAGGCCGCCGTCGACCGGATGCTGATCTCGCTCGACGGCACACCCGACAAGTCGCGTCTCGGCGCCAACGCGCTGCTCGCCGTCTCGCTTGCCACCGCTCATGCGGCGGCGGCCGAGCAGCGACTGCCGCTGTGGCGCTACCTCGGCGGTGAGACGGCGCATGTGCTCCCCGTGCCGATGATGAACGTGCTCAACGGCGGCGCGCACGCCGACAACAAAGTCGACTTCCAGGAATTCATGATCGTCCCTGTCGGCGCGAAGTCCTTCGGCGAGGCGTTGCGGATGGGCTCTGAGGTCTTCCACCACCTGGGGCGCGAGCTGAGCTCTCAGGGACTGGCCACGGCGGTCGGCGACGAGGGCGGCTTCGCCCCGGATCTCCACTCCAACGAGGAGGCGCTCGAGGCGCTGATGTCAGGAATCCGCGCCGCAGGTTACGTGCCCGGGGACCAGATCGCGATCGCGCTCGATCCCGCCGTGTCGGAGCTGTACCACGACGGGCTCTACGTCCTCGAGCACGAGGGACGCTCGCTGAACGCCACCGAGCTCGCGAACTACTGGTCCGAGCTGGCAACGCGCTATCCGATCATCTCGATCGAGGACGGGATGGGCGAGGAGGACTGGGACGGCTGGTCGGTGCTTACCGACACGCTGGGCAATCGCCTGCAGCTCGTCGGCGACGACCTGTTCGTGACCAACACCGAACGCCTCAAGCGCGGGATCGACTCCGGCGTCGCAAACGCGATCCTGATCAAGGTCAACCAGATCGGCACGCTGACCGAAACGCTGGCCGCGATGCGGATGGCGCGAGAGGCCGGCTACGCCTCGGTGATGTCCCACCGCTCAGGCGAGACCGAGGACGTCACGATCGCCGACCTCGCCGTGGCCAGTGGCTGCGGGCAGATCAAGACAGGAGCCCCCTCGCGCACCGACCGAGTGGCCAAGTACAACCAGCTGCTGCGGATCGAGGAGGCACTCGGGGCGGAGGCGAACTTCCCCGGCCGGTCCGCGTTCCGGGCCTAGGCTGACGGATTGCCGGGCGCCGCTGCCGCACGCGTGTGGGACGAGCCGCCGCACGATCGCCTGCAGCAGGAAGGAGTGAGCCGGCGTCGAACGAAGGGCGCAGTCGATGCCGTCCGCTCGCTCCGCATCCGCCGCTGCACGCCCGGCTCGCCCCGCCCGCGCCCCGGCGGCCCGACCCGGGCCACGCCGAGCGCCGCGCCGCGCCACCAGCAGCACTCGCCGGAGAATCCGCTGGGATCGCGTCGGGCGCGTCGGCCTGCTGGTCACGTTCGTGGCCGTGCTCGGCCTGTACGCCCAGCACACGCTGTCCTACTTCTCGACGCGGACGCAGGCCGACCAGCAGCAGTCGCTCGTCAGCCAGCTCACCCGGGACAACCGTTCGCTGGTCCGTCAGCAGGCTGCGCTGAACGATCCCGCGGTGATCGTCCGCGACGCCCGCGCCCTCGGGATGGTGCGTCCGGGCGAGCGGGCCTACGCAATAACCGGTCTGCCCGGCAACTGAACCGCATCGCCGGAGAGGGAGTTCGGTGAGCCCGCCGCCGGTCGGGTTCGGCGAGCTGGCCGGGCTGTGGGAAGAGGGCCAGCGGCGGCTGGCCACGGCCGAGCCCTTGGAGCGCGTGGCGTTCGAGCGGGTGATAGACGAGATCGTGGTCGAGCTCCGCCGCCGCCTCGGCGGGCCGTTCACGGTGCAGGAGCTGGCCGCGCTCTACGTCGAGGGGATCGACTGGTGCTTTGAGATCGCCGCGCGCGTCGCTCCGAGGACGCCCGAGGCCTGGGACCTGACGACCGTCGGCGGCGCAGCCTTCCTGCGCTATGCGCGCGAGGCCATCGACTATCCGCTCGGGCGGCGCGTGGCCGGCGAGAGCTGAGGTCAGTCGTCCTCGTCGCCGTCGGGCTCGTCGGAGCCCGCGCGACGGATGACGATCTGGTCCTCCTCGATCGCCACCTCGACCGGTCGGTGGCCGGCCCAGTACTCGGCGTAGATCGGATCGTCCTGGACCGCGGGGTCGAGCCACAGTCCGTAGCCCTCCTCGCCGTGGTCGAAGGTCGCCTCGAGCGGACCGCCACCGCGCCGCCCCCGGCCGCGGCCCGATCGTCCGCCGCGGCGCCCGCGCCGTCTGCGCGCGCGGGGAGCCGACTCGTCGTCACCGTCCTCGTCCTCATCACCGTCATCGGAGTCCTCGTCGGCGTTCTCGGCCATCGCAGCGTCGAGCTCGGCGGCGATCAGCGCGTCGTCCTCGGCCCGCAGGTCGATCTCGTCGTCGAAGTCTGAGAATGTGGCGGCCCCCTCGGTCTCCTCGCCGGGTGCCAGATCCTGCTCTCGCTTGAACGCCTGAATCTGCTGGACGGTAACCTCGAGCTGGTGCGCGATCCAGGCGTCGGTCCGTCCCTGGCGGACCCAGGCGCGGATTCGGTTTAGCTCGGGACGCAGAGATCGTCGGGCCATCAGGCTCGGAGACTAGTACAGCCAACGGCCGGAGCAGCGCCCGCCACCGCCGCTTGAGCATCCGGGAGTGTTCACGCTATCCTGCCGCTTGGGCAGACCGGCGGTTCGTGGAACGGCGTCGTTCCGGTAACGCTGGACCCCTCTATGCCGAGCAGGGAGGCATTCCCAAATGTTGGTCCTTACCCGCAAGTCCAACCAGAGCATCATGATCGGGGACGACATCGAGGTGTCAGTTCTCGCGATCATGGGCGAGAAGGTCCGGATCGGGATCCAGGCGCCCCGCGAGGTCCCGGTGTTCCGCAAGGAGGTCTACCTCGAGATACAGCAGGAGCGCGCGAGCGAGGGCTCGACGGCGCGCGACGAGGTCGACCAGGCGCTGCGAGGCCTCGGCAACTCCTAGCCGGCCCGGTGGCTGCTGACCCGGGCGAGGTCAGCCAAGCAGGTAGTACAACGTCTCGAACATCACCACCGTGACGATCACGGCGGTCGCAATCAGCGAGAGCACCAGTACCCAGTAGCGCATCGAGCTGCGCTTCTTCTCCTTCAGGTGGCTGCGCTTGCGTGAGCGCAGCACTGCGTGGCGTCGCAGGCTCTCCCTGCGCGACCGGTCCAGTTGCGCCTCGTGCCGGAACTCCTGCTCGAGCTGCGCGAGACTCTGGCGCATCTTCATCGCCATCGTGGGTGGAGCCTAATGCACTTCCTGGCGCTCGTAGACGCCGACGAAGCGCAGGTAGTTATCGGCGATCTGCGACGACGCGGCCTCGCGGTCGAGCTCCTTGGCCAGGAAGGCCTTGAGCGCGTCCCACCAGATCGAGCGTCCGATCGCGAAGCCGATGAAGCCGTCTACCGTCGCCGCCGCCCGCAGCCACTGCTCGACCCTCTCGGTCGACGCGCCCCGGCCGAGGAGCACGCACTTCACGCCCTCCCGGCCTTCGCCGGAGCGAGCCTGTTCGGCGAGCATCTCGGCGTCGGAGTGGTGCTCGACGCCCTCGATCTTCCACACATCGACTTCGATGCCGAGCTTCTGGATGTCCTCGATCGCGCGTCGCATCAACCCGGGACGGAGCTCTGCGTCGTAGCGATCCTCATCGCCCTCGACCTTGGCCAGCTGATCTTCGGTGGCGGGGACGAGCAGCTCGAACAGGAACTTCCGCTCGTTTTCATGCAGCCAGTCGGCCAGCCGCCTCAGCCGCTTCAGCTGCGGCTCGTTCAGCTCCGGATCGTCGTCGGGGTTGTACCGCACGAGCACCTTGGAGAAATCCGGGTCGAACTTCACGATGTGTGCGCCGAAGTCCTCGCCGTACTCGAAGTCGAACTCGTTCTGGCCCGACTTCTCGACCGGCATGGCCAGCTTCAGCCCGTGCTCACGGGCCTGCTCGGGGATATCGGAGCCGAACTGCTCGTCGACCAGCACACCGGTGGCCTCGGCCTTGGCACCGCGCTTGACCGCCTCCAGCATGCCCTCGAAGATCAGCTTCTTGGCGTCCGAGATCGTCTCCGTCTGCTCGGGTGTCGGATCGCCCTCGATTCCGAACATCTTCTTCTGGAACGACCCGCGATGGTCGAAGGCCAGGATGTAGAGCTTGCCGTCGTAACCGAGCGCCATGGCACCGTCCTTCTCTCTATTGGGCATCGGGAGCCAAGTCTAGGGACGAGCCGGGGACGCCGCCGTTAGGCTCCCCGGCAGTGCAGCACCGCTTCGCCGGACACGCATACACGATCGGCATCGAGGAGGAGCTGATGATCCTCGATGCCGAGTCGTTCGAGCTCGTCAACGCGATCGAGGCGCTGCTCGAGCCCGCGCCGCTCGGCGAGATCAAGCCCGAGCTGATGGAATCGGTGCTCGAGATCTCGACCGACCCGTGCGCCAACATCGCCGAGGCCGGCGAGCAGCTGCGCACGCTCCGCCGGCAGGTGGCCGAAACCGCGCGATCGAAGGGCATGGCGATCGGCTCGGCCGGGACGCACCCCTTCGCGATGTGGGAGAACCAGCGGATCGTCGCCCGCCCGCGCTACCGCAACCTGATCTCGGCGCTCCGGTTCGTGGCCCGCCAGGAGCTGATCTTCGGGATGCACGTTCACGTCGGGATCGACGACCCCGACCGGGCGATCCACGTTGCCAACGGCATGCGCGTGCACATGCCGGTGCTGCTCGGCCTGTCGGCCAACTCCCCGTTCTGGCGCGCGGACGCGACTGGGATGGCCTCCACCCGCACCCCGATCTTCCGCGCCTTCCCGCGGGTCGGGATTCCGCCCAGTTACGAGAACTGGGCCGACTACGAGCGCCGGATTGACTTCATGACCACGGCCAAGGTGATCGAGGACTACACCTACCTCTGGTACGACGTCCGTCCGCACCCCAACTTCGGGACCGTAGAGGTGCGCGTGATGGACTCCCAGACGCACATCGAGCACTCGCTCGGGCTGGCGGCACTTGTCCAGGCGCTGATGCGTGAGCTGGCCGAGCACTTCGACGCCGGGACCCCGCTCTCGACCTATCCCTGGGAGATGCTCGACGAGAACAAGTGGCTGGCTGCCCGCCACGGCCTCGAAGGCGACCTGGTCGACCTCCCGAGCTCCGATCGCGTGCCGACTCGCGCGCTCGCACGCAGGCTGATCGACCGGATGCGCGACCACTGCTCGGATCTCGGCTCGCTGTCCGAGCTCGAGCACGTCGAGGACCTGCTCGAGCGTGGCAACGGGGCCGCTCGCCAGGTCGTCGTCTACGAGGCGAACCACGATCTCCGCGAAGTGATGGCGGAGATCGTCGCCGCTACATCTGTCTAGCCGAAGTCCGCAACGGCAGTCCTTCGGGCGGCCTTACAATCGGCTGGTGAGCGCCGGCGGTCCGGACCTGTTCGTCATCTGCAAGAGCTGCGGGTCAGAGGTGAGCCCGTACATCACGGAGTGCCCGTACTGCGGCAACCGGCTCCGTAAGCGGGCGCCCAAGCTCGATCGTGACGGCCGTGTCCGTGAGCGATCGAAGCGCCGGCCGCCGACGCCGTCACTCCCGCGCCTGCGCCGGGACGAGATTCCGGGGATCCGCGCGGATTCCAGGCCATACGCCACGATCGCGCTGGTGCTGGCCGGGTTCGCCGGCGCGCTGCTGTGGCGCACGAGCCTCGGCGACACCGGGCAGCTGGCGGTGATCGGGAAGCCTGGCCCGCATTGGTGGCGCCTGTTCACCGCCCCGTTCATCTACGACAACACGGGCTACGCGTTCGCCACGCTGGTAGCGATCGGCTTGTTCGGGTGGCTGCTCGAGCGCCGGCACGGCTCCCTCGCCGTGCTCGCGCTGTTCCTGCTCGGCGGTGTCGGCGGCATGGCCGCGACCGCGGCGGCGTATTCCTTTCCGATCGCGCTCGGCGGCAACGGCGGCGCGCTGGCGCTGATCTGTGCCTGGGCCACGGCCGACCTGCTCGACCTGCGCGCGGGGCGGGAGATCGAGGGAGATCTGCTCGGCGCGGCCGCGATCGCGCTTGTGGTGGCGCTGATGCCGCTCGCCGTCCAGGAAGCGAGCTGGGTCGCCGACGGCGTCGGCGTGCTCGCCGGCTTCGCCGTCGGCTACCCGCTGGCCCGCCTCCAGAGCTGAGTCCTCAGCCGACGCGAATCGTGCCCGCCGGCCCGTCGAGAAGCCGGCCGATGACCGTGCCCGGGAGCGATTCGGCCGCCGCCTCGGGAAGCGAGACGAGCAAGCCGCCAGAGGTCATCGCGTCGCACACGAGCCAGCGCCGCGCGGCGGCGACAGAGTCGCCAAAGCTCGAGAACTGCTCGGCGTAGGCGCGGTTGCGCCGCGTCCCGCCGGCCACCGCGCTCCCGTCCTCGTCCTCCAGCAAGGCCAGCACGCCGTCGATCGCCGGCACGGCCGCGGCCTGCACCTCCGCGGCCAGACCGCTGGCCAGCGCAAGCTCATGGAGATGACCCAGGAGCCCAAAGCCGGTCACATCGGTCATCCCGTTGGCACCGGCCGCGCGGGCGGCGATCGACGCGTCGCGGTTCAGCGTGGTCATCACCTCGACCGCGGCCTCGAGCGGGACGCCCGGGAGACCACGCTTGACGGCCGTCGAGACCGCCCCAGCCCCGAGCGGCTTGGTCAGAACGAGTACGTCGCCGGCCCTTCCCCCGGCGTTGGTAAGCACCTCGTCGGGGTGCACGACGCCGGTCACCGCGAGCCCGTATTTGGGCTCGGCGTCCTCGATCGAGTGGCCGCCCAGGATCGCCACGCCGGCCTGCGCCGCGATCGCGGCACCGCCCGTGAGGATCTCGACCAGCACCTGCTCGCCCAACTCCTGGAGCGAGAAGGCGACCAGGTTCAGCGCGCTGACCGGTGTCCCGCCCATCGCGTAGATGTCGGACAGCGCGTTGGCGGCGGCGATCCGCCCGAAGTCGAATGGGTCGTCGACGATCGGCGTGAAGAAGTCGACGGTCTGGACGATCGCCAGGTCGTCGCGGAGCCGGTAGACACCGGCGTCATCGGCCGTCTCGAAGCCGACCAGCACGTTCGGATCGGTCTGGCCGGGGATCCGCGTGAGCAGCGGACCGATCGCCGCCGCGGGCAGTTTGCAGCCGCAACCGGCCCCATGCGAGAGCGATGTCAGCGCCACGGCCACGCACGTATGATGATCGACACCGAGTGTCGGAGCGCGCATACAACGACTCTGAGCTGGATTCCGCGATCGCCGCGATCACCGAACCGGGGCGGTTGCAGGATGCGCAGGACACCGTGATGCGAGCGGCGCCGTCGTTGCAGCGAGTGCTCGGCGAGGCGATCGCCGAAGGCGGCTGGTTCGACCTCGCTCACGACCAGGCGGTCCGCGAGGCCACGGACGCCGAGAGCGCAGACGAGCGCGTCCGCGCCGTGCGGACGCTGCTCGCCGAAGAGACGCGTCTGGGGATGCTCGTTGGGGTAGCCGTAGGGTTCGAGCTCGCCCGCGAGCTCGAGCGAGCGTCAGACGCTCGGGACGATTCGAACCGCTCAATCACGACCAAGGAGTAGTCAACGACAATGGAAGTCCGCTTTCTCGGCCACGCCTGTTTCACCCTCAGCGACGGTTCCGCGACGATCCTGATCGACCCGTTCCTGACCGGCAATCCCAAGGCCGCGATCGCGGCCGAGGACGTCTCGGCGAACGCGATCCTGCTGACCCACGGCCACCAGGACCATTTCGGCGACACCGTCGCGATCGCCAAGCGCACCGGCGCGTCGGTGACCGCGATCACCGAGCTGGCCGGCGAGATCGGCGAGCAGGGCGTCGAGGTCAACGACCCCAACATGGGCGGTACGGTCAAGTTCGACTGGGGCTGGGTCAAGGTCGTGCCGGCCTGGCACACCTCAACGACCCCGAACGGAACGGTCAACACCCCGGCCGGGCTGCTGATCAGCTTCGACGGCACGATCGTGTACCACCTCGGCGACACGTGCCTGTTCTCGGATCTGCAGCTCGTCGGCAAGCGCCATCCGATCGACATCGCGCTGATGTGCATCGGCGGCCACTACACGATGGACCGCACCGACGCCGTCGACGCGGCTGCCCTGGTCGGGGCGAAAACGGTGATCCCCTGCCACTACGGCACCTTCCCGCCGATCGAGACCGACGCCCAGGCGTTCAAGTCCGACGTCGAGTCCGCCACCGGCTCGAGCGTCGTCGTGCTCGAACCGGGGGAGACCCACTCGACCTGACGCCGGCTCAGCGCCCGAGCGCGGTCGCGAGCGCGCGGTCGAACGCGGCGGCCATCGCGTCGTAGGTGTAAGGCGCGATGTCCCGCCGGGCCGCGGCTCCCAGCCGGGCCCTGAGCGCGGGATCGCCGAGCACACGGTCGATCGCGCTGGCCAGCGCCCGGGCGTCCCCGGGCGGGACGACGAGGCCGTTCTCGCCGTCGCGCACCAGCCCGCCGGCGACCGCGCCGACCGCTGCGCTGGCGATCACCGGCCGCCCCTGGTGCATCGACTCGTTGCAGACGAGACCCCACGGCTCGACGAAGCGGGGGGTGGGGATCGAGGGGACCAGCGTCAGCTCGGTCGCGGCGTAGGCGGTCGAGAGCTCCTCGCGGGGCAGGGCGCCGACGAACCGCGTCCGCGCCAGCGCCCGCAGGCCCGGCGCGAGCGGGCCCTCCCCGATCACCACGAGCGTCGCCTCGGAGTCCACCAGCGGCCACGCGTCCCGGAGCACCTCGATGCCCTTGGCCCGGACCAGCCGCCCGGCGTAGAGCGCCAGCGGGCCTGCCGGCAACCCGTGCCGGGATCGGAAGGCCGCGATCTCCTCGGCGCTGACCTCGCGGGCGAACAGCTCGGGCTCGACAGCCTGCGGCGCCACGTACACATCGTCGTCGCGGCCACGGATCCGGGCCACGAAGCGCCGCACGTGCTCGCCGTAGGCGACGATCGCGTCGGCGTGGCGATATATGTCGCGCTCCACCGGGAGCGCCAGGGCGTGCGAGAGCGAGCGCGGCTGCGCCCATACCGACGCCCAGAGCACGAACGGAGTCCGGCGGCTGCGCGCGCCGGCGTACGCCGCCGGGAGGACCGCGCCGCCGGCGAACGGGGCAATCACCGCTTCGTAATCCCGACCGGCACGAAACGCATCGGCGGCCCCGCGCAGCCGGCGCGCCGGAAAAGCGGCCGACGCGAGCTGGGTGTCGAGGTCGCTGAACCACTCGGGCACGTAACGCTCACCGCCTCCCGAACACAGGACCTCGACCCCATGGCGCGCCGCGAGTCGCTCGTAGAGCTCCGTGCGGTAGGCCATGATGTGGGTGGCAAGTAGGGCGATCGCCATCTCGGGGCATGATGCCGTCTCTATGCTGCGCGCAATGAGACGCTGCGCGACGGTGCCGCTGGTGGCGCTCCTGCTCGCGGCTTGTGGGGGCTCGAGCAAATCGAGCTCCAGCTCCGCGTCGCCGTCATCGTCGAGCACGACGAGCGCCACCACCGCAACCACCAGCTCCTCGGGTAATTCGGGGGGCGTTGGCGCGCCCAGCACGGCGACCCAGGGGGGGACCGCGACCAGGCCGCCCGAGGTGCCGGCCAACCAGCCGACGAAGACGACGAGCGCCGGGGCCGGCGGCACGGCTCCCGCGGGCGGCGCGACCAATGTCCACATCCGCGCTTCGTTCACGATCCTCCGCGGTGAGCTGAGGCCGCCCCAGCTCACGGTTCCGGCGTTCGTGGCCGTCGGGCTGACAGTCGTCTCGGGCGACGGGCAGACCCACCACGTGGTGATCCAGACCCCGGTCGCGCGACCGGTCACAGTCCCGGCCGGCGGTCACGCGACGGTCCGACTGCCGGGAACGCGCGCCGGTACATACCCGGTCACGATCGACGGCAAGCCGGCCGGCTCGCTCGTCGTCGGGGGCGAGGGCGGCCCCTGATCAGCCGATCCGCGAACCGGGCTCGGCGCCGCGGTCGGGTCTGACCAGCACGACTCCGCGCTGATCGTCGATTGCTCCGAGGACCAGCACCTCGGAGAGGAAAGGGCCAATCCGGCGCGGAGGGAAGTTGACCACCCCGACCACCAGCGTGCCCTCCAGCTCCTCGCGCGAGTAGTGGGTGATCTGGGCCGACGAGCGCTTCGTCCCGACCTCTGGCCCGAAGTCGATCGTCAGCTTCCATGCCGGCTTGCGCGCCTGCGGGAAGTCCTCCACCGCGGTGACCCGGCCGACGCGCATGTCGACGGCCTGGAACTGCTCGAAGTCGATCACCCGCGAGAGCCTAGTGGCGCGAATCGGGACGCTAGGAGGTGGCTGCGGGCGGCGCTGCCGGCGGCGGAGAACCAGAGCCCGAAGGGGAATCCGCCGGGCCTGGGGCCGGAGTTCCCGGGCCTGGGGCCGGAGCTCCCGGGCCTGAGGGCGAAGTTCCCGGGCCTGGGGCCGGAGTTCCCGGGCCTGAGGGCGAAGTTCCCGGGGCTGGGGGCGAGCCCGAACCCGACGGCGCGCCGTCTCCAGGACCACCGCCGGCTCCGCCTGTGCCGCTCGGCGAAGAGGAAGTTGGTCCGGTCGAGGTGGGTGGCGTCCCGCTCGTCGTGGTGTCGGAAGGCGGCGGTGTCGTGCTGGTCTGAGGGCTCGTGGACGGCGGCGGGGCGGACCCGCCGGTGCTCAGGGCCGGTGCTGTGCTGGGCGCCGGGCCGGCCGTCGGTGAAGGCGCGGTAGTCGCCGGGGGGAGCACGGTGGGGTCGGCCTGCGTGGAGGTTCGGCCTGGCGGTGGCGTGGGCGTCTTCGGCGTCGGAGATGTCGGCGCGGCCGGTTTGACCGGCGTCTTGGCGGCGACGAACGTGGCCTTGACCGTGCTCACCTTGTGACGAGGAGCCGCCCGGACCGCCGTCGTCGGCTCTCGGTGGATCCGGGTGATGGCGGGAGGCACCGGGCTCGGCTCGGCGGCCGGAGTGCTGAGGGCCGCCAGCGGCTGCGGATGCGTGCGGCGATGGGCGGAATGGCCGATGTCGACGGCGCTCGCGGTCACCAGCGCCGCTGCGGCCAAGCCGGCGGCCGCCTTGGTGGCGAACGCGCCGAGACCGGCCGACACGAACCCGCTCGTCGATCCGGCGACCGCGATTGATCCCGCAGCGCCGGCGCCGACCGCACCCGATCCGGCGGCGGCGACCCCGGAACCCGCCGCGGTCGCACCGGAGCCGGCCCCAGCCGCGCCCGAGCCCGCGCCGGCCGAATGGCCAAGGTGCGCGAGCGCGAGCTTCTTCAGGATCATCAGCGGTCCGATCGGCATCAGCGCCGCCAGCGCCTTGTTGGTGCGTCGGAGCTCGGTGCGGAAGGTCGCGCAGCGCTGGCATGCCCGCAGGTGGCGGCGGACGAGTGGAGTCGGCCGCCGGCGCAACCCCTCGGCCAGCTCGCCGAGCTCCGTGCGTACCTGCTCGCAGGAGAGCAGCCGCGCCTCCGCTGCCTCGGCGAGCGACACGCGGGCACGGACGAGCAGCGACTTGACGCTCGGAACGGTCGTCTCCATCGCCTCGGCGATCTGCTCGTAGCTCAGCGCGTCCATCTCGCGCAGTACGAGCGCCGTCTTCTGGGTCTCCGGCAGCTGTTGGATGTCCCCGACCAGCATGCGGAAGGTCTCGCGCTGGTGAACCTTGTCGGCGGCGCTCGCACCGTGCTCGGAGAAGTGAGTGTCCATCGAGTCCACTCCGACGGCCTGGGTCTTGCGGAGATGGTTCAGGCTGCGGTTGCGAGCGATGCGGTACAGCCACGGCCGCACGTTGATCGGCCGGTGGTCGGCGAGGATCGCGTTGAACGCCGCCGCCAGAACCTCCTGAAGCACGTCCTCGGCGTCCTCGCGCGAGCCGAGCAGGTGTCGGCAGAACGCCAGTAGGCGCGTCTCGTAGCGTGCGACCAGCGCCTCGAATGCACTGCTGTTGCCCTTGCGGATGAAGGCGATCAGGCGCTCGTCGGACTGCAGCCTGAGCAGCGGCATGCGACCGTGCAGCCCAATCCCTGCGGAATATTTGAGCGCTGAGACTTCCATCCAGCCAGGTGCGAACGTACTCCTCGCACTGCATCGACACCGTACCAGCGCTTAAAGTTGCGCTTTAAGTTGGTAGGAGAATCTGCGTGCGAGAAATTCGATACCCGGGGAGGGACTCGAACCCTCATGCCCGAAGGCAGTCGCTCTTAAGGCGACCGTGTCTGACCAGTTCCACCACCCGGGCTCGCGCTCGCAACGCTAGCGGCTCGCGGACCCCGCGCCAACCGCTCTGAGCCCTTTCGCGGCGTGATGAAGGTATCTCCGGAATTTGGCGTACCTATCGTTATGGGACGGTTCACGATTGACAGGCTTACGAACGCCTTGCTAGCGTCGCCGCAGATTCGCGCTTGGCAAGGGGCCTGCGCGGGAGGAGACGGATTGGCTAGGTCGCGGCGGTGCGTAACTCATCTGTGATCGGCCGGGCCGCCGCCATCGCGGCGGTCGCGGTCGCGCTCGTCGCCGTCATCGTGATCGTGATGTCGAGCGGCTCGAGCTACAAAGTGCGGGCGATCTTCACGAACGCCAGCCAGCTCGTCAGCGGCGACCTGGTCCAGGTCGCCGGCAACCCTGTGGGGACGGTTTCCGACATCTCGCTGACCCCGAACGGGGAGGCGCAGGTGACGATGACGATCAACAACAAGGCCTACGACAAGCTGCGCCAGGGGACGCAGGCGGCGGTGCGCGAGACCTCGCTGTCGGGGATCGCCAACCGGTATGTCGATCTTCGCATCGGTTCGGCGACCGGGGACCCGATCCCCAACAACGGCGTCATCGGCACGGGAAACACCCAAACCGAGGTCGATATCGACCAGCTCTTCAACACGCTCGACGGGCCGACGCGCAAGGGGCTTCAGCAGGTGATCCAGGGCTCGGCTTCGGAGTACGTGGGCCGTGGCCCGCAGATCCAGCGCGCGCTCGCGTACCTCAACCCCGCGGTGGCGTCCTCGAGCATGCTGTTCTCGGAGCTGGATCGCAACACGGGCAAGTTCACCAACTTCATCGTCAAGACCGGAGGCCTGGTCACGACTCTCGCTCAGCGCTCGAGCGACCTCAGTGGGCTGGTCGCCCACCTCTCGACCACCACGCAGGCGCTCGCCTCTCAGCGGGTGGCGCTGGGCGAGTCGCTGCAGAGGCTGCCGGTGTTCATGCGTCTGGCCAACACCACGTTCGTCAACCTGCGCCGGGCGCTCGACTCACTGACGCCGCTGGTCAGGGTGTCCAAGCCCGTCGCGCCCAAGCTCCAGAAACTGCTCGAGCAGCTCAAGCCGCTGGCCGAGCAGTCGGTACCCACGGTCCGTGACCTGGCGAACATCATCAGCCGTCCGGGGGCGAACAACGACCTGATCGAGCTGACCAAGCTCGGCGTGCCGCTGGCCAACGCGACCGTCCACACGACCCAGGTCGACGGAGCGCGCCGTCCCGGCGCGTTCAGCATCTCGGCCACGGCACTCAACGGTTCGACGCCCGAGCTGGCCGTGGCCCGGCCGTACGCCGTCGACCTCACCGGCTGGTTCGAGGGCTACACGCACCCGGGCACGATCGACGCCAACGGCGGCTCGAGCCGTGTCGCCCCGATCGTCGGCGTCGGTTCGATCGAGAACGGCGCGCTCAACATCCTCGGCCCCGCTGGAGGCGCGCTGCTCAATCCCGCCGACTTCGCCCTGCGGAGCATCCTCGCGGTTGGAGGCACGAGTCCGACTGCCGGCACCTCGACCGGCGTGCTGACCACGGGTCAGGGCGATCGCTGCCCGGGCTCGATGGAGCGCGGCGCCGTGTTCTTCCCGGAGAGCGGCTTCCCCTGTAACCCGAGCGAGACACCGGTCGGACCATGAAGCGGCTCCTGCTCAGCGCCGGCATCCTGCTCGCCGTGGGAGCGTTCGTGGTGATCGCCGGAGGCGCGTCCAACGGCAGCGCCGCCGGGACGTACAAGATCGACTTCGACAACGCGTTCGGGTTGGTACAGGGCGCGGACTTCAAGGTTGCCGGAGTGCGCGCGGGGACGATCCAGTCGATCGACCTGACTCCGGCGTGCATCAAGGGGAACACCGCCCAGTGCTATGCCCAGGTCACGATCCAGGTCACCCAGGGCGGCTTCGGCGCCTTCCATTCCGACGCGAGCTGCCAGTCTCGGCCGCAGTCGCTGATCGGCGAGTACTTCATCGACTGTCAGCCGGGCAGCAGCGGAAAAGTGCTCAAGCCCGGCAGCACGATCCCGGTCACCCACACCCAGTCGACGATCCCGGGCGATCTGCTCCAGGACGTCATGCGGATGCCCTACAGGGAGCGCTTCACCCTGATCATCAACGAGCTCGGGGCGACGGTTGCCGCCCGCTCGGGCGATCTCCAGGACGCGCTGCGGCGCGCTGTGCCGGCCCTCACCGAGACCGACAACCTGCTCAACCTGTTGGCCAACGACTCGACCACGCTCCAAGCGCTGACCAAGGACTCCGACAGCGTGATCACGGCGCTGGCCGACAACAGCCACCAGGTGCAGAGGTTCGTGATCGAGGCCAACAAGACCGCGACCGCGACGGCGACGCAGCAGGCCAATCTGCGCCAGAGCTTCGCGCGGCTTCCGGGCACCCTCGAGCAGCTCCGGCCCACGCTGGCCAAGCTCAGGACGACGGTGGTCAGCAACCAGCCGGTGCTGAACAACCTCGACGCCGCCTCGGGTCAGCTCCACCGTTTCTTCACCGACCTGCCGGGGTTCTCGCACTCGTCGCAGCCCGCGCTCCAGAGCCTTGGACAGGCCTCGATCCCGGGCCGGGTGGCGGTGATCGCGGCCAACCCGACGATCCTCGCCCTGAACCAGTTCGCACGGTCGACGCCGGAGCTGGCTCAGAACCTCAATATCGTGCTGCACGACCTCGACAACCGAAGCCGTGCCGTCGAGAAGGACCCGCGCAGCCCGGGCGGCCAGGGCTTCACCGGGCTCGAGGCGCTCTTGGGTTACGTCTTCAACCAAGCGCTGGCGATCAACACCTACGGCCCGCTCGGGCACATGCTTGCGGTCGACCTGTTCTTCAACAAGATGTGCTCGCCGTACGCGACCCCGGCGACGATCGCGCTGGCACTCAAGCAGTACGGCCCCGCATATCGCCAGTGCTACGCGTGGCTCGGCCCGAACCAGCCCGGCGTCAACGAGACCGACCCGTCCAACCCGAGCGCGCCCGTGCCCGATCCGGGCGGCGCTCCTCCGGGACACAACGGACCGAGCACGAACGCCGCCAGGCTCACGGTCGCCGACCTGACGCGCGCCACGGTCGGCACGAGCCCTCCGGCCACCACGAGCTCGAGCGCCCCCGCAGCGAGCACCGGAGCGACCGGTGCCAGCGGCTCGACGCCGAGCGCCTCGAACTCCGGCAGCGCGATCGGCAAGATCCTCTCCTCGCTCGGCTCCGGAACCGGCTCGAGCGCTCCGTCGGGGGCCGGCACCTCTGGGGCTGCGGGCTCGAGCGCCCCAGGCGCCGGACAGGCTCAGCAGCTCCTCAACTACCTACTCGCGCCATGAGGCCGCAGCGATGAGAAGAGGCCAGCAATCGGCATTTGCCAACCCGGTGCTCGTCGGCGCGATGACCGTGCTCGTGGTGCTGGTCGCGGTCTTCCTGGCCTACAACGCCAACGCCGGGCTTCCGTTCGTGCCGACGCGCCAGCTCAACGTGAACTTCACCAACGGCTCCGAGCTCGGGGTGGGCAACGAGGTCAGGGAAGGGGGGTTCCGGGTCGGTCTCGTGTCCAAGATGACGCCGATCGAACTACCCAACGGGCAGGCCGGAGCCCAGCTCACGCTCCAGCTCGACCAGGCCCACGGAAAGATCCCGACCGACTCGACGGCCGAGATCCTCCCTCGCTCGGTCCTGGGGCTCAAGTACGTCGACATCCACACGGGCACTTCGCGCAGGGTCTACCCCGACGGCGGGACGATGTCGATCGTCCACACCAAGGTCCCGGTCCAGTTCGACGATGTCTTCAAGGCCTTCGACCCCAAGACCCGCGGCGCGATCCAGACCGACCTGGCCGGCTTCGGCGATGCCCTCGCGGCGCGGGGGTCGGATCTGAACGACACGATCTCGAGTCTGCCGCCGCTGCTCCTGCACCTGACGCCAGTGGCCACGTACCTCTCCGATCCGAAGACCGAGCTGACCCGGCTGTTCACCTCGCTCGAGAGCTTTATGGGCACGGTGGCTCCGGTCGCCGGCACGAATGCTCGCCTGTTCACCGACATGGCGACGACGTTCGAGGCCATCTCCCGCGATCCTCGCGCGCTCGAGGCCACGATCCAGAAGTCGCCGTCGACCGAGAGCGTGAGCACGCAGTCGCTGAAGGTCCAGCAGCCGTTCCTCGTTGACCTGGCCGACCTTGGCACGCAGCTGAAGCCGGCGACGGCGTCGTTACAGCAGGCGCTCCCGGTGATCAACCCGGCGATCGAGATCGGGACCAAGACGCTGATTCGCACGCCCCCGCTGAACGCCAAGCTCCAGGGAGTGATGGTCGCGTTGAAGAGCCTGGCCCTGGCACCGGGAACGAACATCGCCATCAACGCGCTGACTTCCACGGTCACGACGCTCAACCCGATGATCCGCTATCTCGGCCCCTACCAGACCGTATGCGACGGCTGGAACTACTTCTGGACCTACCTCTCCGAGCACATCTCGGAGCAGACGAGCTTCGGGTTCGCCCAGCGCGCGTTGCTCAACTTCGCGGCAGCGACGCAGACCAACAACCTCGGCCAGCAGGGCGCGACGGCACCGGTCAACGGCGGCGGCAGCGATTCGCTCCTCGGCGGTGGCAACGAGTTCCTCCACGCCCAGCCCTACGGCGCGGCCGTGGACAACCAAGGCAATGCGGACTGCGAGACCGGTCAGCGCGGCTACCCGAAGAAGCTCAACCACTTCGATCCACAGGGCCGCAACCTGGCCACCGACGTTCACACGCCTGGCCTGCAGGGCCCGACCTTCGCCGGCCGCCAGCACGTCCCGGCCGGTGAGACGTTCTCTCGCAACCCGACCACCGGCCCCCAGCTGGTCCCCAACCCAGCCAACCCATGAGACTCGGACGTAAAAAGCGACGCCGGAAGGGCATGAACACGTTCACGGCGGGTGCGATCGGCATCGTCCTGATCATCCTGTTCTCGTACCTGGCGTACACGAAGTTCGCCAACCCGTTCGCGAGCAAGTACACGGTTCACGCGGTGTTCGCGAACGCGAACGGCCTGCGTCCGGACGCGCTGGTGCGGATCGGAGGCGTCAACGTCGGCAAGGTGGCCTCGATCGCTGCCGAGCCCGGGTGCTCGTCGGACAACCAGACCTCGACCGCCTGCCAGGCCGCGGACGTGACGATGACGATCGACGACATGGGCCTGCCGCTCCACAAGGACGCGACGTTCGCGATTCGCCCGCGCATCTTCCTGGAGGGCAACTTCTTCGTCGATGTGAGGCCGGGCACGCCATCGGCGCCGGTCGCCGGCAACGGGCACACGTTCCCGATCCAGCAGGGAATCGAGCCGGTGCAGCTCGACCAGGTGCTCTCGGGTCTCCAGGGGGATACCCGCCACAACCTCCAGCTCCTGCTTCAGCAGTACGGCACGGCGGTCAAGCAGGGTGGCCCGGCCTACAACCGCTCGATCCAGTTCTGGCTGCCGGCGTTCGAGTACACCTCGGTGGTCGCTCACGACTTCCTCGGGACCCAGCCCCATGACCTCTCGAACTACATCGCCGAGCAGGGGACGGTCTCGGGTGCGCTTGACACCCATCCCCAGAACCTCAAGAGCCTGGTCACCGACTTCAATACGACGGCCAACGCGTTTGCGCGGCGCAACGTGGCGCTCGAGCAGACGATCATGCAGCTTCCGCGGACGCTGAACGCCGCGATTCCCGCCTTCAACGCGCTGAATGCCGCGTTCCCGCCGTTGAGGAGGTTCGCGACGGCGTTCGTGCCGGGCGTCAGGTCGACTGGTCCGACGGTTGACAAGAGCCTCCCATTCATCACCCAGCTGCGCCTGCTGGTCCAGCCCGCCGAGCTGCGAGGGTTGGTCGCCGACCTCCGGCCGACGGTGCCGGCACTCGCGAAGCTGACCGTGGAGACGATCCCGTTCATGCGCAACGAGGTGCGACCTGTGTCGAGTTGCGTGGCCAACATCATTCTCCCGTGGTCGCATCTGACGCTGCCCGACCCGAACTTCAACGCGTCCAACGGCTTCCCGCCCCGCCAGGCGTTCGTCGAAGGGGTCGACTTCCTCCCCGGCCTCGCCGGCGAGTCGCGGAACTTCGATGCCAACGGCCCTTACATCCGCGTCCTCGGGGCCGGCGGAACCCTGACCTACTCGCTGCAGCCAGGGCTGTTCGGCCAGTCCCTGACCAAGCTCAGCGCCGTCCAGCCTCAGGTTCCACCCGGCGGCCTGCGGCCGCCTTACAAGCCGACCGTCCCCTGCGAGACCCAGGCTCCGATCACCGACCTCAGCGCTCCATCCAGCGCGCCGCTTGTCCCATCAGGTGGCTCCGCGGTTTCCCCGTCGACCCTCCCCCCGGCCCTCCAGGGCCTGATTCCGCCGCCACCCGTCTCGCTCCCCCTCAAGAAGGAGCAGCAGCAGACGCTGACGATGGTCGAGCGGGCCCTGGCCGGTTCGGGTCTGAAGCTGCACATGTCGGGGACGGGCAAGCCCTAGAGACATGAAACGCGCGATCAAGACCCACGCAGGCGACTTCGGCGCGATCCTCGCGCTGCTGGTGCTCGCGATCGTGGTCGCCGGCTACATCCTCAACCACGAGCGGCTGCGGTTCCCGTTCATCCAATCCTCGCCGTTCACCGTCAACGCCGCATTCCAGACCGCCCAGGCCGTCACGCCAGGCCAAGGGCAGAGCGTCCGCGTCTCAGGCGTACAGATCGGCGACATCGGCGGGGTCACGCTCAGCAACGGAGTCGCGGTCGTGCAGATGAGCATCGATCAGAAGTACAAGCACCTGATTCACACCGACGCGACCGCGCTGCTGCGGCCCAAGACCGGCCTCAAGGACATGTTCGTAGAGCTCGACCCCGGCCACACCTCGGCTCCGGTGGTCAAGCCCGGGTTCACGATCCCGGTCTCCAACACGCTGCCCGACGTCAACGTCGACGAGATCCTCTCCTCGCTGGATTCCGACACACGGGCGTACCTGAACCTGCTGGTCAACGGCGCCGGGCAGGGGCTGAAGGGCAGGGGCGGCTCCGAGCTCGGCCAGGTGCTGGGCCGCTTCGAGCCGACAAACCGCGACCTCGCGCGAGTCAACTCCGCGGTCGCCGTCCGCGGGACGAACCTGCAGAGGCTGGTCAACTCGCTGAAGCGTCTCAATGCAGCCCTGGCGGCGGAGCAGGGGCAGATCGTGCAGCTCGTGGACTCGAGCGCGACCGTGTTCCGCGCCTTCGCCTCGCAGGACGCGAACATCAGCCGAACGGTCTCTGACCTGCCCGGAACACTCAGCCAGGCAACAGCGACGCTCCAGAAGGTGCAGATATTCGCGCAGAAGCTCGGCCCGACCGCGCGCGACCTGATTCCGGCCGCCAGGTCGCTGCCGGCTGCCAACGCCGCCCTGACTGCGCTGGCGACGGCGCATGGGAACTACCCGGGCGGCACGAAGATCGTCGGGACCCAGATCCGCCCGTTCGTCGTCGCCGCCCGTCCGCTGGTGCGCAACCTGAGGCCGGCGGCGATCAACCTGGCCGCGGCGACGCCGAATCTCTCGGGCACGTTCAACACCCTCAACCACCTGGTCAACATGCTCGGCTACAACCCGGGCAACGTCGAGCACGGATACCTGTGGTGGCTGGCCTGGCTGGACCACAATGCCCGGACGCTGTTCTCGGTCCAGGACGCAAACGGTGTGTTCAGGCCGCTGTTCATCCAGGCGAGCTGCGCCGCTCTGAACCAGATTGCCCAGGGCGTGGCCGGTTCAGCGCTGCTTCTGAACCTCAACCCGATCATCGGTGTCGGCGGCGCCGGCTCGAGCCTCTGCCCGCCGTTCCAGGGCAGCGCCACTGCGACGGCGCGAACCCAGACCAGCTCCTCGACCACGTCGACCAAGCACTGACATGGAAACCGGCAGCCCCTCGATAGCCAAGATCGTCACGATGGTGATGTTCGCCCTCTCGTGCGTGGGTCTGCTGCTGTTCCTGTGGCTCTCGTTCGGCGGGACGATCCCGTTCAATCCCCAGGGCTACCGCGTCCGGATCGCGTTCCCCAGCGCCGCTCAGCTCGCTACGCAGGCCGACGTGCGGATCGCCGGTGTGTCGGTCGGCAAGGTGATCGACAAGTCGCTCGACCCGCAGGGCAACCGGACGATCGCGACGCTCCAGCTGAACAACAAGTTCGCGCCGATCCACAAGGACGCCCAGGCAATCCTGCGCGAGAAGACGATCCTCGGTGAGACATACGTGCAGCTCAACCCCGGCACCGCCAACAGTCCGACGCTTCCGGATAACGGGCTGCTTGCGCGCTCGAACGTGCAGAACGCCGTTCAGCTCGATCAGATCTTCAACTCGTTCGATCCGCAGACACGGCTGGCGTTCCAGCAATGGCAGCAGGCAGTGGCCCAGGGCATCAGGGGCAACGACCAGAACCTCAACAGCGTGTTCGGCAACCTGCCCACGTTCGCCGCCGACGCCACCGACCTGCTCAAGGTCCTCGACATCCAGCACAGCGCCGTGGTTCAACTGGTGCAGAACGGCGGCACGGTGTTCGGTGCGCTGAGTCAGAACCAGTCGGCGCTCCGCAATCTGATCACCAGCGGCGAGACGACGTTCAGAACCACCGCGGCGAACAACAACGCGATCGCGGCGACCTTCCACGTGTTCCCGACATTCCTGGATCAGACCAAGGCGACGATGACCCGCCTGCAGCGCTTTGCGATCTTCACCGATCCGCTGATCAAGGAGCTGAAGCCGGTGGCGCGCGACCTCGGGCCGACGCTCCACTCGGTCCAGGTCCTCTCGCCCGATCTGCGCCGCCTGTTCACCAAGCTCGGCCCGCTGATCACGGTTTCCCAGACCGGTTTGCCGGCGGTCCGTGACGTCCTCCGCGGGCTTGGGTGCAGCACCCCTGGACAGAACGGATGCCCACAACAGACGTTGTTGCCCGCCTTGGGTCCGTTCCTCGAGCAGCTGAACCCGATCTTTGTCTGGCTCTCGAGCCACCAGCAGCTGACCTCGGACTTCATCTCCAACGGCGCCACCGGCATCGCGGCCAAGACGCTGTCGTTCTCCGGCAACGGCACCGGGCACTACTTGCGTCAGTTCGGCCCGGTCGGCGCGGAGACGCTCTCGTTCGCCCCGAAGCGCGACTCGGACAACCGCGGCAACACGTACCCGCCACCATTGTGGCTCGCCGACCCGCGGTCCTTCTCGGCCGGCGGCAAGTTCCCCGGCAGCTTCGCGCTTCCCTCCTGGGACTGCAACAACACCGGCGCCCCGGGCGACGGCTCAAAGCCCGCGACCGGCGCGCCGACAATGTTCACCCAGGGCCAGCAGGCCTGCTGGGTCGCGCCGCCGCTGGGTCCGCTCCTCGGTCAGAGCGGCAAGTTCCCCCGCGTCGTGGCGGCGCAGTACTCGAACAAGTAGCGGCGGTCGCCGCTCGACGGTCGCCCAACTCGTGGTCGGCCGCCTGCGCGCTCTGGACGGGGCGGGCTCTAGCCGGTCGCGGCTTGGCCGGCGCTGTCGCCGAGCGCCTGAGGTGAGAGGCCGTCCAGCAGCGCGCCGGCCAGTGACTCGTCGCCGGTGATCTTCAGCTCGGACCGATCTCCGCCGGGGGAGAGCGCTTCGATCCAGGCAGCCGTCGTGCCGCTCACCTTGGCCTGCGGAGAATCGGCCGACCGCTCGGCGATCGTCACCGACCCCTCGGAGAAAGTGAATGAGTAGACGATGCCTTGATCCACTCCGTCCTGCACTGACGCCTCGACCGTGCCTTCGCTACCGGGGGCGGGCACCAAGCCGGGGGCGATCCGGAAGATCGCTCCGATGTCGACACGCTCGGAGGGACGGGGCATGCTCCACGCCCATTCGTAGCCCCAGCGCGCGAGCTCGCCGAGGACCGGCATCAGGTCCCGTGCGCGCTCGGTCAGCTCGTAGTCGACCCGTGGCGGTACCTCGCGGTAGCGCTTACGCGTGAGCATCCCGTCGGCGACCATCCGGTTCAGTCGCGACCGGAGCTGCTCGGTCGAGATGCCCGGGAGGACACGCTGGAGCTCGACGAAGCGCCGGGGGCCGGCGGCCAGGTCGCGGACGATCAGCAGCGTCCACTTGTCGCCGACCAGATCGAGCGCGCGTGCGTCTGGCGACCACTGGTCGTAGGGATGGCGCTTAGGTGGAGGGACGTGGGGAATTGGGAACCTTGCCCTTGGACGAAAAACCCGACCTACCGCCTTTCAGCATAACGGACCGTCGGTCGTACCGGTACACCTCTGGCCGCATTTCTTTCGCTCGGGCGCAATCTTCCACGCCGTTTTCGCCAGTTTCGCCCGGCGCCGTCGTTTCAGTGCGACATGGGCACGTTGATCGACCTCCAGGAACGACTCGCGGACCGCTCACGGCCAACACGGGGCGCACGTCCGGCGTTCTTCTTCGACCTGGCCTGTCCCTACTCCTATCTCGCCGCCGAACGCGCGGAGCGCCTGCTCGGCGACGTGGAGTGGATCCCGGCCGCCGGACGTCAGCTTCGTAGCGGCCCCCCACTCCCGGACTCCGACGCGGATCGTGAGCGCGCCGAGCACGTCGCCGCTCTTTTGCGGCTGCCGCTGGTGTGGCCGGAGCGCTTTCCGTCCGAAGTTCCGCGGGCCCTGAGAGCCGCAAGCTATGCCGGCGAGATCGGCGCCGGCCCGCAGTTCGCGCTCGCCGCCGCGAGACTCGCATTCTGCGGGGGGTTCGACCTCGAGGACCCTGAGGTGCTGGCCGAGGCGGCCGCCGCCGCGGGCATACCGCTCGGCGGCTGCCTCGAGCAGGCCGGCGATCCGGCTGGCGACGCCCAGCTCCGCGCCACCGGTGACGGCCTGCGCCGCCGCGG
>DATCNP010000159.1:0-2110 GCA_036565205.1 Solirubrobacteraceae bacterium | reverse complement strand
CGTTATATCAGACCGGTTGAGAGCATCGCAAGAGCGACCGGACGGGTGGGTGAGCTCCCGCTGCGGTCCGTGCGGCCCGCCCCTCGGCCGACCGGCCCTCCGGCGCTTGACCCCACCCTCCGCGGCCAATATCGTGTGATGCGCACTGCGCAACACCATTGCGTAATACGCAACATCCGTCCCAAGGAGCCTCGTGTCCGACCGCCTCCCCGCCTCAATTCCGCTACTCGTGATCGGCGCCGGAGTGCACGGGCTCTCGACCGCCTGGCACGCGGCGGGCAATGGCGAGCGCGTCCTCGTCGTCGACAAGACGAGCGTCGCCGCCGGCGCGTCGGGGATCGCGTGCGGGGTCGTGCGCAACAACTACTTCCAGCCTGCGATGTCGGAGCTGATGGCCGCCTGCGTCGAGGTCTGGGAGTCTGATCCCGAAGCGTTCCATTACCACGGGACGGGGTACATCGCGCTCGGTCCGCCGGCGCAGGAGAGCGATCTGATCGCCGTCTTCGAGCGCCAGCAGAAGCTTGGCTACTCCTCGGAGCTGCACGTCGGCGAGCAGGCGGTCGGCGAGCACATGCGCTCGCTCTACGAGGACTGGCGCGCGCCCGGGCTGACGGTCTGCCTGCACGAGCACAGGGGGGGCTACGCCTTCAACCGGGAGTCGATGCTCGGCCTCGCCGACAAGGCTCGCGCCGCGGGCGCCGAGATCGCCGAGGGCGTCGAGGTGACCGGCTTCGAGTTCGATGGCTCGGACGCGGTGAAGCGAGTCCAGACGAGCGCCGGAACGATCGAGGTCGAGCAGGTCGTGGTCGCCGTCGGTCCGTGGATCGCCTCGATCTGGTCGATGCTCGGCCTGTCGGACCGAGTCGACGTGCTCCAGGGCGACGGCTCGCTGAGCACCGGCCTGCCGATGTGGACCTACTGGTACCTGCAGGAGGGCGAGGTCGAGTTCGACCCTGCGAGCTTCGTCACGAGCGACGGGAGCTCATCGCCGGTGATCCACGTCGACAGCGACCAGCCGCTGCGCGACGACGAAGGGCGCGAGATCACGACCGACCCCTGGGGCGTGTACTTCAAGCCTGACCGCACGACCGTGCAGGGCGGAGCCCAGCCGCTCACCGTCGGGAGCGAATTCGAAGTCGACCCCTATCCGACCGGAAGCGTCGATCCGGAGTTCCCCGACATGTGGTCAGCGGCGCTGTCGCACTGCCTCGGGCGCTTTGAGGGGGCCCGCCGGCGCTACCGCCAGGTTCGCTCGGGCGGCGTCGGCGCGTTCACGGTCGACAACTTCCCGGTGTTCGACTACATGCGTCCGAACGTGTTCGTCGCCGCGGACTCCAACCACGGCTACAAGATGATCGCCGTCGGCCGCGAGATCTCCCGCGTGCTGGCCGGTGAGCACTCCTCACTGCTGCACCCGTTTCGCTTCGAGCGCTTCGCGTCGGGGGACCTGCACCCGGTCTCCCACAGCCCGTACCCCTGGAGCTGACCGCGCGCGGTCGCGCTCGCGGGTGGCTAGCCCGCGCTGCGAGTCCGGCGCCGCCGGCGCGAGGCCGATGCGCCGTTATCCGACTCGGCACGAGACTGGCTCCGGGGGCTGAGCACGGGCTCCGGGCGCGGCGATTCGAGCGAGCGCATCACCATCACCTCGATCGCCCCGGGTGCGAACAGGTCCCGCGAGTAGGCGACCGGCTCTCCCCGGCCGGCGTAGATCAGCTCCTCGAGTTCGAGCGCGGCAGTGGTGCGGCGGATGCCGAGCAGCTTTCCGGCGCGATCACGCGAGGTCAGCAGCGCCGGCATCGCCCGTGTGCGGGCGAAGGTGACCGGCACGCCGATCTCGATCAGGACGTCGAGCACCATCCGGCCGCGCTCGAGCGTCGACCGCAATCGCGGCTCGTCCGGCAGCTCGACGTCCGGGCGCACGACATCGAACATCACCGCCACCGCCTGGCCGCCGGCGACCAGCGTCCGGGAGATCGCCGTCGCGCGCGCCGAGGGCTCCAGCTCCAGCGCCTCGCCGGCCTCGCCCCCGACCGCTCGGTGCTCGATCTTCACGTCGACCGAGGAGAGCTTCAGCCCACGCCGAGCGGCGACCGAGGAGTACGGCTCGAGC
>DATCNP010000158.1:0-2910 GCA_036565205.1 Solirubrobacteraceae bacterium | reverse complement strand
CGTCCTGGCAGGAATCGAGATTGCCGCGTTCATCCTTCTCTACATCGTCAAGTGAGCTGAGCGGCCCGGCTCCGGGGCCCTGGCTTCGGCTGACCGCGCTCGCGGCAGCAGGGGCGACCCTGCTCGCTGTGATCAGCGGGGCGGCAGGGCCCACTGCGGCGCACCGGCTCCTCGCGGCGCTGGCGCTGCCTCCGCTCGTCGCGCTCGTGCTGGCGGGGTGGTTCGCGCATCGGCGTCTGCTTCCACCTGCGGCTGCCGCCCTCGTGCTCTTCGCGGTGGCCGCGCTGCTCACATCGGAGATCGTTCACACGGTCGCAGCGGCCGCAGCCTTCGCCGCGGCGCTCGTCGCGACTGCGGCGACGCTCCGACACGAAGCAGCTCCGCCGGCAGCGTGGCGCGACTACGTCATCTTGACGAAGCCGCGGATCATGTCGCTTCTGCTCGTGACCGGCCTCTGCGGCATGTTCGTCGGCGCACGCGGCGTCCCGCCGCTCTGGCTGATCGCCGTCACGATGCTCGGACTTGCGCTCGCGTGTGGAGGCGCCTCCGCACTGAACAACGTGCTCGACCGCGATATCGACCGGCTGATGGGCAACCGGACGCAAGCACGACCGCTGGCGGCAGAGAGGATGCCGACATCTTTGGCGCTCGAGTTCGGGCTCGCCTTGTCCGCGTTCTCGTTCGTGCTGCTTGCGTCGGCGGTGAACGTCCTCACGGCAACGCTGGCGTTGGCCGGCAACCTGTTCTACGTGGTCGTCTACACACGGTGGCTGAAGCGGTCGACGCCACAGAACATCGTCATCGGCGGGGCTGCCGGGGCGGTGCCTCCACTGGTCGGCTGGGCAGCGGCGACCGGCAACCTGACGCTGCCGGCGCTAGGACTGTTTCTGATCGTGTTCCTGTGGACTCCGCCTCATTTCTGGGCCCTGGCCTTGCTGCTCCGCGACCACTACGCGGCCGCTCGGATCCCGATGCTCCCCGTCGTGCGCGGTGTCCGCGCGACCACAGGCCAGATCGTCCTCTACTCGATCGTCCTCGTCGTGGCGACCGCCGTCCCGTTCCTGGGCGGCACCGTCGGAATCGGCTATCTCGTAGCGGCGCTCGGCCTTGGCGCCGTGTTCCTGTGGCTCGCGGTTCGGCTGCGGCGCGACACGACGCCCAGGCGCGCGGCCTTCCTCTTCCACTACTCGCTCCTCTACCTCGCCCTCGTCTTCGTTGCGATGGCGCTCGATGTCGCACTTTGATGACCTTTCGACGAAGGAGACCCGATGAGTCACGTCTCGTCCGGAGCAGTCTTGACCCTCGTCGTCCCGCTGTCGCTGCTCGTCGTCGTGATTGCGCTCTGGGCGCTCTCACAGCGGCGCAGGCTGCGTGGAAGGGGCGATAGCTGAGGGCCAATGCCGCGGCGCCTTCCGCTGCAGCTCCGCCTGGCCGTTTTCGCAGCGACGATCGGCATCGCCGTCGGCGTAGCCGCCGCGCTGGTTCACCGTTCGCAAGGGTCCGCGGCTCAGCCGAGTCCGTTGCGGGCCCAGATCACCTGGGCAGCCGGAGCGAAGCAGGCACCTGGGCTGGCCCTGCGCGATCAGAGTGGAGCGACGATTTCGCTCAAGTCACTCCGCGGCCGTGTCGTCTTGGTGACGTTCCTCGACTCGAAGTGCGTGCGCGAATGCCCGATCGAAGGTCACGTGCTCGGCGACGTGTTCCGGCGCATGAAGGGGACGGGTGCGGTCGCGCTCGTCGTCAGTGTTGATCCCTGGGCGGACACACCCCGAAGTGCGCGCGCCTTTGCCGCGCGCGCGGGCTGGTCGGGCAGCTGGCGCTGGCTGCTCGGCGACAGGGCTGCGCTCGCGCCCGTCTGGCGTGCCTACAACATTGCCGTCAAGCGGACGCCGGGCGACATCCTCCATAGTGCGGCGCTCTACGTGATCGATCCGAGCGGCGACCTGCGGGCCGGCTACCTGTTCCCGTTCTCAGCCGACTCGGTCACGCACGACGTCCAGCGTCTCGCAGCCGGGACGTAGCGCATGGATCTTCTCCGTGCACCGTGGGTGCTGGGAACAGTTGTCGTCTCTGCGGTCTGGTACTGGCGCGGCTCGCGTCGGCCGAGCCTTCGGGCGGTGGGGGCGGGATCTCGGCCGCGCGTCGTGCCGTGGCGCGGGCTGTGCTTCGCGGCCGGGCTCGTGGCCGTTCTCGTCGCCCTGGACTCGCCGGTCGAGCGCCTCGCGGACGACTGGTTCTGGGCGCACATGCTTCAACACGTCCTGTTGCTGATGGTCGCCGCGCCCTTGCTGGTGCTGGGCGCGCCGTGGATGCCTTTCTGGCGTCCGCTGCCGCTCGGGTTCCGGCGTCGACTCGCCCGCGCTCTGGTCAAGAGCCCGTCATTCGGCTGGTTGCGGCGCGTTGCCCGTCTCATCGTGACCCCGGTCGCGGCCTGGCTTCTCTTCGACGTCAACCTCGCTGTCTGGCACGTTCCGGCTCTCTATGACCTCACACTCCGAAACAACGGCATCCACTACACCGAGCACATCTCCTTCGTGCTGCTCGGGCTCCTCTTCTGGAGCCAGGTCCTGGATTCGCCGCCGTTTCATCCGCGCCTCAACGCCTTCGGCCGGGTGATCTACACGGCAGCCGGGTCGGCGGCGAGCTGGCTGCTCGCGATCGTCCTCACGATTGCGACGACGCCGCTCTATCCGGCCCAGAGCGCGGGACACAAAGGTGGGCTCTCCGCACTCGGAGACCAGCAGCTCGCCGCGGGGGTCATGCTGGGCCCGGGTTCGATCCCGTACGGGATCGTCGTCTTCTACTGGCTGTACGTCTGGCTCGGAGCTGACGACTCGGGAGTGCGGCGCCGTGTCGTCCCTCGTCGCTCGGCACTCGGAACAGGAGCTCGCTGACCGTGGCGAGGATGCA
>DATCNP010000157.1:0-15696 GCA_036565205.1 Solirubrobacteraceae bacterium | reverse complement strand
GCGGCGAGGTGTGCGCCAGCTGCGCCGGCGATCCCCATCGCGAGCGCTGCGAAGGCCGCGTTCGGCCCGTGCCAGTCAGGCCCGAGCGACGGCTCGCCGGGCCCGACCTCGGCCAGCGTCAGCGCCGCGGCGATCAGCACGACGTTGTACTCGTAGCCACCGTCGGCGGCCCATGGGCCGTTCTTCAGGTGAACGCGGTTGATCGCGGTCAGCATCGTCGCGGTGAGCATCGCCGCGGAGATCGGCGTGGCCAGGCCGAGCACCATCATCGCCCCACCGCCGGCCTCTGCGATTCCGGCAGCAAGCGCATGCCGCTTTCCGGGCCGCAGTCCGAGGTTCTCGAAGAACTGGCCGGTGCCCTCGAGGCCGTGGCCGCCGAACCAGCCGAACAGCTTCTGGGTGCCGTGGCCGACGAAGAAGCCGCCGACGGCAAAGCGTAGAAGGAGGCGTCCAAGTTTCATGGATCCCAGCATATACGAAATCGCCCGGAGGTTGCGTACGCAACAGATCTGCATAGGCACTGCACATGCGGGGAGAAGTACCGTGTTTACGGGCTTTTCCGGTGGAGTATCGTGCGGCTCCAGCTCTCGGATAAACAGGAGGAGAGGGATGAGCGGGAAAGTCACCGTGCGCCTGAACGTCAACGGCGACGCGCACGAGATCGAGGCCGAGCCGCGCCTGTTGCTCGTTCACGCGCTGCGCGACAGCCTGGGCCTGACGGGCACCCACGTCGGCTGTGACACGTCGAACTGCGGCGCGTGCACCGTGCACCTCGACGGGCAGCCGGTCAAGTCCTGCACCGTGCTGGCGGTCCAGGCCGACGGCGCCGAGGTCACGACGATCGAAGGCATGGGAAGCGAGGACAACCTGCATCCGCTCCAGGAGGCGTTCTGGAACAACCACGGCCTCCAGTGCGGCTACTGCACCCCCGGCATGATCATGGCCGCGGCGGGGCTGCTGCAGGAGAACCCCAGCCCGAGCGAGGACGAGGTGCGCCACGCCCTCGAGGGCAACCTCTGCCGCTGCACCGGCTACCACAACATCATCAAAGCCGTCCTCGACGCCGCCGGGAAGCAGTCGGGGGTGGCGGCATGAGCGCGACCAGCGAACTGCACGTCGGCCAGGAGCTCCGGCGCAAGGAGGATCCGCGTCTGATCACCGGGCAGGCCCGCTACATCGACGACATCACGCTGCCGGGTGTGCTCTGGGCGGCGTTCGTCCGCTCCCCCGAGGCGCACGCCAAGATCGTCTCGATCGACACCTCAGCCGCCGCCGAGCGTCCCGGCGTTCACGCGGTGTTCACCGGCGAGGACATGTCCGATCTCGGCGGCCCGCTGCCGATGGCGTGGGTACCGCCCGGCGTCGAGGTCAACAACCCGGATCACTGGCCGCTGGCCCGCGGCGCGGTCAAGCACGTCGGCGATCCGGTCGCGGTCGTGATCGGCGAGGATCGCTATGCCGTCGTCGACGTGGCCGAGGACGTGCTCGTCGAGTACGACCCGCTTCCGGCGATCGTCGACCCCGAGGCCGCGGTCGCGGGCGCGCCGTTCGTGCACGAGCAGTTCGGCACCAACAAGGTGCACGAGTGGTCGCTGGCCGGCGGCGACGTCGAGGCCGGGTTCGCGCAGGCCGACGTGGTCGTAGAGCGCCGGGTCGTGAACCACCGGATCGCCGGGGCGCCAATCGAGGCCCGCGGCGTCCTCGCCGAATACCGGGCAGGTTCGCTCACGCTCTGGAGCTCGACCCAGGTGCCGCACTTCGTCCGTCTGTTCATGGCGCTGCTGCTCGGCCTGAGCGAGGACCACGTCCGCGTGATCGCACCCGAGGTCGGCGGCGGCTTCGGCTCGAAGCTGCAGGTCTACGGCGAGGAGCTGTTCGCCTGCTGGGCATCGCGCAAGCTCGGCCGGCCGATCAAGTGGATCGAGACCCGCTCGGAGAATATGTCCGTCACCCACCAGGGCCGAGACCAGATCGCCCAGGTCAAGATGGGCGCCAAGCGCGACGGCACGATCACCGCCTTCCACGTCAAGATCCTGGCCGACTTCGGCGCCTACAACATGATCCTGACGCCGCTGATCCCGTCACTCGGGGCGTTCGTGATGGGCGGCTGTTACAAGATCCCCAACGTCCAGACGGACATCGTCGGCGTGTTCACCAACAAGTGCCCGACCGACGCGATCCGGGGCGCGGGGCGCCCGGAGGCGACGCACATGATCGAGGTCACGCTCGATCAGCTCGCCGCCGAGCTGGGGATGGACTCGCTCGAGATCCGCCGCAAGAACTTCATCCCCAAGGAGGACTTCCCGGCCGCGGTGGCGACCGGGGTCGTCTACGACTCGGGCAACTACGCCGGAACGCTCGACAAGCTGATGGAGCACGTCGACGTGGCGGAGTTCCGCAGCGAACAGGAGCAGCTGCGCTCGAAGGGCGTCTACCGCGGGATTGGGTTCTCCACCTACACCGAGATCTGCGGGCTGGCGCCGTCCCGGGTCACCGGCCCGGCGGGGGTCGGCGTTCAGGCCGGCCTGTGGGAGTCCGCGATGGTACGGGTCCACAACACCGGCGCCGTGACGGTCTACTCCGGCACCTCGCCACATGGTCAAGGGCTCGACACGGCGTTTGCGCAGATCGTCGCCGACAAGCTCGGCGTCGACCCGTCGATCGTCGAAGTCGTCCACGGCGACACATCGACCGGCCCGGAGGGGCGCGGCACCTACGGGTCGCGCTCGCTGGCCACCGGCGGCGAGGCGGTCGCCAAGGCGACCGACAAGGTCGTGGCCAAGGCCACGGCGATCGTGGCCGCGGAGCTCGAGGCGGCGGCCGAGGACATCGAGATGCGAGACGGCAAATTCTCGGTCCGCGGCTCTCCGGACAAGGGCATGGCGCTCGCCGACGTCGCCGGTATCGCCTACATCGGCGCGGTGCCGGAGGGGATGGAACCGGGGCTCGAGGAGACGACGTTCTACGACCCGGAGAACTTCGTGTTCCCGTTCGGCGCGCACGCATGCATCGTCGACGTCGATCCAGACACCGGCAAGGTCAAGGTCATCCGGTACGTCGCCGTCGATGATTGCGGGCGCCCGATCAACCCGATGCTGATCGAAGGCCAGGTCCACGGCGGCGTCGCGTACGGGATCGGCCAGGCGCTGTACGAGCGTGTGCACTACGACGAGGAGGGGCAGCTGGTGACCGGCACGTTCGTCGACTACGCCCTGCCAACCGCGGCCGAGCTCCCGAGCTTCGAGACCGACCGCACCGTCACCCCCTCGCCGGTCAACTCGCTCGGCGCCAAGGGCGTCGGCGAGGCGGGGACGATCGCGGCCAGCGCCGCAGTCACCAACGCCGTGATCGACGCACTGAGACCGCTCGGCGTCGAGTACATCAACATGCCGCTCAGCCCGATGCGGGTCTGGAAGGCAATCTCCGAGGCCAACGGCCAGAGCTCCAAGGGAGGTGAGCAGGCGTGATTCCCGCCGCGTTCGATTACACGGTTCCGGCCTCGCTCGAAGAGGCGATCCAGGCACTGGCCGGGGGAGGCGAGGACGCCAAGCTGCTTGCCGGCGGCCACTCGCTGATCCCGTTGATGAAGCTCCGGCTGGCCGCCCCGTCACTATTGATCGATCTGCGCAAGGTACAGGGCTTGCAGGGTGTGGAGCGCGAGAACGGCAGTTGGCGGATCGGCGCGTTGACCCCGCACGCCCGGCTCGAGCACTCACCCGAGCTGGGGCTGGTGTCGAGGGTCGCAGGCACGATCGCCGATCCCCAGGTGCGCAACCGCGGCACGATCGGAGGCTCGCTCGCCCACGGGGATCCGGCATCCGACCTGCCGGCGGCGATGCTCGTCTGCGAGGGCACGGTGACCCTCCAGGGCCCGGGCGGCCAGCGCACGGTCGCCGCCGCCGACCTGTTCCAGGACTACCTCGAGACCGCGGTTGCGGCCGACGAGGTGCTGACCGAGATCAGGATCGACGCGCTGCAGGGCTATGGCTACGGCTACGAGAAGTTCAACCGCCGCAGCGAGGATTGGGCGATGGTGGCAGTCAGCGCGGTGGTCAAGGAATCCGGCGGGACCTGCGAGGACGTCCGGATCGGGCTCACCAACATGAGCTCGGTTCCGCTGCGGGCCTCGGCGGTCGAGGACGCGCTCCGCGGCCAGTCGCTGAGCCCCGAGAACATCGAGCGGGCCGCCGAGCAGGCGGCGGAGGGTCTCGATCCACCGGCTGACCTCAACGCGAGCGCCGAGTACAAGCGCCACCTCGCGCGGGTGCTCTGTAAGCGCGCGCTGCAGACCGCCGCCGGCGGAGGCTGACCGGCTGGCAAAATCAGCCAAGTGAAGCTCGACGACATCGGCTCGGTCAACGACGCGAGCGCGGCGCTCGCCGGCCAGGGCTACCTGGCCGATCGGCCGCTCGCGCTCGCGGTGCACCTGGCGATCACGCTCGAGCAGCCGCTGCTGCTCGAGGGCGAGGCTGGGGTCGGCAAGACCGAGGTCGCGCGCGCCCTCGCCGCCGCCACGGGGGCGCAGCTGATCCGCCTGCAGTGCCACGAGGGAATCGACCTGCACCACGCGGTGTACGACTGGGACTATCCGCGGCAGCTGCTGGCGCTGCGGGCGGCCGAGGCCGGCGTCGAGCAGGGGGAGCTGTTCTCGCGCCGGTTCCTGCTGCGCCGCCCGCTGCTCGACGCGCTCGAGGCCGAGCCCGACGAGCCGGTGGTCCTGTTGATCGACGAGATCGACCGCGCGGACGATGAATTCGAGGCCTTCCTGCTCGAGTTCCTATCCGACTTCGCGGTCACGATCCCCGAACTCGGGACGGTTACCGCGCGCCGCCGCCCGATCGTCGTCCTTACCTCCAACCGCACGCGCGAGCTCCACGACGCGCTCAAGCGCCGCTGTCTCTACCACTGGATCGACTACCCCTCGCCCGAGCGCGAACGCGAGATCGTTCGCGCCCGCCTTCCCGGGCTGCCGGCGGCGATCGCCGAGCGCGTCGTGCTGGCGGTCGGCAAGCTTCGCAGTGAGGGTGACCTGTACAAGCTTCCCGGCGTGGGGGAGACGCTCGTCTGGGCCCAGGCGCTGCTCGCGCTCGGCGACGAGACCGACCTCGACGAGACTCTGGGCGCCGCGCTCAAGGTCCACGAGGACGTGCTCCGCGTCCGCGAGCGCAAGGTGCTCGAAGGTGTCTGAGACCGTCGCGCCGGCGCCGCTCGGTATCGCCGTAACGGAACGACTTGGGTTTCTGGGCGAGCAGATGCGCGCCGCCGGCGCGAGGATCGGAGTCGGGGAGCTCCTGAACGCCCACCGCGCGCTGGCCGCGGTCGACTGCTCGGTGCGCGAGGACGCGCGGCTGGCCTTGCGGGCAGTTTTCTGCTCCCGACACGAGGACGTCGAGCGATTCGAGTCCGCGTTCGCCGCGGTGTTCGGCACCGGCGAGTTGTCGGGCGCCTCGCCGCTCTCGGAGCTGGGCGCGATCGAGCGCGCCGCGCTTCCGAGGGCGGCGATTCCCGGCGAGGGCAAGGGCGGCACGCGGGAAGAGCGGCCGGTCCCCGTGCCGTCGGCCTGGAGCGAGATCGAACTGCTGCGCACAAAGGACTTCACGCACTACACCGACGCCGAGGCGCACGCGGCCAAGGAGCTGATCATCGCGCTGGCCAAGCGCGGGCCCACGCGCCTCTCGCGTCGAACGCGCGCCGACCGGCGCCACGGCCACGCTCCCGACCTGCGGCAGATGGTCAGAGCGTCGCTTCGCACCGGCGGCGAGCCGATCGACAGGCGTTGGCGGGCGCCTACCACTCGACCGCGGGAGATGGTGCTGGTCTGCGACGTGTCGGGCTCGATGGCCCCCTACGCCAGGATGCTGCTCCAGTACACACAGGCCTGCGTAGCCGCCCGGCGCCGGGTCGAGGCATTCGCATTCGGCACGCGCTTGACCCGCATCACCGGTGAGCTGACCGGCCGCGATTCAGATCGGGCGCTCGAGCGAGCGATCGCCGTCGTCACTGACTACTCGGGCGGAACACGAATCGGTGCCGCGCTGTCGACGCTCAATCGCGAGCATGGCCGGCGTATCGGCCGCGGAGCCGTGGTCGTGATCCTCTCCGACGGCTGGGACCGGGGCGATCCCGAGCTGCTCGAGTACGAGATCGCGCGACTGCGTCGCACCGCCCAGCGACTCGTGTGGCTCAATCCGCTCGCCGCACATCCCGACTACGAGCCCCTCACGCGTGGCATGCGCGCCGCCGTGCCGCACACCGACGAGCTCTTGGCCGGCAACTCGTTGGCGTCGCTCGAGGAGCTAGCTGCGATATTGGAGGAGATATGAACGACGTATTCCCAGACCTCCAGACGTGGATCGACCGTGGCGACCAGATCGCGCTCGCGACGGTCATCTCCGTCAAGAAGTCCGCGCCGCGCCCTCCCGGCGCCAAGATGGCGGTCAACGCCGACGGCGAGGTCATCGGCGCCGTCTCGGGCGGCTGCGTCGAGGGGGCGGTGATCGAGCTCGCCGACCAGGTGCTGCACGGCGCGCCGCCTCAGCGCGTGAACTTTGGGATCTCCGACGACGAGGCCTGGGGTGTGGGTCTCCCATGCGGGGGCGAGATCGAGGTCTGGGTTCAGGAATACAAGCCGGGACGCTTCACAGACATCGCGCGGGCCGGAGGCCGCGCGGCTGAGGTCACGCTGCTCGAGGGTGACGGCGCCGGCGCGAAGCTGCTGTTCGAGGAGGACGGCAGCGCGTCGGGCTCGCTCGGCTCCCCCGAGCTCGATGCCGACGCCAAACTGGCAGCCGAGGATCTGCTCTGGACTGAGACCTCCGAGCTGCGTGGCCCGACGTTCGTCGATGTGGTCGGCCCGCCGCAGCGACTGATCCTGTTCGGCGCCGTCCCGATCGCCGCCGCGCTGTGCACGATCGCCAGGGCGACCGGATGGCTGCCGTTCGTCGTCGATCCGCGCCGGCGCTTTGCGACGCGCGAGCGCCTCCCCGACGCCGAGGAGATCATCGCCGCATGGCCCGAGGAGGCGTTCGCCCAGCTCGGGGGGATCGATCCCGCGACCTCGATCGCGGTGCTCACGCACGATCCCAAGCTCGACGATGCCGCGCTGAAGATCGCGCTGCGTTCCCCGGCCCGGTTCATCGGCGCGATGGGCTCGCGGCGCGCGCAGGAGTCACGGCGCGAACGGCTGCTCGAGGCCGGCTTCACCGACGAGGAGCTCGCCCGCCTGTCGGCCCCGCTGGGGCTCGATCTGGGCGCGGTCAGCGCCGAGGAGACCGCACTCTCGATCCTCGCCGAGATGGTCGCGGCGCGCCACGGACGTGAGGGCGGGCGCCTGATCAACGCGAGCGGACGGATTCACGCGGTTCCGGCGTGATCGCCGGACTGATCCTGGCCGCTGGGGCGGGGACACGGTTCGGCACGCGGCCAAAGCAGCTCGCCGAGCTCGATGGTCGTCCGCTGCTCGAGCACGCGATCGCCGCGCAATGTGCTGTCGCCGAGCTCGAGCGGATCGTGGTGGTGCTGGGCGCCCGCGCGGACGAGATCCGCGCCGGAGTCGGCTGGCAGCGCGCGGAGGCGATCGTGTGCGAGGACTGGGAGAGCGGTCAGGCGGCGTCGCTTCGGTGCGGGGTCGCGGCGCTGGCCGGTGGCCACCCGAGCGCCGAGCGCGTGATCGTCACGCTCGGGGATGCACCGCGGGTGAGCCCAGAGGTGATCGCCCGCTTCCTGGACGCGCCGGCCGGCGCGCGGGCCGTGTACCAGGGCCGCCCCGGACATCCGGTGGTACTCGGGCCGGAGCAGCTGAAGGCGCTCGGCCAACTGAGCGGGGACCATGGTGCCCGCAACCTTCTCGAAGGACCAAAGATCGAATGCGGCTCGCTCTGCTCGGGCCGCGACGTCGATACCCCTGACGACCTGGAGGCGATCCGCCATGAAGCTAGAGCAGTCATTTGAGGTCGCCGCCCCGCTCGAGCGGGTGTGGCAGGCGCTGATCGACATCGAGCGCGTCGCTCCGTGCCTTCCCGGCGCGGCGGTGACCGGCCGCAACGATGACGGCAGCTACAACGGGTCGTTCAAGGTCAAGATCGGGCCGACCTCGGCGGCCTACACGGGAAAGCTCGAGATGCGCGACCTCGACGAACAGGGCCGCAACGCCACGATGCTCGCCCAGGGAACCGACAAGCGCGGCCAGGGCGGCGCCAAGGCGACGATCGTCTCGAAGCTCTCGCCGGCCGGCGACGGAACGCTGGTAGAGGTCGTGACCGAGTACCACATCACCGGCCGCCTGGCGCGGTTCGGCCGGGGCGGCATGATCGAGGACATCTCGCAGCGGCTGCTGGGGGAGTTCGCCGGGTGCCTGCAGAAGTCGCTGGCGGGGTCGGACGACGGGGCTCCCGCGGAAGGGGCGCCGACGCCGGCGCCGGAGGGCACGCCGGCGGCGGGGGGCGATTCGTCCGGGCCGGACGGCGGCGATTCGCTCTCGCCGGAGACTCCCGTCACGCCGACGCCGGCGCGACCAGCGCCGGTCGAGGCCGCCGAGCCGGTCGAAGGGCTCTCGCTGCTGGCCTCGGTGCTCTGGGGTCGCGTCAAGCGCAGTCCGGCCGGCGCTGCCGCCGTGGTTGGGTTCCTGCTCGCGCTGGTGCTGCTGCGGCGCCGGAAGTAGCCGGGGCGTGCCAGGCGGCTCGGACGCCTCGGGCGACCGTCACAACCGCTCAGCTGTGATTTGCCGCGTTTCGCGCGCTGAGCAGCCAATACGCGGAAAATTGCCGCTGTGAGCTGCGATTTGTTGCGTTTTGCAGGTCCCGGTCGCGCTCCCGACCCGCTCCCGAGCCGCGGGCGGACCTGGAGCGCCCCCGTCGCGGCCCTACCCCCGCCCGGGCGGCTCCTCGAAGCTCGCCGCCGGCAGCACGGCCACGAGCCCGCTCGGGTTGATCATCGGGTGAGTGATGTAGTAGTGGGCGCGGATCTCGTCGAAGTCGACGGTATCGGCTACTCCGGGCCACTGGTACAGGTCGCGGGCGTACGGCCACAGGTGCTCGTACTCGACCAGCTTGCGGATCGAGCACTTGAAGTGGATCTGGTAGACGGCGTCGAAGCGCACGAGCGTCGTGAACAGCCGCCAGTCGGTTTCCAGCGGCTCGCCACCGAACAGGAAGCGCTGCCGGGCCAGGCGCGCGTCGAGCTCGTCCAGCGTCTCGAACAGCGCCCTGACCTCGCGCTCGTAGACCGCCTGACGGCGTGAGAACCCAGCCTTGTACACGCCGTTGTTGACGGTTTCGTAGATGTGGTGGTTGAGCGCGTCGATCTCGGCCGCAAGCGGCTTGGGATAGAGCTGAACCGGATGATCGGCAAGCGGCGCGAACACCGTCGAGAGCATGCGGAGGATGTCCGCGGACTCATTGCAGACGATCACGCCCCTCTCCTTGTCCCACAGCACCGGCACGGAGACGCGGGCGCCGTAACTGGGATCTGTGGCCGTGTACGCCTGGCTCAGGAACTGGAAGCCGTTGACCTCGTCGGTGTGCTCGCCGCCGGTGAACGCCCAGCCGCGATCATCACGGATCGGGTCCGCGTAGGAGACGCCGATTGCCTCCTCGAGCCCCATCAGCCGCCGTCCGATCAGCGTCCTGTGCGCCCATGGGCAGGCCCGGGACAGGTACAGGTGGTAACGGCCCGCCTGCACCGGGAACTCGCCGCTCGAGTCGTCCGAGACCCACGAGCGGAAGCTGCTCTCCTGGCGCCTGAACGAGCCGTCGTCGTCGCCCTCCGCGCCGAGCGAAAACGCGCTCTTCTCCGTAGTCATAGCTTGCTCCTTTCTCAGTAGAGGTTTACCGGTTTCCGACCCTCGACCACACGCGAGCCCGGCGTGTCGCGCGCTGTGCGCGCGGTTTCCGGCGCTCGCATAGGGGTAGACCTTTCGCCACGGGACCGGACGAGACTGCCCGCCGGCTCAGTTGCTGGGGACGAGGAGAGGAGGCCGATATGACCGGTGTCAGCGGCCGGGTATCCGCACCGGGTGCCTGTTCGCCGCCGACCAGGAGATCGATCTCGACGACGTCGGGGAGGGTGCCACGAAGGCCGAGCCGGTTGGCGCCCCGGCCTGAGCGTTCGCAGTCACGCTATGACCGACCAACCTGAGCTGGCCGCACGATTCCGCGCCTTGCACCGGGCCGATCCGCCTCTGCTGCTGCCCAATCCTTGGGACATAGGGTCGGCCAGGCTGCTGGGGTGGCTCGGCTTTGAGGCCCTGGCGACAACGAGCAGTGGCTCGGCGGCGACGCTGGGCGAACTCGACCGTGCGCTCGGCCGCGATCGCGCGCTCGCCCACGCCGCCGAGATCGTGGCCGCGACGGATCTGCCGGTCTCGGCCGACCTCGAGATCGGTCTCGCCGGCTTCTCGATCGAGGTTCGACCGGCCATGCCGAGACTCCGATCTTTTCCTTGGAAGCGGCGGTCGAGCGGATAACCGCGGCGGTCGAGGTGGCGCACTCGGGGGCGGCGGAGGTCGTCCTCACCGCCAGGGCGGAGAACTACCTCCACGGACGCCCCGACCTGGAGGACACGATCGCGCGCCTTCAAGCCTACGAGGCGGCGGGAGCTGACGTCCTCTACGCCCCGGGCGTCAAGAGCGCGGATGACATCGGCGCGTTCGTGTCCTCGCTTGGCCGGCCCGTGAACGTCCTGGCGATGCCCGGCGTGCCACCCGTGGCTGAGCTCGCCGCGCTCGGGGTCTGCCGCGTTTCGGTCGGGGGAGCGTTCGCGTTCGCGGCCGTCGGAGCCGTCGTCGAGGCCGCGACCGAGCTACGCGAGCAGGGCACGTACGGGTTCGCCGAGCGCGCTCGGACGGGCTCGCGAGCCGCACGCGCGGCGTTCGCGGACGCGAGCGGTTAGCCCGCGGAGCAGTTCGGCCGACCTCAGGCCGCTGCCCGGCGCTCGGCAATCGCCGGGCGCTCGACGAGCGCGCTGCTCAGCGCGGTCAGGCCCTGCTCTCCCGGGGCCAGGAACGTGCTCGCCAGAGGACCGGCGAGGCGGCCCTCGCGCTCGAGGCGCAGGGCGATCGCCTGAAGCACCGCGAAGGCCATCGGGCCGAGCTCGCGCAGCGGCTGGTGCGAGTTCTGGCGAACGTCGAGGTCGACCTGGGCGATCCCGTCGAGCCCGACGATCGAGTAGGCGTCGAGCACCAGTCCGATGTCGACTCCGTAACCGGTGACGAAGGGCATGCGTTCGAGCAGGTCTCGCCGCGCGGCCACCTCGCCGGCGAGCGGCTGCTCGATGGCGGCGAGCTCGGGATAGAACAGGTTCAGCAGCGGTCGGGCGGTCAGCTCGGTGACGCGGCCGCCGCCGTCGGGCAGGGTCAGCTCGCCGACGCGAAACGGGCGGCGGTAGAAGCCTTTGACCAGTGAGATGCCGTCCTGGCAGAGCAATGGCCCGAGCAGGCCGCAGGCGAAGTGGGCGCCGAACTGCTCCGAGTCGGCGTCGAGAAAGCAGATCACATCGCCGGTTAGGACCCCGAGCGCTCTCCACATCGCGTCGCCCTTACCCAGCACCGGCCCGAGCTCCGGCATCAGCTGCTCCTGATCGTGCACCTCGACGCCGAGATCCAGAGCGATCCGCGCCGTGGCGTCGCTGGAATGGTCGACCACGACGATCTGGTCGACCGCGCCGTGCTCGCGCAGCGGCAGCAGCCGCTCGAGGATCGCTCCGATCGTGCGGGCCTCGTTGCGCGCCGGCAGGCAGATCGAGACGCTGCACTGACGCTCGGCCGCGAGTCGCTGCGCGGGGAACGAGCGGTGCGAGAAGGTGTTGCTGCGGTGCCAGGATCGGGCTCGTAGTGACATGGCAGAAGGAGGATGACAGCCGGGCGGCCTGGACTCAGCCGTCCGTGAGGCTGTCGACGAGCCTCCCCAGCTTGTTCGGATCGCGCAGCGGTGCGCCGTGGCCAAAGCATACGAGCGCCGGGTCGAGCGCTGCCAGGCGCCGCATCGACTCGCGGTTGCGCCGCGGGTCGGGAGTGAAGAAGCTCTTGGGCTCGTGCAGGCCGGGAATCCCGGTGATCGGCCGCCTCTCGAGCTGGCGAAGGATCCGCCTGGCGGCGAAGCGCGAGCCGGCATCGACGAGCACGTCACCGATCACATAGACATTGATCGCGTGTGGGGGGAACCCGTCGAGTAGGTAGAGCTCCTCGGCGAGCCGCCTCACGGCATCACGTACGCCGCTGCTCCCAGCTGAACCCGCGCACCGCGAGCGCGATTCCAAGCGCCGCCCAGACCGCGATCACACCCAGGTTGCTGAGGTTCGAGCCCAGCGAGACTCCCTTGACCATCGCGCCGGACAGGCCGTCGATCAGATGCGTGAGCGGCAGTGCGGACGCGATCCCCTTGATGAAGCTGGGCGCCTTGGCGGCGTCGAAGAACACCCCGGAGACGAAGATCACCGGCAGAAAGACGGCGTTTACGTAGGCCGGGGCTGAGTCGAAGTTGGGGATCGCATGCGAGAAGGCGACTCCGAGTGAGGCGAAGCACACGACGCCGGCGGCGATGAACACGAACAGCTCGACCCAGTCGCGCGGCCAGCCGACGCCGAAGAACACGCGCCCCGCGACGGTGATGATCAGGATCTGCAGCGCGGTGTTCGTGACCGCGTTCCCGGCTACCCCGAACAGGTAGGAGACGCCGGGCATCGGCGTGCCGCGGATGCGCTTCAGGACCCCCTGCTCGCGCAGGAAGGTCATGTTGAACGCCAGCGCCGTGAACGTGGTCGACATCACGCTCATCCCGGCGATCCCGGGCACGATCACGTTCAGATTCTTCTGGTTGGCGCTGAACACCGCGCCGAAGAAGGTCAGGAACAGCAGCGGCAGCAGGAAATTGAAGAAGGCGGCGCTCGGATTGCGCCAGAACAGCTTGCGCTCGAGGCGGTACTGACGCCAGGCCATCGCCACCGTGTCAGGCATCCGCGGCCTCCATCTCGGCTTCCGGGAGCTCGCCTGCGGTGAGCTCGAGGTAGACGTCCTCGAGCGTCGGGCGTGTGACCGTGAGCCCTTCGAGGCGCTCGCCGCGGGCGAGCGCTTGTCCGGTCAGCTCGTGCAGCAGCGACGTCGGGTCGTCCGTCTCCAGCTCGACGGCGCTGCCGTCGGCGCCGACGTAGGCGATCACGAACGGAGCCGAAGCCGAGTTCGCGCCGAGCTCGCTCGGCGCGCCCTGCACGAGGATCCGGCCGTCCTTGATGATCGCGACCCGGTCTGCGAGCTCCTGCGCCTCGTCGAGGTAGTGGGTGGTCAGCAGGATCGTCTTGCCGAGCCGCTTGAGCGACCGCACGGTCTCCCATGCGTTGCGCCGCGCGGCCGGGTCGAAGCCCGTCGTCGGCTCGTCCAGGAAGATCAGCTCCGGGTCGCCGACCAGCGCGAGGGCGAGGTCGAGCCGGCGGAGCTGACCGCCAGACAGAGTCCGGGCGAGTGCCGACTCCTTGCCCTGAAGGCCGACGATCGAAATTACCTCGTCCACATCCCGCGGGTGTGGGTACATAGAGCCGAAATGCGCGACCGCCTCTCGCACACGGATGTGCCGGTAGATGCCCGTGCTCTGCAACACGATCCCGACCTGCGCGCGAAATGCCTGCGAGCGCTCGCCCGGGTCGAGTCCCAGCACTTCGACGTCGCCCCCGGTCCGCGTCCGATAGCCCTCCAGGATCTCGACCGTCGTCGTCTTTCCGGCTCCGTTGGGCCCGAGCAGACCGAACACCTCGCCGCGTCGGACCGAGAACGTGATCCCGCGGACGGCCTCGAAGTCGGCGTACGTCTTCCGCAGGCCGCGAACCTCGATCGCAGTTTCGGACACGGCCCTGATCATGCCACCACGTTCGCGTCCAGGGGCCCGCTGGACGGCGGCGGACTCGTCGAACGGATGTGAAAGGATCAGGGCTCCGGGTGAAACGCGCTCTCCGCATTCCCGCGTATCGCCGTCTGCTGGTCGCCTACACGATGAACGATCTGACGTGGGCGGTCGGGATCCTTGCGCTGTCCGTGCTCGTCTACCGGCGGACGGGCAGCGCCGTCGGCTCCTCGGCCTTCTTCCTGTCCTCGCAGTTCGTCCCTGCCCTGATCGCGCCGCCGATCCTGGCCAAGGTGGATCAGCGCTCGGCCCATGTCGTGCTCCCGCTGCTGTACGGGGCCGAGGGGGCGCTGTTCCTTGCGCTGGCATACCTGGCCGATCACTTCGAGCTTGCGGCGGTCCTGGCCGTGGTGATCGTCGACGGGACGATCGGTGTGGTCGCGCGTTCGATCACCCGCGCCGCGACGGTCGCGGTGCTGACGCCCGCGGGCCTGCTGCGCGAGGGCAACGCGCTGATCAATGCTCAATTCCAGATCGCCTACATGGCCGGTCCGGCAATCGGCGGCGTCGTTGTCGTCGCTGGCGGAACCGCCGCCGCGATGCTCGTAAACGCGGTCCTGTTCGCGCTGGTTGCGATCAACCTCGCGACCACGGCCGGGTTACCCGAAGCCGTGGTCGACAAGGCGCCGACCGCCGGGCGCCTCCGCGCTGCGATCGCCTTCGTCAGACGGGACCGGTTGATCTCGGCGCTGCTCGCCACCCAGGCCGGGGCGGTCGTCGCCTTCACGATCGCCGTCCCGGTTGAGGTCGTGTTCGTGCAGCACACGTTGCACGCCGGCGCGGAAGGCTATGGCGCCGTCCTCTCGGCCTGGGGCGCCGGCGCCGTCGTGACCAGCCTGGCCTACGTGCGCTGGCTGAGCGCTTCGGCTCGCTCGCAACTGGCCATCAGCGCGGGTGCGCTCGCGATCGGCTTCGGCCTGATGGCGGCCTCGACGACGATCGCCGTTGCTGTCGTGGCGGCGGCGATCGCCGGCTCGGGAAATGGCGTCCAGGTAGTGGCCGCGCGCACCTACGTCCAGGAACGCACCGCTCAGAGCTGGATGGCGATCGTGATGGGCTTGCAGGAGTCGATCGTGGAGGCCGCACCCGGGCTGGGGATCTTGATCGGCGGTTCGATCGCCGCTCTTGCCAGCGCCCGTGCGGCGCTCGCGGTGGCAGGGATCGCATCGCTTCTGATCACGGTTATCTTCTGGGTCGTGCTCAGACCGCACGCGGGAGAGTCCGCGCCCTCCGTCGATCAGATAAAGCCTTCCGAGCCGCCCGCGGCGCTGAACGGCCGCGACGTCGCGTTCGGAGCGCCGGAGACGGCCGCCGGCAGAGCTCAGTCGGCCGCGCGTGGGCGCGAGTCGCGGTCCTAGTCGATGCGGCGGGCCTGCATCGATATCGGCTCCAACACAACTCGTCTCCTGGTCGCCGACTTAGAGGATGGTCGGCTCGTCGAGGTCCATCAGGAGCGGGCATTTACGCGCGTCGGGCGGGCGATGTGCCCTGACGGGACGATCGCTGCGAGCAAGCTGAAGGAGGTGGTCGAGGTCGTCGCCGCGCAGTTCGGCGTGGCGCGGGAGCATGGAGCGACGCAGGTTCGGGGCGTGGCCACGGAGGCGATCAGGCGGGCCGCGAACCGCTCGGCCCTGATCGACGCGATTCAGGGCGCCTGCGGGTTGGAGGTGGAGGTCCTCTCCTGCCAGGACGAGGCGCGACTTGCCTTCGTCGGTGCCGCCGGGACCCTGGGCCGGATGCCGGACGGCGAGCTCGGCGTCGTCGACGTCGGTGGCGGTTCGACCGAGCTGGTGATCGGAACGCCCCCGGG
>DATCNP010000156.1:0-28994 GCA_036565205.1 Solirubrobacteraceae bacterium | reverse complement strand
GTCGATACGCTCGTGGCTGTGGAAGGGCGCGTCCTGGGCAAGCCGGGCGGCGAGGAGCAGGCGCGGCAATACCTGACACTGCTGTCCGGGCGCACCCACACCGTCCACTCGGGGCTGTGCCTGCGGCTCGACGGCGTCGAGCATGTGCGCCACGCCGCCACCGACGTGACGTTCGCCGCCCTCGAGTCGAGCGACGTCGATTGGTACCTCGGCACGGGTGAGTGGCGAGACCGTGCCGGCGGCTACGCGGTGCAGGGACGGGGCGCGGCGCTGGTGCGATCGATCGCCGGCGACTATCAGAACGTGGTGGGCCTGCCGGTCGCCGCGTTGATCGATGTCATGGCAGTTGCAGCGGTACGCTAGAATCGAATAGCCGTTTTTCAGGCGAATTGCAGCGAACTCTCGAGCTTCACACACCATCAGCTTCCTCAACTCTCTTACCGGTCTTGGCGGCCGCGACATGGCCGTCGACCTCGGCACCGCGAACACGCTCGTCTACGTGCGTGGGCGTGGCATCGTGCTGTCAGAGCCGTCCGTGGTCGCCATCGACCAGCACACCGGTGAGGTGCATGCCGTCGGCATCGAGGCCAAGCGCATGCTGGGGCGCACGCCTGGGAACATCTCGGCGATCCGGCCACTCAAGGACGGCGTCATCGCCGACTTCGACGTCACCGAGCAGATGCTGCGCCACTTCATCCAGAAGGTGCACCAGAACCGGTTCGCGCACCCGCGCGTGGTCGTGTGCGTGCCGTCCGGCGTGACGGGGGTCGAGAAGCGCGCCGTGATCGAGGCCACCGAATCGGCCGGCGCCCGTCAGGCGCTCCTGATCGAGGAACCGATGGCGGCCGCGATCGGAGCGGGCCTCCCGGTAGCCGAGCCGACCGGCTCGATGGTCGTCGACATCGGCGGCGGCACCAGCGAGGTCGCGGTGATCTCGCTCGGCGGAATCGTCGTCTCGCAGTCGATCCGGGTTGGCGGCGACGAGCTCGACGAGGCGATCATCAACTACGTCAAACGCGAGTACAAGCTGCTGATCGGCCAGCAGACGGCCGAGGAGGTCAAGCTCGAGATCGGCTCCGCGTTTCAGATGCCTGAGGAGGTTCAGGCCGAGATCCGCGGCCGCGATATGGTCTCGGGGCTGCCCAAGACGGTGATCCTCACCAGCGAGGAGATTCGGGGCGCGATCGAGGAGCCGGTCTCCCAGATCATCGACGCGGTCAAGGAGACGCTCGACCGCACGCCGCCGGAGCTCGCCTCCGACATCATGGATCGTGGCATCATGCTCGCCGGAGGCGGTTCGCTGCTACAGGGGATCGAAGAGCGACTGCGTCACGAGACGCAGATGCCCGCGCACCTGGCGGAATCTCCGCTGACGTGCGTCGCGGTCGGATCGGGCAGATCACTCGAGGAGTTCGAAGCGATCCACCGCTCAAGCAAGAATTCACGTAAACGGCGTCGCCGCTACTAGGGTCAAGGCGCTGGGAGCAAGACTTTGGAGACACGCAGCTCGTGCATGACAAACAGGTTCGGCGTCGCCGCGCGTTACTCGCGTCGCTCGTCGGCGTATCCCTGATCCTGCTGACGGCATATTTCGGCGAGTCGCCGAACAGCCCCCTGCACAGCGTGCAGCGGGGAATCGTCGAAGTGCTCTCGCCCGTCCAGCAGGGCGCCAGCACGGTGCTCAAGCCCGTCCGGGACATCGCCGGCTGGTTCTCGGACACGCTCAACGCCAAGTCGCAGCGCGACCAGCTGCGCAAGCAGGTCGCGCAGTACCGCAACGAGGTCGCGCAGTACCGGACCGCCGCCCTCCAGAATGCCCAGCTGACGCGGCAGATCGGACTCGACAACAGCCTCGGGATCAGCTCCTATCGCCCGATCGCGGCGCAGGTGATCGCCCGTGACCCGACTCTGTGGTACGCCACCATCCAGGTCAACAGGGGCTCCGACGACGGCGTCCACCTCGAGGACCCGGTGATCGGCGACGGGGCATTGGTGGGGAAGGTGACGACTGTCGACGCCACCGTCTCGGTGGTCACGCTGATCACCGACCACTCCTACGCAGTAGCGGCTCAGGTGCAGGACCAGAACGGCGACACCGGCGTACTGGTGCCGGCGGTCGGGAACCCCAACCAGCTCCTGCTCCAGAACCTCCCGCGCCCGGGCTCAGGGCAGGCGGGCCCGCAGGTCAACCAGCTCGTCGTGACGGCCGGGTTCAAGTTCAAGGCGCTCGATTCGCTCTATCCGGCCGGGATTCCGATCGGCCAGGTCTCGAACGCCAACCAGAACGAGCTGCTCAACAATGGCCAGGTGCAGGTGGCTCCGGCGGCGGATCTCCGTCACCTGGACGTGGTCCAGATCCTGACGCGAGCACGCGCAGGCACGCAGCGGGCCCAGGTTCCTGGCCCATGAGCCGCGCGTCTTCACTCCGGCTGCCAATTCGCCTCGTCCTGCTGGCGTTCGCGACAGTGGTGATCCAGCAGACCTCGATCTCGCAGATCTCGATCTTCGGCGTCAGCGCCGACCTCTCGCCGCTCGTGGTGATGTCGGTCGGGCTGCTGGCGGGCGCGCTGCCGGGTGCGATCTTCGGCTTCGGCACCGGTCTGCTCGTCGACACCGTGCTCGTCCAGCCGCTCGGTGTCACCTCGCTGCTCTACATCGGGGTCGGCTACTGGTCGGGACGGCTGCGCGAGCTGCGCGATCCCGCGCATGGCCTGGTTCCGCTCGCGCTCGGCGCCGGGGCGACCGCGGCGGTCGGCATCGGGATGACGCTGATTCAGTTCCTGCTCGGGGTCGACGCTCCGGTCTCACTGCTGCTGGCGCAGCAGATCTTCGTGACCGTGCTGGTCAACACGCTGATCGCGCTGCCGGTCTACGCGCTGGTCAAACGCGTCGTTTCACCGGCGCTGCCCGACGACCCGCGCCGCCGCCGCCGGCGCGCCTACACCACAGGCGGGCTGAGCCCGCTTCAGCGCCCGTCCCAGCGTCTCGGGCCGATCCCGCGATCCTCGCGATGATTCAGACCCCTGAGGACCGTCGCCCACCACTGACCCCACAGCTCGCGCTCCGGGCCGCGATGCTCGGCGGCTTCGCGCTGGCGATGTTCGCGATCATCTTCTTCCGGCTCTGGTTCCTCCAGGTCCTCTCCGGGGACCAGTACCTCGCCCAGGCGAAAGGGAACCGAATCCGCGACATCGCGATCCCTGCCGCCCGCGGCGAGATCTGGGACCGTAACGGCGCTGTCCTGGTCTCCAGCCGGCGAGCGATAGCCGTCCAGATCTCGCCCCCCGACCTGCCGGCTTCGCCGGGCGCTCAGGCCGTCGTGTACCGACGGCTCGCGCACGTCCTCGGCATCTCGCAGAAGCGCCACACCTGCCGTATCGCCGGAGCGCCCACCAGGCGGCTTGCCCAGATCCCGTGCACCGTGGCCCAGCAGCTCGCGCTGCTCCCATACGCCAACGTCACGATCAAGGCCGACCTCCCCCGCCAGGTCCAGTTCTACCTGGCCGAGCGCCAGGACCAGTTCCCCGGCGTCGAGGTGCAGCAGATCTATCTGCGCAATTACCCATTGGGCCAGCTGGCCGCCCAGCTGTTCGGGACGATCGGACCGATCAACCCGATCGAGGTCAAGGAGCGGCAGTTCCGCGGCGTGTCGCAGAACGCGATCATCGGCCAGTCCGGCCTCGAGGCGTCGTATGACCGGTATCTGCGCGGAACCGACGGCGCCGAGCAGGTCCAGGTCGATGCCCTCGGGCACCTCACCGGAACCCTGGCGAGCAAGCCACCGGTCGCCGGGCACACCCTGAAGCTCTCGCTCGACGTGAACCTCCAGCGGGCGGGACAGCAGGCGCTGGCCGATGCCATCGCCCACAACCCGCCCGCGAACGCCGGGGCGTTCGTTGCGCTCAGCCCGGTCAACGGCGACGTCTACGCGATGGGCTCGCTCCCGACCTTCAACCCAAACGTGTTCGCCAAGGCGATCTCGAAGTCGACCTACCAGCGGCTCAACAACCCGGCCAGCAACTTCCCGCTGATCAACCGCGCGGTCCAGAGCGTCTATCCGACCGGTTCGACCTTCAAGCCGATAACCGCCACGGCAGCGCTGGAGAGCAAGGCCTGGAGCGTCGGCGACACATTCAACGACACCGGCCAGTTCTGCATCTCCGGCCAATGCCGCCACAACTCGGGCAACGCCGTCGACGGCACACTGGACCTGGTCAACGCACTGCGCGTCTCCTCCGACGACTTCTTCTACAACCTCGGCGCGCGCACCAACGTCGCCAACCCGTTCACCCAGCTGAACGGCGGCGCGTTGCAGCATTGGGCGGCGCAGTACGGCATCGGACGCCCGACCGGGATCGACCTCGGCGGCGAGGCGACCGGCAACCTGCCCTCACCGCGCTGGCGCGCGCACATCGACCAGGTCGAGCGTGATTGTGAGCTCGGTGTCGGGCCGTACAAGGGCCACGGACGTCACAGCTCCTGCGGGATCGCCGACGGCCGGCCGTGGTCGATCGGAGACAACATCAACCTCGCGGTCGGCCAGGGAGACGTCCAGGTGAGTCCTCTGCAGCTTGCGATCGCGTACTCGGCGATCGCCAACGGCGGCAACATCGTGCGCCCGCACATCGGCTCCGACGTCGAGAACCCCGACGGCACCGTGCTCCAGCGGATCGACCTGCCGCCGGCTCGCAACATCCACATCGACCCGTTCTACCTCGAGACGATCCGCCAGGGCCTGCGCGACGCCGCCTCGCAGCCCGGCGGGACCTCGGCGGACGTGTTCTCGAACTTCCCCGAGCAGGTGTACGGCAAGACCGGCACCGCGCAGCGCAACGGGCAGGCCGACCAGTCGTGGTACGCCTGCTTCGTGCCCGCCAGCGCGACCACGAAGCCGATCGTTGTGGTGGTCACCGTCGAGCAGGGTGGGTTCGGCGCCGCCGCCGCCGCTCCCGCCGCGCGAGAGATCCTCTCGCAGTGGTTCTTCGGCAAGCGCGGGCCGTTCGTGGCCGGAAAGTCGCGGACGCTGTGAGCGTCACTCCGATCCAGGCCGGCGACGAGCTGGCCGTGCCCCGCGCGGGCGCCAAGGTCCTGATCGACCCGTTGCTGATGCTGGGCGCGCTCGGGCTGGTTGCGTGCTCGCTGATCACCCTCAAAGGCTCGACCAGCCACACCAACCCCGGCCACCCGCTGTACTACGTCGAGCGACAGGGAATCTACGCGGCAATCGGGCTCGTGCTGGCGCTGCTGCTCTCGAGGATCGACTACTCGAGGTTGCGGGAGTACAAGCTGGGCCTGTTCGCGGTGATGGTCGCGCTGAACCTGATCGTCTACGGGATGCCGACGATCCGTGGGGCGCACCGCTGGATCCCGCTGCCGCTGCTGCAGTTCCAGTCCTCGGAGTTCGGCAAGCTGCTGCTGATCGTCGCGCTGGCCGCGTTCGCGGTCGACCGCTCCCGCCGGCTGCATGAGTGGCGCACGACGGCCCGAATCATGCTGCTCGCCCTGATCCCGGCGTTGCTGGTGATCCCGCAGCCCGACCTCGGGACCGGATTGGTCTATGTCGCGGTGGGCTTCACGGTGCTGGTCTTCGCCGGCACCTCGTGGAAGCAGCTGATGGCGTTGGTGACGATGTTCGTCGCCGCGATCGCGATCGTACTCGCCGGCGCTCCGGCGCTCGGCGTGCATGTGCTCAAGCCCTACCAGGTGCAGCGCCTGACCGGGTTCGTCAACCCGTCACGGGATCCGGGCAACCAGACTTACCAGATCACCGAGTCGCTGATCGCGATCGGCTCGGGACAGAAGACGGGCCGGGGGGCCCACGCGACGCAGACGAAGCTGAACTTCCTCCCCGCCAACGACACGGACTTCGTGTTCGCGGCCGTGGGGGAGACCTATGGGTTCGTCGGGGCCGCGCTGGTGCTGTCCCTGTACGCGCTGCTGATCTGGCGCGCGCTGCGAATCCTCACGATGTCCAAGAACCTGTACGGCACGCTGATCGCCGGCGGCATCCTCGCGATGCTGATGTTCCAGGTGTTCGTGAACGTCGGAATGACGATCGGGATCATGCCCATCACCGGGGTCCCGTTACCGCTGCTGAGCTATGGCGGCTCGTCGGTGATCGTCACGTTCCTAGGCCTCGGCCTGCTGCAGTCGATCTACATCCAGGCTCGGATCACGGCTGCCGGCAAGGGCAGGGCACTACTTTCTTAAGAGCCGCGCGATCCATAACGCGCGCGGCGCAAATTTTCCAAAGGACTGAAAGACAATTGAAGAAGCAAGTGTTGGTAAGCGTGGACCGCGGGGAGACCCGGGTCGCGATGCTGGAAGGAAGCGGGAGCCCCGCGCAGCGAGGCTCGGGATCGGGCAATTCGCGCAGGCGGCGTAAGCCCGCGAACCCCGCGGACGGCTATCAGGTCGCCGAGCTCTATCTCGAGCGCCGGGGGTCGCGATCGATCGTCGGCAACATCTACAAGGGCCGGGTGGACAACGTGCTCGCCGGGCTCGAGGCAGCCTTCGTCGACATCGGGCTGGAGAAGAACGGCTTCCTGCACGTCGACGAGATCGTGCTGCCGGGCGTCGAGGCGCCGCGGCGCGGCCGTGGCGGTGGGCGCGAGGGCGGCCAGATCACCGAGTTGCTCAAGCCCGGCCAGGAGGTCGTGGTGCAGGTGGTCAAGGATCCTCTCAAGACCAAGGGCGCGCGCCTCTCGATGGACCTCACGATCGCCGGCCGCTACATGGTCCTGGCGCCGTACGGCGAGGGCGTCGGAGTATCGCGCCGACTCGAGGAGAAGGAGCGCGAGCGCCTGCGCAAGGAGGCGGCCAAGCTCGAGCTGAAGGGCGCTGGGGCGATCATCCGGACCGCGGCCCACGGAGCCAAGCGGACCGACCTCGAGCGCGAGCTCCTGTACTTGTTCAAGCTGAACGAGGTGCTCCAGAAGCGCGTCGCCGAGACGACCGCCCCGGCGCTGGTCTTCCAGGAGGCCGATCTCTCGGTTCGCGTGGTGCGCGACATCTTCTCCAGGGACTTCGAGCGTGCCGTCGTCGACGACCCCAAGCAGCATCACCGGCTGGTCTCGTTCTTCTCCCGGACGGCGCCCGAGCTCGTCGAGCACGTCGAGCTCTGGGAGGAGGAGACGCCGCTGTTCGAGGCCTTCGGCGTGGAGGACGCCCTCGCCTCGACGCTGTCGCGGCGAGTGGATCTACCCAGCGGCGGATACCTGGTGATCGACTACGCCGAGGCGCTGACCGTGATCGACGTCAACTCGGGGTCGTTCATCGGCCGCGGGAAGGGCGCGCGGCTGGAGGACACGATCACCAAGACCAACCTCGAAGCGGCCGACGAGGTCGTGCGTCAGCTGCGCCTGCGCGACATCGGGGGGATCATCGTGATCGACTTCATCGACATGGCCCGCGCTCGCAACCGCGACGCGGTGCTGAAGCTGCTGCGCAAGGCGCTGGACGAGGATCGCACCAAGACGTTCGTGGTCGAGATCTCGCCGCTCGGGTTGGTCGAGATGACGCGGCAGAACGTGACCGAGGGCGTCCGGGAGATCATGACCCGCCCGTGCCCGACCTGCGACGGCGAAGGCGTGATCAAGTCAGAGGAGACGATCGCGATCGAGTTCGAACGGCGAATGCGGGATCTGGCCAAGGAGACCGATGCTCAGGCCCTGCTGATCCAGATGAACCCACGCGTGAGTGCCGAGTTCACGGGCAACGACGCCCGCGTCCTGCACGCGATCGAGGAGGAGGCCGGCAAGTGGTTTCACTTCGAGGGTTCGGAGGGGCTGCCGCTCGATCACTTCGCCGTGCTGCTCGAGGGCGATCGCGACGAGGTGCTCGAGCGCGCGCTGCCGTTCCGCGAGGGCGAGGAGGTCCATGTCGAGATCGTCGAACCGCACATGTACAACGCTGGCGATGCCGTGGCCAAGATCGACGGCTACATCATCTCGGTCAAGGGCGGCAATCGATTCGTCGGCGAGAAGCACGTCGTACGGATCGACGAGGTCGGCCGGACCGCGGCCGTGGCGTCGCTGGTCGACGTGCCCCCCGCTGCGGACAGCGGGGAACCGGCTGCGAACGGGGATGACGTAGAATCCAAGCCTCGGCGTCGTGGCCGCAGAGGCGGGCGACGCCGTTCGAGCGCCAAGGCCGAGTCCGCATCGGCCACGTCCTCGCCGGAGTGACCATGTACGCGATCGTCAAGACAGGTGGCAAGCAATACCGCGTCGAGCAGGGACAGTCCCTGCTCGTCGAGCGGCTGCCCGTGGAGGACGGCGGCAAGTTCAAGCTGGAGCCGCTGCTGTACGTCGACGGCGCGGACGTCGTCGACGGCGCCGACATCGGCAAGGTCACGGTCGAGGCCAAGGTGATCGCCCACGAGCGCGGCCCGAAGCTCCGGATCGTGAAGTTCAAGCCCAAGCGCGGCTACCGGCGGCGCAACGGCCACCGGCAGGAACTGACCCGGATCGAGGTGACCTCGCTCAAGCTGAGCTCGCGGCGCTCACCCTCGAAGAAGGCGTCGGCTGAGCCCGCCGGGACCGCCGAAGCCGACAAGCAAGCGAGCAAGGAGGCCGGCGATGGCTCATAAGAAGGGACTTGGTTCCTCCCGCAACGGCCGTGACTCCAACGCCAAGCGACTGGGCGTCAAGGTGTTCGCGGGCCAGACCGTCACCGGCGGCGAGATCATCGTGCGCCAGCGGGGCTCGCGGTTCAAGGCCGGCGAAGGTGTCGGGATGGGAAAGGACGACACCCTGTTTGCCCGCTCGGCCGGAACGGTCGAGTTCACGCGTGGCCGCCGGGGCCGCGTGATCTCAGTCTCGCCGGGCGAGTAGCGTCCTCTCGGTCGCGCCCGGCGAGCAACGTCTGTCAGTCGCGCCCGGCGACCAGCCGTTCGCCGGCCGGCTCGCGAACTGTGGCCAGATGGCGGGCCCAGGCGGTTTCGAGAATCCGCTCCAGCAGGGATCCGAAATCGAGCCCCGCCTGTTCGGCGGCCAGCACGTAGGAGCCGCCCGCGCCCAGCGACGCCATCGAGTTGATCTCGAGCACCCATGGTCGCCCCTGGAGGTCGATCCGCAGATCAACGCGGGCGTAATCGCGGCAATGACAGGCGGCGAACGTGGCCAGGGCGGCGCGCCGGGCCGCGGCCAGGACCCACTCGTCCAGCGGTGCGGGACAGAGCTTCCGCGGCTCGTCCTCGCGCTGGTGGTACTTGTCCTCGACGGTCATCAGCTGGAGCTCTCGCCCGCTGAAGTCGAGCTCGACCGCCGGTAGCACTTCGGGCTGGCGATTGCCGAGCAGGCCGATGCACACCTCCCGTCCGTCGATGTACTGCTCGATCAGCGCCTCCTGGTAACGCTCGGTCGTCTCGGCCACCGCGGCATTCAACTCCTCCTCGTCGCCCACCAGCCTGATGCCATAGCTCGTGGATTCGTGGCGGGGCTTGACGATCAACGGGAAGCCGAGCTCGCCGGCGATCCCGCGGCCCGGGCCGGCGGCGGTCCTCCACGCCGGCGTGGGGATGCCGGCGGCCTGCATCAGCGTCTTGGCCGTCACCTTGTCGAGCGAGACCGCGTGGCCGAGCGGCCCCGCACCCGTATAGGGAACGCCCGCCATCTCCAGCATGCCCGGCACGTGGGTATAGCGACCGTCGCCCTGAACCCCGTAGGCCAGATTCAGCACCAGTCCCGAGGGCCGCGTCTCGTCGGCCCCTGCCTCGAGAAACTCGCCCAGCTCGTCGAGCAGGGTCGCGTCGCCCTCGAGGCAGGCGACCTCGTCGAAGCGCTCCGACAGCGTCTGCACGACGCGTCCGATCGTTCGCTTGCCGTAGCGTTCCGGGCTCGGCCGGTGGCCCCGGAACAGGACGCCGTCGCGCGAGCTGTTGCGGACCACGGCGACGCGATGCAGAGCGGTCATCCGCTCACCGCCACCGGACGCGGCGCGGACTTCCGGGCGCCGGGGTTGAGCCAGTCGAGCAGTCGCCAGGCGCAGAAGCGCGCCACGAATGCGATCGCCGCCGTCTCGATCAGCATCAGCTCCGGATTGCGCAGCAACAGCTCTCGCAGTCCGCCGACCGACGCGACGGCCGTCACGAGCACGGCTCCGAGGGCAGTCATCGAGGCGCGCCAGACGCCGACCACGGCTCCCTCCGTGCGGATCGCCTTGGAGACGGCCTCACCTATCAGGCACAGCACGACGATCGGGAAGTGGGCCACGCCGCGGAGCGCGGCAGAGCTCAACCACGTCCCCGCCAATGTGGCGATCACCAGCAGCACGGCCACCAGGCTCAGCATCACGCTCACCCGGCCGAAATACGGGAGCCGCAGCGCGCGTACGAGCGGACGGGAGAAGATCAGGATCGCCACGGTCGCGGCGAAGAACGCGAGCCCGACGAGAATCCCGGTCGAGAGGAAGGCGAACGCGAGCAGGATCGACCTGAACGGACCGAGGACACGCAGGCCGAGCGTGAGCCGGAAGCTGACGACGACCAGCGACCCCAGCGGAACCAGCAGGATGTTGGCCACGACGCCGTGGAGGGATTGGGGCAGTCCGGCGAGCGAGTCGTGCCGGCGCAGGAACGAGGCGGCCGGGAGGCCGGTCTGCTTCAGCACGAGCAGCACCAACGGCGCTCCGATAAACAGACCGAGCAGCAGGACGAGCTCGCGCCGCGAAGTGCTCGGCTCGGGCACCGATTCTGGCTCGGGCTGGGCGGTCGGCTCAGAGTCCACGCGGCTCACCATCCCGCCGTCCGTCGGCGACGCCGACCAGCGTGCCGTCCCGCCGGCAGGCGATCGCCTGCACGGCGCCCATCGCGAAGCTGCGCGCCGCCTTGGTGGTGATCGCGAAGCCACGGCGTTCCAGATCGCTGATCAGCGGCGCCGAGAGGCCGTCGCGCTCGACCCAGGCCGTCCCGTCGAGTCTGGCATGCACGCGGGGAGAGGCGACCGCGTCCTGGAGCTCGGATCCGCGGACCAGGACGGCGCTCAGCACCTGGACGAGCGCCGAGACAATGCGGCGGCTGCCGGCCGCGCCGAGGGCCAGGCGCGGCCGGCCGTCACGCTCGAGGACCAGTGTCGGCGCGGCGTTGGAGCGCGCGAACGCCCGCGGGGCGAGGCGGTGCCCGTGTGGACGGCGCGGGCATGTGCGGAGATAGTTGTTGTAGAGGAAGCCGAGATCCGGGTGAGCGGCCTTGGCGCCATAGAGAGACTGAATCGATTGGGTCAGCGAGACGACGTTGCCTTGCTCGTCGGCCGCGCACACGTGCGTGGTCTCACCGGCCTCCTCGGCGCCCGAACGCACCCGAGGAGCATTCACCGCGTAGCACCGGTCGGGCAGTCCGCCGCCGGTCTCCCGCAGCCAATCCTCAGGCCCCCAGGCTCGTTGCTCGCGCAGCGTGAACGCGGTGCGGACAGCTTCGGCGCACGCGCCTTGCCAGTCCTCACGCACGGCGCCCGAGTCGAGCTCGAGCAGCGCCAGCGCCAGCTCGACGCCACCGCCGGGGGGCGGCGTGGTCAGCAGCTCCACCCCGGCGAACGGCACGCGCAGAGGCTCGATCTCGCTGGGCTGCTCGGCCGCCGCCAGGTCCTCGGCGCTGATCAGTCCCCCGCGGGAGCGCATGTCGGCGACCAGCTCCCGGGCGATCGCGCCCCGGTGGAAGTCCTCGGCGCCGTGCTCGGCGATCCGCCGGAGCGTCGCCGCCAGCCGAGGCTGGCGGAAGATCTCCGCGGCGCCGCCGAGAAACCTCCGGCCGCCCTCGTCGGCGGCGAGCGCCTCGCCGCACCAGCGCAGCTGCCGGCGTTGCAGCGCGGTGGGCTTGTAGCCCTCCTCGGCCAGTCCGATCGCCGGCGCCATCGCCTGTGCAAGCGACAGCAGTCCGTAGCGGCGTTGCGCGCAGGCCAGGGTCCCGGGCGTGGTCGGGGCGGCACAGGCACGCAGGCCGCGGCGCTGCTGCGGGCGGCTGATCGTGTTCCGAGAGGCGGCGAAGGGGGCCCGGCACCATCCAGCCAGGATCTTCGCCGTCCCGTCGCCGAGCCGCAGCGTCAGCAGCGTCTGGCCGCCGAGCCCGGAGGCGCTGGGTTCGCAGACCGCGAGCGCCCAAGCCGCCGCGACGGCGGCATCGACCGCGTTGCCGCCCTGCGCAAACGCGGCCAGGCCGGCCTCGCTGGCATCCGGAAACGCGCTCGTGACCATTGCCGTGCGCGAGGTCGCGGTCCGCGCGCCGGGCTTCATGCCGCCGCCGCCAGCACGGCGCCCGCCGCCTCGTCGAGCTCGGCGAGCTCGTCGTCGAAGAAGAACTCGCGCTCTCCGAACGCCGGTTTCAGGTCGCTGAGCCAGGTCGCCTGGGAGTCGAACTCGGCCAAGAACGGACGCCCGCACCAGTCGGCGCGTCGGGCCTGGAGCAGACGCAGGGAGAAGTACTGCCGCCCCCCGATCTCGATCGTGCCGTCGACCACGACCTTCCCCGGGTGGGCGGACATCACCGGTCCGCGAGCGCTACGGGCCAGGCCCGAGACCTGGGCCGTCGCCTCTCGGTGGATCGCCGCGGCGCGGGCGAGCGGGACGCTGAAGTAGTCCTTCGGTCCCGTATCACGCTCGACGAACATGTAGTAGGGCACGACGCCGAGCGCGACCTGCTGGCGCCACATGGTCGCCCATACCGCGGGATCGTCGTTGACATGCCGGACCAGCGGGGCTTGGGCGCGGATCACCGCGCCGCTGTCCCGCATGGCGCCGATCGCGGCGGCGACAGCTGTGGTCTCGAGCTCCCGCGGGTGTGAGAAGTGCGCCATCACCGCGACATGCTTGCCCGACGCGGCGATACGCTCGAGCAGGGCGAGCAGCTCCGGCGAGTCATCGTCGCTCAGAACCCGGTGCGGCCAGTAGGAGAGCATCTTCGTCCCGAAGCGGATCGTTTCGATGTGCTCGTACCCGGCGCCCAGCAGCGGCTCGACGTAGCGCCGGAGCACGTCGGTGCGCATCGTCATCGGATCGCCGCCCGTGAACAGCACGTCTGTGATCTCCTCGTGGTCGCGCACGTAATCGAGGAAGTTCATCTCGCGGTCGGTGGCGAACTTCAGATCCCGGTCGCCGACGAACTGCGCCCAGCGGAAGCAGTACGTGCAGAACGCGTGGCAGCTCTGCCCGAAGGACGGGAACACCAGGCACGTCTCGGCGTACTTGTGCTGCACGCCGCGCACCGGCTGATCGTCCACAAGCGGCACGTTGTGCGTGAGCTGGCCGGAGGGGTGGGGGTTCAGCTCACCGCGGATCTCGGTGACCGCGCGACGGAGCTCGCGGCGATCGCCCGCGGTGGCGCGCAGCAGCGCCCGCTGCTCGGCGGAGAGCATCTCCGGCTGTGGAAAGGTGAGCTGGAACATCGGATCGTCGGGCACCCGAGCCCAGTCGATCAGTTCATCGACGACGTAGTTGTTGACCCGAAACGGCAGCACCTGCGCGACGGTCAGCATCTCCTCGCGCCGCGCGCTGGGAAGCCGGCGAAGCTGCGGCATCTCGCCGAGCTCGCGGATCGTCATGTACCGGATGGCGTGGTTCTCGCTTGTATTGATCATCTACCTGTTGAGACGCCGAGGATGCGGAGAGTTCACGCCGGGGACGATGGGACATTCGTCTTAAGACCGACTCGGAAAAGCGGGGCATCGAGCCACGCCGGCGCGAAGCGCCTGGTCGTACGACGAATGTCGCATTGACGCCGCGACCATCGTCCGGGCGACTACGGCACGGCCGGGATCTGCGCTGTGCACATCGGGCAGCGGATCGCCCGGATAGGGATCGCGCTCGTGCACTCCGGGCATTCCCTCGTGTCCGGATCCTCCTTCGCGCGACGCTCCATCAGCGCGTTGATCGGCGTCAGTACGAAGAAGAACACCGCGGCGGCGACCGACACGAACGTGATCAGGAAGTTGAGGAAGTCCCCGTAGCGGAACCGACTGCCGTTGATCGTGAACGAGAGCGCGCCGAAGTCGTGCTTGCCGAAGATGATGGCGATGATCGGCGTCAGCAGGTCCCTCACGAGTGCGCTCACGACCGCGGCGAACGCGGTTCCGATCACGACCGCGACCGCGAGGTCGACGACGTTCCCGCGAAGCAGGAACTTCTTGAAGTCGGTCAGCAGCGACATTTGGTCCGCACCTCCTGGGAGTTGACGTACTCAAGCTGCCGAAGCCTAATCTGGGTGGGATGCACGATCGCGTACGAATTCTCGTCGAGGCGGGAGCCGGCGGAGACGGCTCGCTGAGCTTCCGCCGCGAGGCCCACGTCCCCAAGGGCGGGCCGGACGGTGGTGACGGAGGCAGGGGTGGCGACGTCGTGCTCGTGTGCGACGACTCGCTGCGCGACCTCGAGACCTATCGGCGTCGCTCCAGCTACAAGGCCGGGGGCGGCGGCCATGGACAGGGTTCGCTGCGGCACGGGGCGGACGGCGCGATCCTCGAGCTGGCGGTCCCGCCCGGGACCGAGGCGGAGGTCGAGTCCGACGGTACGAGACATGACCTGCTCTCCGCCGGCCAGCGGGCGGTCCTCGCCCGCGGCGGATCGGGCGGACGCGGGAACAAGCGGTTCGCCAGCCCGACACACCAGACGCCGCGGTTTGCGCAGCGCGGCCTTCCCGGTGAGGCGAGCTGGGTGGAATTGCGCCTCAAGCTGATCGCCGACATCGGATTGATCGGCCTGCCGAACGCGGGAAAGTCCTCGCTTCTGGCCCGCCTCACCCGCGCCCATCCGAAGGTGGCCGAGTACCCCTTCACCACGCTCGAGCCGGTGCTCGGGACGCTCGACGCAGAGGACCGACAGCTGGTGATAGCCGACATCCCGGGGCTGATAGAGGGAGCGAGCGCCGGCGCGGGACTCGGCCACGAGTTCCTGGCCCACGTCGAGCGGACCAAGCTGCTCGTGCATGTGCTCGACCTCAACCCGCTGGACGGATCGGATCCGCTCGCCAATCACGCCACGGTCGAGCTCGAGCTCGAGCGCCACGATCCGCGGCTCGCGTCATTGCCGCGCCTGCTGGCCCTTTCGAAGGCCGATCTCGTCGACGAAGTCGCCGCGGCCGCGGCTGCGAAGCAGTGGCGGGCCCGTCTGGGCCCCGACGCTGTGGTGGTCGTGACCTCCGCGGCGACGCGCGCAGGCCTGGATCAGCTCGGCGCCGAACTGATCAGGCGGACACCGGCCACGGCCCCGGCGGCTTCCGCGGCCACGACGCAGGCGCCGCTCGCCGAGCACCGGGTGTTCCGTCCCGCCGCCGCGCGCCAATACGAGGTCCGGCGCACAGGTGAGTCGAGCTTCACCGTGACTGGCGCCGGCGTTGACCGCCTCCTCGCGCGATACGACCTCGACAATGAGGATGCGCTCGCCCACCTCGAGCGCAGGCTGAAGGGAATCGGGGTGCTGAAAGCGCTCGAGGCGGCGGGCTTCGAGGCCGGCGACGATGTCGAGATCGCCGGCATCGCGTTCGACCTCGACCCGAGCGTGTAGGGTTGCCGGGGCGTCGCCCTGTGAGGGAGATGTCACGAGAGGAGAGGGTCTTGCGACGTTCGCTGTTGACAGCGCTGGCCGCGACCTGCGCTGCCGTCGCGTTCGCTTCTGCGGCGAGCGCCCAAGTTCTCAGGGTCGGGTCCTTTCACGGGATCAAGGGCCAGTTCGAGTCGATCCAGGCCGCTGTCGATGCCGCGAAGCCCGGCGACTGGATCCTGATCGGGCCCGGGGATTACAAGCAGCGCAGCGTCCGCGCGCCGAAGGGTCAGCGGTCCCTGGCCAGCGGCATCCTCGTGACCAAGCCGGACCTGTGGCTACGCGGGATGGACCGCAACTCGGTCGTGATCGACGGCACCAAGCCCGGCACGCCCAGGTGCAGCAGCAAGGCCGCCGATCAGAGCTTCGGGCCTGCCGGATCCAAGGGGGCCAGACCACTCGGACTCAACGGCGTGATGGTCTGGAAGGCGGACAACGTCTGGATCGAGAACCTCACCGCCTGCAACTTCCTCGGCGGCTCGGGCGACACCGGCAACGAGATCTGGTGGAACGGCGGCGACAACCGCACCAAGATCGGCGGCCGCGGGCTCGTCGGCTCCTACCTGACCGCGACGAGCACGTTCTTCAAGGGCGAGAAGTCGGCGGCCACGTACGGCGTGTTCACCAGCCACTGGTCCGGTGGCATGCTCGACCAGCTCTACGCCAGCAACTTCAACGATTCGGGCTTCTACATCGGGGCCTGCCAGCAGGCCTGTGACCAGACCCTCAACCACGCCTGGGGCGAGTTCAACGCGCTGGGCTACTCGGGCTCCAACTCAGGCGGCAGGCTGGTGATCGAGAACTCGCAGTTCGACCACAACCAGGACGGGTTCGACACCAACAGCCAGAACGGGGATGACCCGCCGCCCCAGAATGGCGCCTGCCCGCACAACGCGACCAGCCCCATCACCGGCACTACATCCTGCTGGGTCTTCATGCACAACTACGTGCACGACAACAACAACCTCAGCGTGCCGAGCGCCGGAGGGGCAGCGGCAGGGCCGGTGGGCACAGGGATGTCCATCTCCGGCGGGCGCAACGACACGGTGATGGACAACCGCTTCGTCAACAACAGAGCGTGGGGCGCGATCATCGTCAACTTCCCCGACTCCGGCCCGCCCTGCACAGGGGGCACGAAGAACCTCCCGATCCTGGGCAAGGGGAGCTGCCTGTACGACGAGTGGGGCGATCACGTGATCGGCAACACGTTCACTCACAACGGCGCCTACGGCAATCCGACCAACGGCGCCTTCGAGCAGCTGAACTTCGAGCAGCACCCGAGTGACTGCTTCAGCGGCAACCGGGACACGTCCGGCAGCCTCACGCGGGTGTCGGCGCAGCTGGAGCAGACGTATCCGGTCTGCACCACGGCCGCGGTCGCCCCGAACTTCAACGTCCCGTTCCTGGACGAGGTGCTGTGCGACTCGGTGATCAACGTTCCGCCGTTCGGGTGCCAGAAGGGCGATCATTACCCCCACCGCACTCGGGTCGTCATGCATCCGCTGCCGAAGGGCCTGAAGACGATGCCGAACCCGTGCGCCGGCGTTCCGGCCAACCCGTGGTGCCGGCCCAGAGGCGTCAAGAGCCACTCCTGACCCGGTGAACGGCTGGGCCGGTGCCGAGCGCGCCGGCCCCTAAGCTTCCGGCCGATGGGAACTCTGGTCGTCAAGCTCGGGTCGAGCATCGTCGTCGACGAATCCGGGGACGTGCGCGCCGACGTGCTCGCTCGCATCTGCGACGAGCTGGCCGGACTGCATCGGCACGGCGAATCGGTGGTGATCGTCACCAGCGGCGCGATCGCGCGCGGGATGGGAGTGATGTCGATGCCGCTGCGTCCGCGCGGCATCGACGAGCTGCAGGCGGCGAGTGCCGTCGGTCAGGGCAAGCTCTACCAGGTCTACGACGAGCTCCTGCGCGAACGCGGGCTGCCCACCGCCCAGGTCCTGCTGACGTTCTTTGACATGAGCGCGAGAACGCACTACCTCAACGCCCGCCAGACGCTGCGCAGGCTGCTGGCCTGGCGCGTCGTGCCGGTCATCAACGAGAACGACACCACGACAACCGACGAGATCTCGTTCGGGAACAACGACTTCCTCGCCGCGCAGGTGGCGATCCTGCTCGGCGCCGAGCTGCTGCTCCTGCTGACCGACGCCGAGGGGGTGTTCACCGCCGATCCACGCCTCGACGCCTCGGCGGAGCTTGTCCCCGACGTCGAGGAGTTCGTCGAGCTCGAGCAGCTGGACATCGGCCACACGGCATCGCCGCTCGGCTCGGGGGGGATGCGCTCCAAGGTCGTGGCCGCCGAGATGGCCACTGCGGCCGGGATCCCGGTGGTGATCGCCAGCGGGCTTGCGCCGGGCGTGATCCCGGCGGCGGTCGCGGGCCGGGCGGCCGGGACCCGGTTCGCCAAGCGTGAGGGCCGCTACTCCAGCTTCAAGTTGTGGCTCAAGTACGCCAAGCCGGTGCGCGGGCACGTGCTCGTCGACGCCGGCGCCGCGCGCGCCCTGCGCGAGGGCGGAACGAGCCTGCTTCCGGTCGGCGTGGTCGACGTGAGCGGCGATTTCGAAGCCGGCGACGCGGTCGAGATCGCTCACGACGGCGTCCCGGTGGGCAAGGGAATCTCCAACTACTCGGCGCTCGAGCTGCGGCGAGTGCGGGGTCTGAAGTCGGCCGACGTTCGCCAACGGCTGCCCCGCGCGACGGAGGAAGCCGTGCACCGCGACTATTTCGTGCTTGCGTAACCTGTACGGGCGATGGCCAGCACGATCACATCGATAGCCGACACGTGTGCGGCCGCCAAGCGTGCCTCGCGCTCGCTGGCCGGTCTCGGCTCGGCGGCCAAGGACGCGGCGCTCGAGGCGATCGCCGCCGCGCTGCTGGCCAGGACCGAGGAGATTCTCGAAGCCAACTCCCGTGACCTGGAGGCCGGGCGGGCCAACGGCCTGTCCGCCGCGCTGCTCGACCGGCTCGCGCTCGACGAGCGCCGCGTCGCGGAGATGGCCGCCGGCGTGCGCGCGATCGCCGCGCTCCCGGACCCGGTCGGCGAGGTGATCGACGGCTCGCGGCTTCAGAGCGGGCTCAGCCTGCGCAAGGTGCGGGTGCCGCTCGGGGTGATCGCGGTCGTCTACGAGGCGCGGCCGAACGTCACGATCGACGCGACCGCGCTGTGCCTCAAGTCCGGCAACGCGATCGTGCTCCGCGGCTCGAGCTCGGCGGCGCACTCAAATGCCGTGCTCGCCGGCGTCGCGATCGCGGCGGCCAGGGAATCGGGGCTGCCGGACGGCTCGATCGCTCTGGTCGCGGGCGGCGGGCGTGAGGAGCTGGTCGAGCTCGCCACCCAGACCGGGGTCGTCGATCTGATCGTCCCCCGGGGTGGGGAGGGCCTCAAGGCCGCGCTCAAGGGGGTCGCGACTGTGCCCGTGATCTACGCGGCATCGGGCAACTGCCACGTCTACGTGGATGCCAGCGCCGATCTCGACGCCGCCCAGGCGATCGTCCTGAACGCCAAGCTCCAGCGCCCCGGGACCTGCAACTCGCAGGAGAAGCTGCTCGTACACGCGGATGTCGCCGAGTCGTTCCTTCCCCGGGTCCTGGGTTCTCTCAGCGATGCCGGGGTCACGCTCCATGGCGACGAACGCGCGCGCGCCGCCGCCCCTCAGGTGCCGATCGACGCCGCCACCGAGCAGGACTGGGGCACCGAGTACCTGGCCCTCGAGCTTGCGGTTGGCGTCGTCGATTCGACGGCGGAGGCGATTGCCCACATCAACGTGTACGGCAGCGGCCATTCCGAGGCGATCCTCACGGCCAGCACCGAGTCGGCACGCGCGTTCCAGCTCGGCGTCGACGCCGCCTGCGTGTACGTGAACGCTTCGACGCGCTTCACCGACGGATATGAGTTCGGGATGGGCGCCGAGATCGGCAACTCGACCCAGAAGCTCCATGCCCGCGGCCCGATCGGCCTGCGCGAGCTGTGCTCGTTCAAGTACCTGATCGAGGGCGAAGGTCACATTCGCCCGTGAGTCGCGGCTGATCGCCGTGCGTGTGGGAATCCTGGGCGGAACGTTCAATCCGCCACACCTCGGTCACCTCGTCTGCGCGCAGGAGGCGTACCGTCAGCTCGATCTGGACCAGGTGCTGTTCATCCCTGCCCGCGTTCCCCCACACAAGCCCGTGACCGATGAGCCAGGCGTTGACCATCGGCTCGAGATGTGCCGCCTGGCCGTGAACGGGGATGAACGCTTCGCCGTCTCCGAGCTCGAGGTGCAGCGCGACGGACCGTCGTACACGGTCGATACGCTGATGGAGCTGAAAACGAGAGCGGCAAGCAACGAGCTGGTACTGATCCTCGGCGGCGATATCGCGGCCGGGTTGCCACATTGGCACCGCGCCGAGCGGGTCCTCGAGCTCTGCATCCCGGCGATCACCATGCGTCCGGGCACCTCCCGAGAGCAGGTAGACGAAGCGCTCAGGAGGCTCGGTGCCGGCGAGCGCGCCCAGTTCTTCGAGATGCCGGAGATCGGCGTCTCATCCACCAGGCTGCGCGAGCGTGTGCGGGCCCGGGAGCCGATCCGTTATCTCGTTCCCGACGCCGTCGCCGAGCACATCGAGCGCGCCGGCCTTTATCGAGGCCCGGTGGACCAGTGACGCCCGAGGAGATGGCGGAGCTCGCGGCCGAGTTCGCCTCGGACATCAAGGCGCTCGACATCGTGCGGCTCGATCTCCGCGGCATGATCGGCTACACCGATTACTTCGTCATCTGCACCGGCCGCACCGACCGCCAGGCCAAGGCGATCCACGACGCGATCCATGCCGGCATGAAGTCGAGACTGGGAATTCTCCCGCGCCGGGTCGAGGGGCTCAGCCAGGGCAACTGGATCCTGATGGACTACCTCGACATCGTCGTGCACGTGTTCACGCCCGATACGCGCGAGTACTACCGGCTCGAGCAGCTCTGGGGCGAAGCACCGGCGCATGCGGTGCGTGCCGGCAGCGCCTAGCGGCGTCGCAGCGCCTGGCGGCGTCGCAGCGCCTGGCGGCGCCGCTGCGCCGTGAGCCCGGCCTTCACGCCCACGGTGGCGGTAGCTCTGTGCCTGCTGGGATTCGCCGTTGGCGTGTTCGGAACCCTCGTCGGCGCGGGTGGCGGGTTCATCCTGACGCCAATTCTGCTGCTCATCTACCCGCACTCGACGCCGGCCCTGCTGACGGCGATAAGCCTGGTGGCGGTGTTCTTCAACGCGGGGTCGGGCACGATCGCCTACGCGCGGCAGCGGCGCATCGATTACCGCTCCGGCCTCGTCTTCGCGGCCGCGACGCTCCCGGGATCCGTGCTCGGCGTGATCGTGGCCAACCAGGTCTCACGCCCGGGGTTCGACGTCGTGATGGGGGTGGTGCTGATCGTGATCGCGATCTGGCTGCGGCGGGGACTCGAGGAGCCGGGCGAGGGCGACGGCGGCCGCGGGCGGGTCCGCGCGTTCACCGATCGCGCGGGGACCGCACACCGCTACCGCGCCGACGTGCGGCTGGGGGCGCTGCTGAGCCTGGGAGTCGGATTCCTCTCCAGCTTTCTCGGGATCGGCGGCGGCGTCGTGCATGTGCCACTGCTCGTCGCGCTGCTTGGGTTCCCGACCCACATCGCGACCGCGACCTCGCATTTCGTGCTCACCTTCATGGCGCTGACGGCGACGATCACGCACGCCCTCGCCGGGACGTTCCACGGGGGGCTGGGACTGCGCCGAGCGGCTGCGCTGTCGATCGGCGTCGTCGCGGGCGCGCAGCTCGGGGCGCATCTCTCGCAGCGGCTCAGCGGCCGGCTGATCCACCAGTTGCTGGCCGCCGGACTGCTTTTGCTCGGTGCTCGGCTGGTGCTGTCCGTGGCCCTCAGCTGAGCGCTGAGGACGAGCTCACAACGCGCTCATCAGCTTCGGCGCGACCTGCTTCTTGCGGCTCATCACCCCCGGCAGCTCGATCATGCTGTCCTTGGCCTGCACCTCGAAGCTCCGGGCGACCGCCGCGATGTCGCCGTCGACGAGCATGTCGGTCCCCTTGGTGAGCACATCGGTGACCATCAGCGCATAGAGGGCCAGCTCCTTGCTCTCGCGCTCGCCGCGCATCGCGTCCAGCAGCTCGTCCTTGCGCTCGAGCAGCGCCTTGCCGACGACCTCGATCTGCGCGATGCAGATCGTCTGGCCGCCGCGCGACTGGTAGCGCTTGGCGTCGCGGGTGACGATCTCGGGAGCGCTGACCTCCGACACGTCGGCGGTCGCCTCGAACATCTCGCGGCCGAACTCCCGCGCGTCGAGCCCGAGCATCCGCTCGAGGTAGTCGACCACCGCGTGGTCACGATCGGTCGTGGTTGGCGAGTTGAGGATCACGGTGTCGGAGAGCACGGCTCCAAGCAGCATCAACGCGGTCGGCCGGCTCGGCTCCATCCCGTTCTGGCGAAAGCGCTCGACTACCAGCGTCGCAGTCGACCCGACCGGATCGAACGTGGCGGTCACCGGCACGCGGGTCTCGATCGAGCCGATGTGGTGGTGATCGAGGATCTCGACGATCTCGGCCTGATCAATTCCGGCGACGCTCTGCCCCTGCTCGGCGTGGTCGACGAGCACCACGCGCCGGCGGGGCGGCGAGACGATGTCCGAGCGGGTGATCAGGCCGACCGGACGACCCTCGGCGTCAACTGCCACCGCGGCGCCGTAGTGGCTCTCCCTGATCTGCTCGGAGACGTCCACGAGCAGGTAATCGGGCGCGACCGTGATCGGGTCCTTTTCCATCAGGGCGCCGCATGGCGCCGCGAGCGTGATCATGCGACCCGACACATAGCTGTCGAGCGCCGAGCGGATGACAGCAGTTCCATGGGCACGAGCGAGCTCGAGCACCTCCTCGGTGGGACTGGCGGAGTTCGAGATCACCACGAGCGCGGCGCCGAGCTCGATCGCCCGCAGTTGCGCTTCCGAGCGATCGCCGACGACGACCACGTCGCCGGGGGAGATGCCGCTGCGCGACTCGACATCCATCGAGTGGACCCAGACCCGGCCTGAGAGCCGGCGGTCCTCGCCGGTCAGGAGCTCGCCGCCGAGCGCGGAGACCACCGCGGTGACGCGCGTCGGCGCCTCCTCGAGCGTCGAGGTGTGGCGCGTCTCGCGGACATAGCGTCTGGCCAGAGCCCGTTCGGTGAGCACCCCCGTGAGCGCTCCGGTGTCGTCGACCACCGGAACGACCTCGAGATCGGCGTGAGCCATCGCCAGGCCGGCCTCGCGAATCGGCTCGTCGTCGGTGGTGATCGGGAACGTGGTCTTCATCACGTCACAGGCGCGTGGCATCACGTGGGGCAGGAACTCGGGCTCGGGCGCTCCGCTGCGCTCGATCACCCACCGCGTCTGGGCATTGCAATCGCCCAGCCTCACCGGCAGGTACTCCTCAGCGGGGTGCAGCCGCCGCCCCAGCTCCGCGTAGCCGATCGCCGCTGCCACCGTGTCCGTGTCGGGGTTGCGGTGCCCGGTTACGTAGATCGGTCCCACGCTGCGCGATTATCGCCCGTTTGGAGGCCGGCGGCGGGCAGCAGGCCGGGCGCGGTCGCGATAGCGTGCGCGGGTAGTCCGGGGGCGGCGGGCGGTGGCGGCCCCAAAAGCGGCAGAACAGGAGCACAGATGCCGACGGCCCCACAGATCCTTCCCACCCAGATCACACAGGGAACGGCGCCAGGCCTGAACTATCGCCTCGAAGGCGAGCTCGTCCCGGTCCTCCACATGGCCCTCGATGGTCAGATACCGGTGTACTTCGAACACCACGTGCTGCTGTGGAAGTACCCCGGCATGCAGGTCGGTCTGCACCCACTGAAGAAAGGTCTCAAGCGCCGCGTGTTCGGGGGCATGCCGCTGCTCCTGATCGAGGCCCAGTCGGCGGGCGAGATCGCTTTCAGCCGCGACGCGCCGGGGCACATCGCAGCACTCCACCTCCAGCCCGGGCACGGGATCGTCGTGCGCGAGCACCAGTTCCTGGCCGCCACCGGCAACGTTCAGTACGACTACAGCCGGATCAAGGGCTTCGCCAACATGATGTACGGCGGTGGCTTCTTCGTCGACGAGTTCTTCGCCGCCGACCAGGAGGGGGTGGTCTGGGTGCACGGCTACGGCAACGTATTCGAGAAACAGCTCGAAGCCGGCGAGACGATCGACATCGAGCCCGGTGGCTGGGTGTACCGGGACCATTCGGTGCAGATGACCCAGGAGGTGTACGGCTTCAAGACGGGCTTGCTCGGAGGCGCCGGAAACCTCGTTTTCAACCGCTTCACCGGGCCCGGACGCGTCGGGCTGCAGAGCGCATACTTCCACCCGCCGGTCTCCGAGGGCGCGGGCGGAAACGCCCAGCGCGGAGGCGGGGGGATGTTCGGCAACATCGTCGGCGGCCTGATGGACAACTGAGGGGATGCAGCACCCACCCGGTCACCTGGCCGCGAACCCGCTCCCTCCGGGGATCGTCGGGGCGCTCGGCCTCGCCGGCTATCAGCTCCTGGCCGAGGTCGGCGGCGTAGGCGCCGGGCGGCTCGGGCCGCAGGCGTTCCTGCTGATCGCACCCGATCACGATCCGGCGCTCCCGGATGCGGGCACGCAGATCTCGCTCCACCATCAGCGAGTGCGGGAGGAGCGCGAGATCGGCGCCTTCAAGCAACTCGCCGCCCAGCTCGGCTATCTGAGGCTGTCCGGATACCGCCTCGCGCTCGAGCGATCCGGGTTAAGGAGCAAGGTCAACGTCGTCAACCCCGCCACCGGCGCGATCGTGGCCTCGATCCCAGACCGCCATCCCGGACGGCTCTCGTTCGGCGGCGGCGCCAACGCCAACGCGCTCCTCGCCGGCCTGCGCGGGTTACCGCCCGCCGGCCCGGCACCGGATCCGAACGACCCCGAGCTGATGCGCCAGGTACTGCTCGCCCTCGCCCTCGGCGACGAAGGGATCGGCGGCGCGCAGGCCGCCGAGCTCGCCGAGCGCGCGCTCCAGCTCACCCGGGGCGACTCGAGCCTCGACCCGCAGGCGGCGATCGAGGCGGCGAAGGTGGAGGGCTAGCTCGGTGGGCCACTGACCGGCCCCGGTGCGCGCCGCCGGATCGCGGCCCATCTGATGGAGCTAGCCGGGCTCGAACCGGCGACCTCGTGACTGCCAGTCACGCGCTCTCCCAACTGAGCTATAGCCCCTTCGAAGTCGAAGTTCCGAGCAAGGTTAATACACCCGGCTCCCTGCGCCGCCGTCGAGCACCGATCGCGGCCCGAACCCGATCGCCGCGCAGCCGGCCGATGCGGTCGATCGCATGGGTAAGCTCAGTTCGCGATGGGCGAGAAACGGTATGACCCAAGGCGGATCGAGCCCAAGTGGCAGGAGATCTGGGCGCATGAGCACACCTGGGAGGTGTCCAACGACCCGATCGGCGAGGGCGGCGGCGAGCTGCCCAAGTCCTACGTGCTCGAGATGCTGCCCTACCCGAGCGGCGAGCCGCACATCGGGCACCTGAAGAACTACGCGCTCGGCGACGCGATCGCGCACTTTCACCGCCGTACCGGCCACCGGGTGCTGCATCCAATGGGCTACGACGCATTCGGGCTGCCGGCCGAGAACAACGCGATCAAGACCGGCGTGCCGCCCCGTGAAGCGGCCGAGCAGTCGATCGCCGCCTTCCAGCGTGCGTTTCGTGCCTGGGGGATTTCGATCGACTGGTCGCGGGAGTTCGCCACCCACCAGCCGTCGTACTACCGCTGGACCCAGTGGATCTTTTTGAAGCTGCTCGAGCGCGGGCTGGCCTATCGCCAGGAGGCTGCCGTCAACTGGTGTCCCAACGACCAGACCGTGCTGGCCAACGAGCAGGTGATCGACGGCCGCTGCGAGCGCTGCGGGCATCTGGTCGAGATCCGGCAGCTCGAGCAGTGGTTCTTCCGCATCACCGACTACGCCGACCGGCTGCTCGACGACCTCGACTCGATCGAATGGCCCGAGCACGTCAAGGCGATGCAGCGCAACTGGATCGGCCGCAGCGAAGGGGCCGAGGTCAGCTTCCGCTGCGAGGAGCTGGGGATCGACTACCCGGTCTTCACGACCAGGCCGGACACGCTGTTCGGCGCCACCTTCTTCGTGATGGCGCCCGAGCACCCCGACGTGTTCAAGCTGGCGGCGGGGACCGAGAACGAGCAGGCGGTCCACGAATACGTCAACCGATCGATGGCGGAGTCGCCGGAGGAGCGCGGCGACGCCGAGAAACCGAAGACTGGTGTCCCGCTGGGCCGCACGGTGACCAATCCGGTCAACGGCGAGCAGATCCCGATGTACGTCGCCGACTACGTCCTGATGGAGTACGGCACTGGCGCGATCATGGCCGTGCCCGCCCACGACGAGCGCGACTACGCCTTCGCCCGAGCATTCGACCTGCCGATCCGTCGCGTGATCGGCACCGAGGAGGACGAGCTTCCCTACACCGGCGACGGGCCGCTGACCAACTCGGGTCCCGAGTTCGACGGCATGCACAACCGCGAGGCCTACGAGGCGATCGTCGACTGGCTCGACCGCGAGGGCAACGGCCACCGGTCGGTCAACTTCCGCCTGCGCGACTGGCTGCTCTCACGTCAGCGCTACTGGGGCTGCCCGATCCCGGTCGTCTACTGCGACCGATGCGGTCTCGTGCCGGTCCCCGAGGAAGATCTCCCGATCGAGCTGCCGGAGATCGAGGACTATCAGCCGCGCGGCCGCTCGCCGCTGGCCGCCGCCGAGGCATGGGTCGCCACCAGGTGCCCGCGCTGCGGAGGCGATGGCCGGCGCGAGACCGACACGATGGACACGTTCGTCGACTCGAGCTGGTACTTCCTGCGCTACTGCGACGCCCGCAACGACGAGCAGGCCTGGGACCGGCGCGCGCTCGCGAGCTGGATGCCCGCCGACCAGTACATCGGCGGCGTCGAGCACGCGATCCTGCACCTGATGTACGCCCGCTTCTTCGTCAAGGCACTGGCGGACATGGAGCTGGTCGACGTGCAGGAGCCCTTCAAGGCGCTGTTCACCCAGGGGATGATCCTCGGCTCCGACGGCTCCAAGATGTCGAAGTCGGCGGGGAACGTGGTCAGCCCCACACCGATCGTCGAGCGTTTCGGCGCTGACGCCGCTCGCTGCTACGTCCTGTTCGTCGGGCCGCCCGATCAGGACGCCGCCTGGTCGGATACCGGCGTCGAGGGCGTCCACCGGTTCCTCTCGCGCCTGTGGCGGCTCGGCGACGAGCTGGCCGGCGAACCGGGACCGGCAGAGCAGCCCCACGATCCGTCCGGGGACGGGCTGACGCTCGTCCGCAAGGCGAACTGGGCGATCGAGAAGGTAACCGGCGACATGCGGGGCCGCTTTGCCTTCAACACCGCGATTGCGGCCACGATGGAGCTGGTCAACGAGCTCTACCGCCACCCAGCGGCCGACGCGGCTGCGCGCCGGTTTGCCACCGCGACTGCGGCCTCGTTGGTATTCCCCTTCGCGCCGCATCTGGGCGCCGAGGTCTACGAGCTCCTCAGCGGCGCCCGCGTGTGGGAGGAGCCCTGGCCGGAGGCGGACCCCGAGATGCTCCAGGCCGACACGTTCGAGCTCGTATGCCAGGTCAACGGCAGGGTACGGGACCGCGTCAGCGCCCCGACCGGCGCCGCTCGCGAGGAGCTCGAGCGGCTGTGCCGCGAGACCCGTGGCGTGCGGGCCCACCTCGATGGCCAGGACGTCGTCAAGGTGATCGTGGTGCCCGACAAGCTCGTCAACCTGGTCGTGCGCTAGTGACGAGAGTCACTAGCCGGTCGGGCCGCCGTACGTCTCAGATGAGCGTCGGGCCACGGGCCTAGACTGGCCGCAGTGGCCGAATTCAAGCCCGCGTATCTGATCCACGGCGACGATCATGGCCGGATCGCCGAGCGTCGTGCCCGCCTGCGCGGGCTCGCCGAGGCGCAGAGCGGAGCGCATGGGGTCGAGCTGTTCGAAGGGGAGGAGTCGGCACCTGACGCGGTGGCCGGCGCGCTTGCGGCGATGACGCTCGCGCTCGGACGGCGGTTCATCATCGTCGATGGAGTGGAGCGCTGGAAGGAGAAGGAACTCGAGTCTCTGTCCGCCGCGCTTCGCGAGATACCGCCGGAGACGACGGTCGCGTTCTTCGCCCGCGAGGACAGCCGCGCCAAAGCGCCGAAACCGCTCCACACCGCGGTCCGCAAGGCGGGCGGCGACATCAGCGCCGAGGACAGCCTCAAGCCGTGGGAGCTGCCGAAGTGGGTGATCGCGCGTGCTCTCGAGCTGGGGCTCGAGCTCGAGCCGGACGCCGCGCGAGCGCTTCTGCGAAACGTCGGCGAGCGCCAGCAACGCCTGCTCCGCGAGCTCGAGAAGCTCGCCCTCGGCTCGGAACCCGGCGCGCAGCTCGACGCAAACGATGTCGAGGAGCTGACCGCGTCCTCGGCGCAGCGCAAGTCCTGGGCCGTCGCCGATGCCCTCGTCGGCGGCGAGCCGGAGGCCGCGACCCGCGCCTATCTGGCGCTGCGCGCGCAGGGCGAGCGCGTGCCCGGCCTGCTCTACTGGATCTCCCAGCGCGTGCGGCTGGCCCACGAGGTTGCGGCGGCGATCGACGCCGGCAAGCCGGCAGCGCAGATCAAACGCGGGCTGCGGATGCCCTCCCGTGCGGCGGACCGTCTGATCACCGACGCTCGTCAGACAGGCCCGGAGCGGCTGCGCGCCGCGACCTGCCAGATCGCCGACCTCGAGCTCGCATCCCGCGGGGGCTCAGCCGGTGCGGCGAGCGAGGACACCTCTGCGCTGCTCGCGATCGTGCGGATCGCGGCTTGAGCGATCAGCCGCGGACGAGAATCGCCAGCGCGACGATCACCGCGATCAGCACGAGAACGGCGAGCGCCCGGCCGGCCCAGTCGGTCCTGTCTCCTCGCGCGCGGGGCGGCGCGTGGGCCGCCGGGGCCGCGTGCCGCGCGGGTTGCGCCGGCCCGATCCGCTCCCGATGCTCGGACACCCGCGCGTCGTGCGCAGTGCTCGCGAGCTTGTCGCGCTCGCCCCGCAGGTGGTCGCGCTCGTCGTGAAGCTCGCCACGCTCGCTCCGTAGACGGTCGCGTTCGAGCCGCAGCCGGTCGCGCTGGTCGCGGAGCTGGTCGCGGTCGGCCCGCAGCTGGTCGCGGTCGGTCTGGAGGCGGTCGAGCGCTGTTCGCAGGCGGTCTCGCTCGACCCGGAGCCTGTCCAGCACGGCATCCAACCGGTTGTGCTCGACTTTCAGCTCGCTCCGTTCGGCCTGCCAGCCCTCCCGCTCCTCGTTCAGCCGGTGCAAGCCGGACTGGAGCTGCTCGTGCTCGGTGTGGACCTGCTCGAGCTCGTCGTGAAACTTGTCCAGCTCGCGCTTCAGGGCGTCGCGCTCGGCCACCAGCGCCTTCATCCGAGCCTCGGCCTCGAGCCGGTCGCCGCCATCGGCCCGCTGC
>DATCNP010000155.1:0-19284 GCA_036565205.1 Solirubrobacteraceae bacterium | reverse complement strand
GGGCCGCCGCTACCGGGAATCGGGCGCTCCGCGCGCGCCGGAGACCCATTTGCGTACACGCCGGGGCGCGAAGCGGAATTCATCGCTCGGGCGACGGCCGGCAGCGCGAGTCCGCTGTTCGTCAAGAGCCCGGGAGGAGTGCTGGCCACGGCAGCCCGCGTGGCCACGTTCCGCACCCAGATCGACCGCGCAGTGGCCGGCAGGGGCATCGACCCGAACCTGCTCGAAGGCCTCGTGTTCGTCGAGAGCGCAGGACGACCGGAGATCATCGCCGGGTCGGACCCGAGCGCGGCAGCCGGGCTGACGCAGATCCTGGCCCAGACCGGCCAGGACCTGCTGGGGATGCACGTCGACCTGGCTCGAAGCCGGGCGCTCACCGCGGCGATCGACCGGGCCGACTCGCTTGGCCGGACCTCGGCGTTGGGCCCCCTCCTGGCCCGGCGGGCCCAGGCCGACGATCGCTTCGACCCGGCGAAGGCACTCGCGGCCACGGTGCGTTACCTGAGGCTCGCCGAGGCCCGCTTCGGCCGGCAGGATCTCGCGTTCGTCTCCTACCACATGGGCATCGGCAACCTGATGCAGGTACTCGGTGACTACAACGGCGGCCAGGCAGTCCCGTACGCCCAGCTCTACTTCGACACCGCCCTCGACCATCACGCCAGCGCCTACCGCCTGCTGTCGGGCTTCGGCGATGACTCCTCGCTCTACTACTGGCGGCTGCTGGGGGCGGTCCAGATTATGCGTCTGTATCGCTCCGACCGGAGCGTGCTGTCGCGGCTGAACCAGTTGCAGCTGGCCACCGCCTCGACGGCCGAGGTTCTGCATCCGCCCGACCGCACCCCGTCCTACGCGGACCCGAACGCGCTCTCCGCCGCCTACTCGAGCCGCGAGCTGCTGCCGCTGCCTCGCAACGCGAAGTCTCTCGGGCTGGCGTACTTCGGCGGGATGGGATCGCTGGCGCACCGGGTGCAAGCCCCGGCCGGGCTGTATCGCGGCCTCCGTCCAGCGGCGCTCGACCTGCTGATCGAGCTCGCCGCCCGGGTCCGGACGCTGTCGGGCGGAATCACTCCGCTGACGGTCACCAGCACCGTCAGCGACCGCCGCTACCAGCAGCAGCTCGGCGTGATCGATCCACCGGCCCAGACCGGCTACGCGTTCGAGATCGCCCGTCGCTACGGCAACCACGTGCAGGCGAGCGCCTTCCAGGCGATGCTCGACCGGCTCCAGGCCCTGAACCTGATCGCTTGGACGCGAGGCCCGGCGACGATTTCAATCACCGTGGCGCCCGACGCGTCGCGTTTGATCGCGGACGGGCTCTAGCAAGCGGAAGCGGTAGGTTCTGGGACGTGAACGACGCGATCCGCACCCCGGACGAGCTCACGGAGGGCCTCCCCGACTTTCCCTTCGCGTCCAGTTACCAGGTGTTCGACGACGGACTGCGGCTGGCCTACCTCGACGAGGGCCAGGGGTCGCCGGTGTTGTTCGTGCACGGAGAGCCGACGTGGTCGTTCCTATGGCGCAAGGTCATCCCGCCGGTGCGAGACGCCGGCTACCGCTGCATCGCCCCCGACCTCGCCGGCTTCGGCCGGTCGGACAAGCCGGTCGACGACGACTGGTACACCTATGACCGGCATACCGAGACGATCACGCGGCTTGTGGAGGACCTCGACCTCCGCGATGCGACGATCGTGGTGCACGACTGGGGTGGCCCGATCGGCCTGCGGGTCGCCGTCGAGCACGCCGAGCGGATCAGCCGGATCGTGATCATGGACACCGGCCTGTTCACCGGCCATCAGAAGATGACCGACACATGGCTGGCGTTCCAGGCCTTCGTCGAGAGCGCGGAGGAGCTCCCGATCGGCCTGCTGATCCGGCGCGCCTGCAAGCGCGATCCCGGTGACGAGGTGATCGCCGCCTACGAGGCGCCGTTCCCGAACGAGGATTCGAAGGCGGGAGCGCGCGCGTTTCCCCGCATTCTCCCGACCTCGCCCGAGATGCCCGGCGCCGAGGCCGGGCAGCGTGTCCTCGACGCGCTGCGCTCGGACACGCGACCGAAGCTCGTCCTGTGGGCCGACTCCGATCCGGTGCTCACGCTCGAGACCGGCGAGCGGTTCGCCGCGGCGCTCGGGACCGCGATCGACCACGTGATCGCCGACGCGGGCCACTTCCTGCAAGAGGACGCCGGGGCCGAGATCGGCGAGCTGATCGCAGGCTGGCTCGGCCCCGCGGCCTGAGCGTCAGGCGGTCTGCTTCGCGCGCCCCGGCTGCGGCGCTTCCGGGGCGACCGGCGCTTCCGGGGCGACCGGCGCTTCCAGGGCGGCCGGCGCCTTGGAGCCCATCGCCTCTATCCGTCGCGCGTAGGCCGCACGAGCACCTTCGTCGGGACTGACGAGCAGCTGATCACCCTTCAGCACTCGGCCGATCGCCTCGCTGACCTTGCGCGGCAGCAGCGCCTGCATGCGGAACAGAGCGTTCATCGACTTCGGCACGTAGACGTCGAAGCGGTCGGTCTGGAGCGCCTCGACGATCGCGTTGGCGACGTCCTCGGGCTCAGCGGTCTTGATCCCGCGTGGCGCAGGCAGCCCGGAGTAGAGCTCAGTGTTGACCCCGACCGGCATCACCACGGTGACGCCGATGCCGGTGCCGCGCACCTCGGCGCGGATCGCCTCGCTGAGTCCGACCACGGCGTGCTTGGTAGCGCAGTAGGTGGCGCCACCGGCGAGACCGGCCTTGCCGGCGCTCGAGGCGATGTTGACCAGGTGACCCCGGCCGCGGGCCAGAAAGCGGGTGAGGGCGAGCTTGGAGCCGAAGATCACCCCGTGGAGGTTGATGTCGATCATCCTCGTCGCCGTGGCATCGGTCTCGGCCACGAACGGGCCGACGGGCATGATCCCGGCGTTGTTGATCAACACGTCCAGCGGGCCGAGCCGGGACTCGACCTGATCAAGGAAATCCGAGAAGCTCGCGCGGTCGGTGACGTCGAGCGGCAACCCGACCGTTCCACTGCCCAGCTCCTGCGCGGTCCGCTCGGCGAGCGGGGCCTCGATGTCGCCGATCGCCAGCTGCGCGCCCTGCGAGATCAGGGCCGCGGCAGTCGCGCGACCGATACCGCGGGCCCCGCCCGTGATGGCTACGACCTGACCGGCGAGCGATCGTGCAACTTTGGCCATGAACAGTCCTCCTCGTGGTGAGCGTGGCTTGGGACGGTATCGATCGAAGGATCTCGACGCCCGTCTGGCGGGCTCGCGGCCGGCCCCTGGCTGGCTGGCCAAGCAAGGCCTACCGATATCCTTGCACCGGCATGTCCACGTTCGAGTACGACGGCCACCGCCTGGCTTACACGGTCCACGGCCAGGGGGTGAGGACAACAGTGCTGCTGCCTGGCCTGCTGCTCTCCCAGAAGATGCAGACGGCCTTGGCGCGCGAGTTGAGCGTGCGCGGCAACAGGGTGGTCACGCTTGATCCGCTAGGGCACGGCGCGTCTGACCGTCCGCCCCAGATGTGGCGCTACTCGATGTCCGAGTTCGCTCGCCAGACCGTGGCGTTGCTGGACCACCTCGAGCTCGACCAGGCGATCGTCGGCGGCACATCGCTCGGGGCCAACATAACGCTCGAGGTGGCATCGCTCGCCCCCGAGCGCCTCCGAGGGATGATCGTCGAGATGCCGGTGCTCGACCACGCGATCCCGGCCTGTGGGGCCGCTTTCACGCCAATGCTGTTCGCGCTCACCTACGGCGAGCCGGTGATGAAGCTGCTGGCCATGGGAGCGCGGGTGGTCCCCCGGTCGAGAGTGCCGTTCCTGCTCGGGCTCGGGCTCGACTGGCTCGCCCAGGACCCTGGGCCGAGCGGCGCCGTGCTGCAGGGAATCCTGTTTGGCCGCACCGCTCCCGATCACACCGAGCGGCTGACCTTCGAGATGCCCGCGCTGGTCATAGGCCACCCGCGGGACCCCGTGCACCCATTCTCCGACGCGGGGATGCTCGCCAACGAGCTGCCCAACGCAGAGCTGGTCGATGCCAGCTCGATCATCGAGCTGCGGCTGCGCCCGGAGCGATTGACGGGAAGGATCGCGACTTTCATCGAGGACTGCTGGCGCGAGCCGGCCGCCTTCAAGCCTGCGCTGCGGGCGCGGCGGAGAGCGGCGACGAGCTAGCGCTTCGGCCGCGGCGAGACCGGTCGCTCACCTGATCTCCTGCACCGGGTCCCAGCCGGGCGATGTTCCCTTCGTAAGCCAATCCCATAGTCCAGCCGCCGTCGACGCGGTCGTGAGGACGTAGTAGCGCGCGACGAGCAACGGGCGGGCGGGCAGGACGGGCGCCAGCGCAGCCGCACCGAGCACCGTCAGCTGGATTGCCGCGGTGGCCACGTACGTCCAGCCCTGCGTGATGAGCACGAGATTCGCCGCGAGCGCCACGACGTGCAACAGCGGCGAGAGGTAGCGCAGGCCGCGGTGGGAGAACACCATCAGGGCGTAAAGCGGGTCGTAGCCACGGGGCGAGAGCAGCCCGCCCCGCAGGACGATGGGCCAGGTGTGACCCATTATTCGTCGCTTGCGCGCGAACTCGCCCTCAACCGTCGGGACCATCTTCTCGGTCGCCCGGGCCGTCGGCTCGTAGACGGCTCTCCACCCGCGCTTGACCATGTTGAACGGGAACGACAGGTCGTGGCCCATGATCGGATCGACGTGCAAGTACGCTTCTCGCCTGGTTGCGTAGATCGCTCCGTTGCCCGCGGTCACGGAGCGCAGGCTCGATTCGAGCCGGCGAAGGGCCATTTCGTATCGCCAGTAGAGCCCTTCCTGGTTGCTCCCGCCCTCATTCACGAAGCTCACATCGCCGCAGACGTATCCGACCTTGGGATCGTCGAGAGCCGCCACCAACGCGCGCAGCGCAGACCTGTCCCAGGAGCTGTTGGCATCGCCAAAGGCGAGGATCTCCCCTTGGGCCTGCGCCACGCCGGCATCCTGGGTTCGGACCTTGCCCTCGCGCGGCCCGTCGAGCACGAGATCTGCACCGGCGGCTCTCGCGCGTTCGACAGTTCGATCAGGTGAGCCATCGCAGGACACGATCACCTCAAAGCGCTCAACCGGATAGTCCAGCCCCTTCAGGTTCGTGACTCGAGCCGCGATCACCGTTTCCTCGGCGTAGGCGGGAACGATGATCGACACGAACGGGTGCGCCAGGCGGTCAGCGTCGAGACCGCCGGTTAGATCAGCAGCGCTTGATCCGGGCGCGCGCGTCATCAATCGGCGCGTGTGCACTAGCAGGGCCAGAAGCAGCGGGTAGCCGACTTGCGCAAAGAAAAGCAAGCCCGCGGCTACCCAAAAGATGACGGCGACAACGGTCATGGCCTCATTCTCACCTGTCAAAGCTCGATCGCCGGCGCCGGTCCGAAGTACGGCCCCCGATCAGTCCGCACGTGCTGCCGCTGCCGAGCCGGCATCGCCCGAGCGATGGACTCTACGTCGGCGACGGATGCGTGGGCGCGCTGTCTGCTCTGCCACGGCCTTCGGGTATCGGCCGGGCGCGCGCCGGGTTGCCGGCGGCGAGCCATCCTGAGGGCACGTCGTGGAAGACGACGCCACCCGCGGAGACCCTCGCCCGCGCTCCGACTCGCTGGCCCGGCGCGACGACGGCATGGCTGGCGAGATAGACCTCGTCTTCCAGCGTTGAGTACCCGGTGGCCACGGCGTAGGACGAGAGCACGCAGCAGCGCCCGATGACCGCGTCATGACCGATCGACGCGTATGTGTTCAGCATTGTGAGGTCGCCGAGCGTTACGCCCGGGCCGATGCACGCGAACGGCGCTACCGCGACTCCCACGCCAAGTGACGCGGTTGGCGCGACCCAAGCCGTCGGGTGGACGACCGTCGCCAGACGCGCGCCGCGCCTGATCAGGGCCTCGGCAACTTTCAGTCGTGTGCCGACATGCCCGAGGCCGATCGCGACCATCTCGTCTTCACGCGGCTCGTAAGCGGCGATCGATCCGAGCAGCCCAGCGCCGGGCTCGAGACCGCCACGCGATGCCAGCGCGGCACCGTCGTCGTCGAGAAACCCGGCGACGTCGAAGCCGGCGTCGCGCGCATAGGCAGCCAGCTCACGGCCGAATCCCCCGGCGGCGGCAATGATCAAGCGGGTCATGGTTCTCGCCTCAACCTGCCTTCACAAATTACCGTGTTGTCAGTGAGCCGGCCGCCTGTCGTTTCCTCACGCCAGCTCGATCAGCTCGATCAGCAGGCGGATGCGCAGCATCAGGAAACAGATCCGACGTTCTGCGAAGGCCACAGCCGGAACGGGAGCGGAGATCTGGCGAGCGTCGGCGCGACGTGCGAGGCTCACGGCCTCCTCGAGGTCGGGAACCTCGTAGGCGAGGTGGTACATCCGCGATCCGCCGCGCAGCCAGGGATCGAGCACGGCGCTGCCGGGCAATGGCGCCAAGAGCTCGAGCCGAGGACCAGCGCCCTCGACAAACATCCCGACGATTCCCTGCCGAGGATCGCTGAACGGCGCTCCGGCCGACTCATAGCCAAGCAGGCGTAACCCGGCCAGCTCGTCATCCAGATCTCGGCAGGCAACACCGACATGATGAAACCGTGAGTCAGGCGGAAGCAGCGAACCCGAGAGATGCACCATGACGCGAGGTTCCGGGCCGAATCAGGTCACATGCTTGTCGCGCAAAGTCGACAGGATCCCGTGCAGCGAGTCCAGTTCCACGATCTCCTCCTCAGAGAAGCGGATGTCGAACCTTTCCTCCAGCATGAAGACAATCTCGAGATGCGTCAGGGAGTCCCAGCGGTCGAACTGATCTCGCGATGGGTTCTCCATCGACGCCAGCGGAGCGCCCAGCACCGTTTCCAATATCTGATGCACGCTCGCGCCGACGGTGTCAGTGCTCATCGGACCACTTCATGCGTACGTCGGGGTTCACACTTGCTGCCAGAACCCGCTCGGCGCTGATCTTTACATGGTGCTCTTTCTCCGCGTCCGGAAACTCAGCTCCGGTGAACTCTTCAAGCCAGCGGCGCGCGGGCTGGTTGCGCGGGCCCTCCACGAACTGAAAAACCACCTCGCGCGTGCCGGCAAAGACCGGACCGCTGACAAGCATCTGCGCGACAATCAGATCTTCGAGACGGCGACCGAGCGCACGACAGCTGATGCACAGTTCGTGGACAACGAGCGTGTCTGCATCGCGACACGCGAGCGCCATGGCCACCACGCCACTGTCAGTCAGCCGGTCCTCCAGGCGAGCGGTAGAGATCTGCCACTTCTCGCTCCTGGCGAGCTCCTGAACCTGGCCGAGCGAGTAACGAGAGAGTGCGAGGTTGAACTGGTTCGTCTTCGAGGACAGTTCTGCGACTCGGGGCAATTGGTCAGGGTGATTTTGACCCACGGTGAGCACGACGCCGAGTTCTCGGTAATAAGCACCAGCGTCATCGGCCGAGCGAGCGAGCGCACTGTCCCGCTCGACATTGGCCCGCAGATCCCTCGCGCGGAGCGCGTCCGCCTCCGTGCGCTCGAAGGCCCACAGACCAGGGAAGTAACGTAACGCGCGCGCGGTCCCGTAGCCATCGTCTGCGGCATGGACGCATCGCAGACCCGGAACGCCGAGCAGCGCCTCGAGAAGCTCGCCTGGGTTGTCATCGACGAACAGGATCGCGCTCGGGTCGATCCGAAGCGAGGCTGCGATCCTCTCGAGGCCCGCCGACTTGGGTTGCCAGCCCACGCTGTGGGCGGCGAAGTGCTCCCAGCGCAACGGAAAGTCACGCCGCGTCCTGAACAGCTCATCCACATCGCCGAGCTCGTTGCGGGAGAGAAGTCCCAGGAGCACGCCGGAGTCACGCAGCTCAACCAGCTGCCGCTGAAGCTCAGTGTGACCTTCCGTGAGGACCACTGAGTCAATCCCGTCCTCGCCGAGGACGCCGTCGTAAAGCGTGTTGTCGAGGTCGACAACCACCGCCTTCAGTCGCGGCATCAGCAGCGCCGGCAACCAGTTGCCGCCGAGCAGACGGGCCGTACCGGCGGCGCCTTCAGCGCTCATTCTTGTACCTGTGAGGGACGCCCGCTCGAGGTCGAAGAACCGCTCGCCCAGACGTCGAATGAGCTCGGTGCGATCCGCGAGGCGGACGTCGCCGAGGTGAGCGACCACTTCGCTGAGTGCAGCGGAGAACGCCGTGGCCGACGACTGAGCTCCGTCCCAGTCCATCACCAGAACGGGACTCGTGGTGCGGGAGCGCAGGACGGCCAGGCGTTCTCCCAGCCAGTCAGCGATCTCCTCCGGCTTCATCCTGTCGGCGAAGCGGGCGTAATCGAGCCAGACTACTTCCAGGTCGACAGGCTCGAGCGTCGGAAAGCTGAGACTGTCGTCGTATTCGCCGACCACCCACTCGGGAGCGATACCGGCGAACTCCAAAAATGGGCGCGCGACACTCAGGGTTACCTCGATGGCGTGGTTGCGGTGGAAGCGAATGCGGCGGGGCGAAAGATCCCACGGCGCCTCGAGTGCCAGGAGGCTCTGACGCGCGGGCTCGGGCGCAAACAGGATCGACTGCCAGCGCAGTCGCTCGCTGAAGTACGACTGGCCGGCCGCCGAAGATCGATCGCGCTGGACAGGCTGATCCGATCGTCTGAAGCCGACGCTCACGGCGACAAGTGATAGCAGTCGCGGGTCGTGACCAGACGCCGCAAGGCGGCCATCGAATCCTTGACTCGGGGCACTAGCGACCGGTACCGCTCGCGTCGCCCACGGCGTCGGCTATCTGAGGAAAGCGCGCCAGCGCGTCTCGCAAGGACCTTACGACTTCGGGATCGCGCTCCTGCATAGCCGAGCTTGGTTGGAACGGACGGGGTGCATCGAGGCTGCGCAGGTTGTCGCCTTGCCTGTTCACAACGTCGACGACTTTGGCTACGAACCCCGCCGGATCACGGCAAACATCATCGTATGTCACTTCCACCAGGGCCTCGGGCCTTAGGTGACGGATACCGTCCGCGATGGCTTCGTTCACGTACCAGATCTGGCCGGCGATCTGCGTGGCGTAATCCTCGTCCTTGAGCCAGGAATACTCCCGAGGCTTGACGCTTGCCCACGCTTCGCGCGAGCCGTACAGCTGGTGTCTCATCTCGAGCAGGGATTGTGCGACTGCAAGCACGTCTCGCCGTACGACGACAACCACGGTCCGAGGAAGCGTCTGACACAGCTCTCGCAACCGCCATATTGCGTGAAACGACTTGAACACGATTGGTCCCTGGACTACCTCGCACATATTCGTCAGGACACGCTTGAAGAACAGCCAGTCGACCGAACTGCGATCGGCCGGCTCAGCGAGACTCTCGAGGCCGAACGCGGTACCGAGGAGGCGTGCCCAGAAGTATGAGAACTCGTGCGGCTCGGCTAGATCCGCCGTTCGGCCGTAGTCTGACTGATACGACGACGGGCGACGCGCGTGGCGTCGCAAGCTCTCCGACAATCGGAGACCGGTCGCCGGAGCTCTCCAGAAGGCGGCGGCGACATGATCGATGTAGGCGACGTCGGTGTGCGCCACGAGCAGTTGCAAGGCGAGGGTCGTGCCCGACCGGGGGAGCCCCATGACGTGGATGGTCGGGTACCGCTCTTCCAGATCACGGTAGCCCTCGAGTTCGTGCTTCTCGAGAAGCACGTTGAGCCCTTCCAGAAAGGCGTTGTCGTCGAGACGCTGCTCGCCTTCAGGGATAGGAACTGGGTGCATTTGGGCTCAGCGCCGCCACGGAGGCGCGCGTCGCGAGTCTAGCCAGAGCGACGCTCGGTCGGCCGGCTAGGTTTGATCGCCACCGACGTCCTCGCCCGGAGGCTGCCAGCCGCCGGTGGCTCCCCGGTAGATGCCGCGGCCGCTCAGAACCAGACGCACCGTACGAGCCAGGATCGACAGGTCGAGCGCGAGCGAACGGTGCTCGACATACCAGAGGTCGAGCTCGATCCGTTCTCGCCAGGGCAGCGATGCGCGTCCGTTGACCTGTGCCCAGCCCGTGATTCCCGGTCGCACGGCCAGGCGGCCGCGCTGGCGCTCGGTGTACTGGAGCACCTGACTCTGGATTGTCGGACGGGGACCGACGATCGCCATCTCGCCCCGGACGACGTTCCAAAGGTTGGGTAGCTCATCAAGTGAATAGCGCCGTAGCGCGGCCCCGACCGTCGTGATCCGGTCATCCCCCTCGGCGATGGCAATCCCGGCACCGGTGAACTCGGCGCCGCTGACCATCGTGCGCAGCTTGTAGATCGAGAAAAGCTCCCCGTCCCTGCCGACCCGGACCTGGCGGTAGATCGGGCCGCCCGGCGTCTCGAGCCGGATGGCCAGCGCGAGCACGACCACTACGGGTGCGGTGAGGACCGAGCCCGCCAATCCGATCACCAGGTCGAGCGCGCGGCTGATCAACGAAACGTTCATCGCCCCGTGATTCTGGCGCAGGACCTGACCGCTGGGCGCCCGGTCGCGAAAGTACCGTTGCTGACGTGCGATAGTTGTCTGCACAACTATCTGCTAGCATCCTCGGCATGGAACTTGGACTCTCGACCTTCGCCGACCTGAGCTCGGGCGTGAGCCCGGAGCAGCGCATGCGGGATCTGATCGAGGAAGCCGAGCTCGCCGACGAGCTCGGACTCGACCTGTTTGCGATCGGCGAGCACCACCGGCCTGATTTCCTGATCTCCTCTCCCGCCGTCGCTCTCGCGGGCGTGGCGACCCGCACCGAGCGAATCCGGCTCTCGAGCGCGGTCACGGTGCTGAGCTCAGACGACCCGGTGCGCGTGTTCCAGGACTTCGCGCAGCTCGACCTGCTGTCCGGCGGCCGGGCAGAGATCATGGCCGGCCGTGGGTCGTTCATCGAGTCGTTCCCGCTGTTCGGCTACGACCTCGACGACTACGACGAGCTGTTCGCCGAGAAGCTCGAGCTGCTGCTGAAACTGCGCGACTCGCAGCACGTGAGCTGGTCGGGCCGTCACCGCCCGCCGCTGAAGGACGCCGGCGTGTGGCCGCGCCCGCTCCAGGATCCGCTGCCGGTGTGGGTCGCGGTCGGCGGCTCGCCGTCGTCGGTGGTCCGTGCCGGAACGCTCGGGCTGCCGCTCACGCTGGCGATCATCGGCGGAACGCCGGAGCGGTTCGCCCCACTCGTGGACCTCTACCGACGGACTGCCGAGCACGCCGGGCACGAGCCGAGCCAGGCCAAGCTGGCGATCAACACCCACGCATTCGTGGCCCGGAGCGCCGCCGAAGCCGATTCGGCGTTCGCGCCGCCCTACCTCGCGATGATGAACCGCATCGGTCGCGAGCGGGGCTGGCCCCCGTCGGGCCGACCCGAATACGAGGCCCTGCGCTCTCCGCGTGGCGCACTGGCGGTTGGCACGCCCGAGCAGGTCGCAGAGAAGATCCTGTTCGAGCACGAGCTCTTCACGATGGATCGCTACATCGGGCAGATGAGCGTGGGCGCCGTCGCCCACGCGGACGTGATGCGCTCGATCGAGCTGTTCGGGAACGAGGTCGCGCCGCTGGTTCGCGACGAGGTCGCCCGTCGCATCGGCGGGCAGGCACCGAGCGCCGCCGACATGGCTCCGGCTCCTAACTGATCAGCCGCTCGTAGAGCGCCAGCGTCCTACGGGCCGATTCGTCCCACGAGTAGGGGCCGGCAGCGGCGGCACGCGCGGTCGCGGCTAACCGCTCGCGCTCGGCCGGGTCTGCGATCAGCTCGATGATCGCCGCCCGCAACGAGTCCGCATCGTCGGGCGCCACCAGGCGCGCCGCTCCACTCGCGCCGACCTCGGCGAAGCCTCCGACATCGCTCAGCACGGTCGGTCGGCCAAACGCCAACGCCGTCGCGAGCACGCCGGACTGATCGAAGCGGTCGGTCCGCGAGTACGGCAGCACGACGACGTCGGCGCGTCGGAAGTACGCGGGAAGCTCGGCGTCGGGAACGAACTCCGGCACGAACCGGACCCCCGGAGGCGCGAGCGCGCGTAGCGGCTCGAGGGCTATCCGTGGGCGCCCGACGATCCACAGCTCGGCGCCCTGCACCCCCCGCCAGGCGCGGAGCAGCGTCTCCAGTCCCTTGTAGGGACGCAGCAGGCCAAAGAACAGGACCACCGGAACCTCGACCCTTTCCAGATCGGGCGGCAGACCACGCTCGTTCGGCTCCGTTGTCAGATGAGTGAAGGCGCCGTGTGGGATCACGTGCACTCGCTCGGCGTCGACCCCGAGCACGTCGACGAGCTGGCGACGGCCGTACTCGGAGTGGACGACGACTGCGCCGACCCGCTCGTAGAGGCGGCGCTGCGCCGATGCCTGACCCGGCCGCGGCTCGCGCGGGAGCAGATCATGCGCAGTCAGCACAACCGGGCGCCCCGATGGAAGCAGATGTCCGTCCAGCCACTGCAGCGCGAGCCACTGGAAATGCACGATGTCCGCGCTGCGCGCCAGCCGCCTGTACCGCGCCATCTCGGGAACGTGCCACAGGGCCTTGGAGATCTGGCGCGTGCGTGAGCCGGGCGCGCCGCGGACGCGCCGGTAGAACGCCCGCCGCAGTGCGTAGTCCTCGGGTACCGGAACCGGTCCGTAGGCGAACCTGCTGGTTACCAGCTCGACCTGCGCACCCAGGCGGCCGAGCGCCGCGCACAGCGCGTGGTCGTAGGGCGGCGTGTAGGCCGACGGGTCGACCACGTGCACGCGCATCAGCGCGGGCCCTGCTCGAGCGCCTGCCCGGAGAGCGCGGCCAACCGCGCGGCGGTCCGCTGCGCGCGCTCGCCGCCGAGCGGGTGCAGCCGCACCGGCCCGTTGGCGCCGAGCCGCTTCACCGAGGGAGCGAGCGCCCCGAGCCCGGGGTCCCCGGCCGTGCGACCGCCGAGGTCGCGCAGGCACCTGAGCGGATGGCGAACCGCGACTGCCACCATGGCCGTCATCCGGGCTGCAACGCCGTCGTCCTCGCGATAGTCGACCGTCAGCGCACGTGCGGCCTGTCGGTGCACCGACGGCGGCCGCGCAGCCGCCTCGACGCGCACCTGTCCCAGCGTGCGGGCGAAGTCGACCAGCGGGTCATCGCGAGCCGGAAAGCGCTCGGCGACCAGCACCACCCGGATCGGACCGGAGGCGCGCGCGGTGGCATCGCGGGCCGGGCGGTTGGAGAGCGTGAACCCCCACAGCTCCTCGACAGCCAGCAGGCCGTCGATCGCGAGGTGCTGCACCGCCTCGAGTCGGCCGCGCGGGCGGCGGGTGGAGCGCGGGCCGCCGGGCGCCGGCGATCCGCGCGGTGGCAGAACGCGGCGCAGGGAGGAGAGTCCACGGCCCGGGACTCGGGCCACCGCCGGCTGTGGGGTGAAGCCGTCGTAGCGGCGGCCCAGCCACGCGCGACCGGCGGCGTAGCCGCGCCACTGCCGGCGCAGGTCACCCAGGGTCGTGCGGTATCGGTGCTCGACGAGCGCGTGGTGGCGAAGCTCGAGCCGCCAGCCGGCGCGCTGCAGGCGCCAGGTGAAATCCGTGTCCTCGGCTGCCCGCACGCCCTCGTAGAACCCCCCGATCTGTTCGAAGGCGACGCGGCGCACGAGCAGGTTCGCCGCGACGGCACGCGGAAGGTAGGGATGCGCGAGGTGGGCCTCTTGGCCGAGGAAGTTCTTCGCCGCGCCATAGCGAGAAGCGAGCGTCTGGCCGGCCGGCTCCGCGGCGAGCGCACCGGCGAGCGCCCCGACGTCCGGATCGATCGGGAGCTCGAAGTAGGCATCCAGCAGACCGGCCGGCGCGCGGGTATCGGAGTCCAGGAACAGGATCCACTCGCCGCTGGCGTGCTCGGCGCCGACGTTGCGAGCGTGTGCCGGCGAGCGCTCCACGCCGGCGCGGACCACCTCTAGGCCAGCGTTGGCGAGCCGCGAAGCGCCGGTGAGTAAGGAGTTGTCGGCCAGGATCAGCTCATCCCCCGGACGAACCGCGAGCCCCAGCAGAGCTTCGATCGCCGCCTCGCCGGCCGCCGCCTCGCCAGCGAACGGCATCACCACGCTGACCGTAGGACGCATCAGGGCGCGCCCTCGGCGGTGGGGCGGGGCGGGCGCCGCAGCCGGTCGATCAGTCCGCGCAGCCGCTCGAGCTCCTGCGGGTGAGCGAACCCGGTCACGTAGAGCGTCGGCGGGATCGCCGCGAAGGCGGCCAATCTGGCCAGGAAGCCGAGCAAGCCATGGGTCGGCAGCAGCAGTTCGCCGAGCACGGCGATGCCCCCGACGACGAGTACGAGCTGGCCGAGGCGGCGCCATTCGAACGCCACCGCGAACGCTGAGCGGGTCAGCAGGTACATGGCGCCGAGCATCACGAGGTAGGCGCCGCAGAGCGCGATCCCGGCACCGGCGATCCCCAGCCGGGGAACGAGCAGCACGATCAGCACAACGTTGGCCGCCAGGCCGGCGAGCGCGGCGGGGAAGTTCCGCGTCGTCACATGGGCGCGTCCGGCGATCACCAGGAACACGACCCACAGGCCGTAGAGCGCCCATCCGAGCGCCACCCAGCTGAGCGCCTTGTAGGCGTTGAAGTACGCGTGGGCGGCTAGCACCCGGATCACCCAACGCCCGAGCAGCGCCAGCCCCGCGACGACCCAGCCGCTGATCAGCAGGTAGTAGGTGGTGACGAGCCCGTAAAGGCGGCTCGCCTCCGCGTCATCGGTGACCGAGTAGGCCAGCGGAGGCCACGCGTACTGAAACGCGCGCACGATGAACGCCACCGCCCCGGCGAGCTTGATCGCGATCGAGTAGAGCCCCGCGAGCGCCTGCCCGCGGTCGTGGTAGATGTAGTAGCGGTCGACGATGCTGAGCGCGTAGACCGACGCCTCGGCCGGCACCGTGGGCAGCCCGAAGCGCAACAGCATCGCCATCCGCGGGGCCGCTGCACCGCGCCGCAGCAGTCGAGAGCGCATCGTCCACCAGAGCGCGAGCAGGACGACGGTCGAGGCCCCGTAATTTGCCAGCAGCAAGCCTCGGGGCCCGTCACCCTCGACCACGACCAGCACCACTGAGCCGGCAACCGTCATGCCGACGTTCGACAGCGATGCGACCGCGTACGTGCGCAGGCGCTCGTCGACCCGCAGCAGTCCGTAGGCGAGCTCGAGGTTCGTGAACGACCACAGGCCGAGCACCGCGACACGGAAGGTCGTCGGATCGCGATGGCTGAGGACGAGCTTCGAGAGTGGCACCGCGGCGAGCGCGAGGGCGATCGCCGCCGCGGTGGTCGCGACGAGCAGAAACGCGACCGCCCGGCGCGCAAGAGCGTCGCGGCGCTCGGGGTCGGCGTCGCTGAAGTGAAACCGCAGGAACGCCTCGATCATCCCGAAGCGGGTGACGATGCTGACGAAGATCACCCCGTTGGCCAGGAGCTCGACGACGCCGTACCCGGCCGGAGCTATGTACCGCGTGTAGACCGGCAGCAGCAGCACGGCGATGAACTTCGAGACGACATCGGCGATCTGATAGGCCGCGAGCGATGACAGCAACCGCTTCAGGTAGGCGCTCACGGCTCACACGGTACGGATCGAGCGGGCTGTCACGACGGTTATCGGCTCGACAGGACGCTCCAGAGGCGGTTCACGAGCTCCTGTGCGCCAACGTTTCGCTCGAGGCTCCGGGCGAAGCCGACGAGGCCGATGTCGACGACGGACCCCCGTCCGAGCGTATAACCGACGATGCTCGGCGACGATGGGCTCGTGCCGGCCGAGGTCGAGAGCTTCGCCGGGGCCACGACCGACGTGATCGGCTCGTAGGCCGAGTAGCCGCGCAGCCCTCCGCCGGTGCTCGAGAAGAGACCGAGGCCGTCACCCGCGACCAGGATCAGGTCTCGGTTGCCAGTGACGATCGCGCCCTTTCGTGCGCCGAGGACATCGGTCGGGAGGGCCGGCCGGGGATGCAACGCCTCTCCATTGCTCAGCGTCACGCCACGCCTGAGCGAGTCGATTCCCAGCGACAGCAGGTGGCCACCGGCCTGGACGTAGGCGCGAAGCGATGAGGCCAGCGAGGTCGGCACCCACTGTTCGGAGCCTGCCAGCACGAGGCCGGCGTGACCGCTCAGCCTCGGGCCCGAACCGGCGAGCAGGGCGAGGTCGGTCGTCAGGTCGTAGTGCAGATGGTTTCGCGACAAATAGCGCAGCAGCGCGGCTTCGTCCTGGATGCCGGCCGGAAGACCGTCGGCGAACGGCCGGGCGAGCTTGACCGGGCCGCCGTTGCGCAGCGTGTTCGGGATGCCGTCTCCATCGTCGTCGACCGGGTTCAGTCCCTGCCACGTCAAGGCCGGCAGCACGACCAACACCGGGGCCGGCCGGGAAGAGCTGGCGAGGATCGGGACCGTGGTCTGGTGCACGCCCGAGCGGACGCTCAGCACGTAGAGCCCCGGGGAGCCGGGCGGGACGCGCACTGACAGCTGGACGCGGCTCGACGAGCCGGAGGCCAGCGGACGGCCCGCACCGGCGAGCGCCCGGCCGGCGCCGGCCGCTCGCAAGCTCCAGCGGTATGGCTGCCGGCGGGAATCGACATAGACCAGCGCCGCAGATCCCGCCCGGACCGGCGCCAGCGGCGGCTCGACCGCCAGGTAGCGAACGGTCACGCCGGCATGCGGGGTCGAGTGCGGGGGCGGTGGGAGGCTGGGCGGGAACCGGCCGATGTTGCAGGCCGTGTCGGTGGCCTGAAAGCCCACCAGGTAGATGCCCTGGGGCGCCGGGCGCCCATCGACCTTGCCGTCCCAGACGGCCTGCGAAATCCGGCCCGTCCCGTAGCGCCTGACCAGTCGCGGGCCGCCCGGCAGGTCGGTGCGGTAGATCAGCACCTCGCCGCCGCGGCGATCGGACCCGCGGAAGTTGATCGTCACGGGAGAGCTCCCCTGCGGGATCAGCTGCGGCGCGACCGATTTCACGACGGGTTGGGGCGCGTGCGTCAGGACGGTGATCGGCTCCGGACCGGCGGAGTTCGAGATCTCGACCGCGCGGCCCTGGTGAACAAGGGAGACGCGGATGTAGTACGTGCCGTCGGGGGCGAAGCTGCCGTTGTCCTCGCGGCCCCGCCAGAAGAACGTTCCCTGCTGACGGTTCCTGATCCCCAGGTGGCGATCGGTTGCCAGCGTGCGCACGATCGATCCGTTGCGATCGACGATGTAGACGTCGACGTCGTCGGAGCGATTGAGCAGATAGAACGAGACCTCCATCACGCGGTGGTTGACGAGCCGGCCGCCGGGTTCCTTGCAGATTCGGCCGCTGACCGGATTGATCACCGCCGGGTGGGGCGAGGGCGTACCGGCCAGGATCGGCGTCGTGACCTTCAGATGCTGGGTGACGAAGAACGCCGCGATCGTTGCCAGCACCAGCGCGACGAACGCCGCGACCGGCAGCCGGCTCACAAGGGCACCACGGCCACGTTCGGCACCCGGAACTCGTGAAACGCGTCGAGACCGCGGGGATCGCGCGCACACAGCATGACCCTGATCGAGCCGCCGTGACACACGACGAGCGCCGGAGGCGTGCCCCACCGGTGGACATCACGCAGGGCAGCTTCGACACGCTCCTGCTGCTCGGACAGCGACTCGCCGCCGGGGAAGCGAAAGTCCGGGCCGGCGCGGAGCCAGGCCTGGTAGCGCTCGGGGTCCTCGCGCTCGATGTCAACGAACAGTCTCCCCTCCCACTCGCCCCGGTCGCCTTCGCGCAGCCGCCAGTCCAGCCGCACCGAGAGGCCGATCCGTCTGGCGACGATCTGCGCCGTCTCGCGAGCGCGACTGAGGTCCGAGGACCACAACGAGGCGATTCCCGCCGTCGCCATCCGCTCGGCGAGCTCGGCCGCTTGACGGCGACCGGCGGCGTTGAGCGGTGTGTCCAACCACCCCTGCGCGCGCAGCGGCTCGACGTTGTCATCGGTCTCGCCGTGGCGAGCCAAGAGAATGCCGCCGAGCGGCTCCGCCGTCATCGGCGAGCGCCGAGCGCGTGAGCGTGCTCGGTTCTCGCCTCAGTCATTCGGATCGGCCACGGCCGTGTCGGATCGCAGCCCGACACGGATCGTCTCGAGCGAAAGCACCTCCTCGGGAGAGATGTTGCCCAGATTCACATCCGGCCCGAACCGGCGAACAAACCACACTTGCTGATGCGTGTTGGGAGTCTCGAACAGGATTTTCTCGTGCGCGACGGCGTGGGCAATCTCATCGATCAAGCCCATCCGCACCTCGCCGTCGTGACGGAAGATGCCGACGGTCCCGCTCTCCCGGCCCTCCGCGATCACCTTCCACGCCCCCGCCTCGAGCTCACGCTCGATCTGCTCCACCCATCGGAACGGGGCCATGACCCGCGTGTTGTCCTTGGAGCCGACCTCGGACAGGACTGTGAACTCCTGGGCCAGGCTTGCGATCACCTCGAGCTTGCGCTCGTGCTCGATCGTGATCGTCCCATCGGAGACCTCGATGTGCTCGAGGCCGAGCTCATGCAGCCAGCTGACCATCCGATCCAGGCGGCCTTGGGCGATCGCGAGCTCGGTCAGCGTACCCCCGAACACGACCGGGATTCCGTGCTGCCTGTAGCGCTCGAGCTTGGCTATCAGGTTGCCGGTGGCGATCGCCGTGCCCCAGCCGAGCTTGACGATGTCGATGTAATCCCCCGCGACCTCGACCAGGCTGTCGATCTCGACGACCGCGAGCCCGCGATCGAGCAGGTGCGTTATGCCCTGCTGGCGAGGCTTGGCGCTTCGAACGGGAAGGTCGAGCAGGTCCGACACGGGCTCTCCGGGCTGGCCGTGGGGCCCTAGGCGGTCGCGGCCAGGTCGGAGCCCACGATCACGACGACGTTGGCGGCGCACGCGGTGCCCGGCGGACACGCGACGGCCTGATTGCTCTGATCGACGGGCTGGACCGAGGCCGAACCCAGCTTCAGCGACGTCGCGACGGCGAGGGCTTGGCGCCGCTCTCCCGGCAGGTAGCCGACGACCGTCGAGGTGTGCGTCTGATCGGGTGCGGTGGCGATCGTCCCCTGCTTGTAGCCTGCCGCGCCCAGCTTGAGGGCGACGCGGTGCGCGAGGTTCGAGGTTCCGGTTCCGTTGAGCACCGCGACGGTCACCGAGCCCGGAGCAACCACGGCAGGCTGTGGACGGGTCCGAGAGGAGCGGGTGCGAGTGCTCGGCGCGTTGCTCGTCTGCGCGGCGCCGGTCGAGCTCGAGCTCGAGTTGCTGCCCGATGACGTGACGACGAGCAGCACGGCGACCACCACTGCTGCACCGATCAAGCCGAGGGCGAGCAGCAGCGCCCGCCCGGCGGTGGAGCGGGCGCCGTCGTTC
>DATCNP010000154.1:0-8731 GCA_036565205.1 Solirubrobacteraceae bacterium | reverse complement strand
GCGCACCCCCGATCTGCTCCTGGACGGCTTGGCAGCACACCTTACGGCTGGGTATGCGGCCGGGCTGCCGATCCTGCGCCGGGCGCTGACCACCTTCGGCAGCGACATGTCCACGGAAGAGGAGCTCCGTTGGCTGTGGCTCGCGGGCATCGCGGCGATACATCTGTGGGACGACGAGCGCTGGAATTTGTTCTCGGGTCGGTACGTCCAGCTTGCGCGCGACGCCGGCGCCCTCGGCGAGCTTCCCTTGGCCCTGAGTTCGCGTATCTACATGGACCTGTTCGCTGGTGAGCTGACCATCGCGGCGTCGATGATCGAGGAGGTGCAGGTCGCGATGGAGGCGACTGCAATCAATCTCGCACCATATGGTGCGCTGGGCCTTGCGGCGTTGCGGGGCCTAGAGGCCGAGGCGTCGGCGGTGATCGAGACGAGCGAGAAGCAGGTGGTACTCCGGGGCGAAGGAATCGGGATAACCGTCATCGAGTGGGCGAGCGCCCTGCTGTACAACAGTCTCGGCCGCTACAAGAAAGCTCTCGCCGCTGCCCAGCGGGCCAGCGAATACCCCGCGGACATCGGTTCGGCGACCTGGGGCGTGGTCGAGCTGGTCGAAGCATCGGCCCGGAGCGGGATGCCCGAACTCGCCGCCGCTGCTCACCGACGGCTCTCCGAGACGACCCGCGTCAGCGGAACCGAATGGGCGCTCGGAGTCGAGGCCCGGTCGGGTGCGCTCTTGAGCGAGGGAGCGGACGCCGAGCGGCTCTACCGCGAATCGATCGAACGGCTTGGCCAGACTCGCGTGCGCGTCGACCTCGCGCGTGGCCACCTCCTCTACGGCGAATGGCTGCGAGGGGAGAACAGGCGGGTCGACGCGCGTGCGCAGCTGCGCACGGCCCACGAACTGTTCGCCTCGATGGGCGCTGGGGCGTTCGCCGGGCGCGCCCGCAGAGCCCTCGTGGCCACGGGCGAAACCCTGCGCAGATCCACGATCCAAAGGCAGGTTGAGCTCACGGCCCAAGAGCTGCTGATCGCGCGGCTCGCCCGTGATGGACTCACGAACCCGGAGATCGGCATCCGGTTGTTCATCAGCCCCCGGACGGTCAAGTACCACTTGCGCAAGATCTTCAGCAAACTCGACATCGGCTCTCGCAACCAGATCGGTCGCGTCCTGCCCAGCGACGCGGCCGGCTTCCCGCCCCGGTAGCCCCGACCGAGTCAGAGCTTCGCCAGCTCGGACCGTCCCATGAGTGATCGGCCCGGTCCGCTGGTACGCGTCGAGGAACGCCCCGACGGCGTTGTTACGGTGCGCCTCGACCACCCTCCGTCAACGGGCTGTCGATTGCGCTTGGGGGGCGGCCTGGAGCTCGCTATGGCGTGCGACCTCCGCGTCGCCGCCGCGCGTGGCCACCTGTGGGAACGGCGCCGTGAGCGCGGGGAGGCCAATCCTGCGCTCTGAGTACGCGGTGTACCGTCCGTGTGGAATCGATGTCCGCCGATTCGCCGATCCAACGACGCGCAGCAGCGCTGAGAGGCCGGCGCAGCGAAATCGACGCGCTCGACCGGCTACTCGAAGCGCTTCGTGCCGGCGAGAGCCGGGCACTTGTCGTGCGCGGAGAGCCCGGCGTGGGCAAGACGGCCCTGTTGGAGTACATCGTCGAACAGGCATCGGACTGTCGGGTGGAGCGTGCCGGCGGTGTCCAGTCGGAGATGGAACTCGCGTTCGCCGCGTTGCATCAGTTGTGCGCGCCGATGCTGGACCGCCTCGATCGCCTGCCTTCTCCGCAGCGAGACGCGTTGCGGACGGGGTTCGGCGTGAGTCCCGGGCCTGCGCCCGATCTCTTCTTCGTCGCCCTGGCTGTCCTGAGCCTGTTCTCAGATGTGGCGGAGGAGCGGCCGCTGATCTGCCTGGTCGATGACGAACAGTGGCTCGATCGCGCCTCCGCACAGGTGCTCTCATTCGTTGCCCGCCGTCTGGAAGCGGAGTCGGTCGGTTTGGTGTTCGCTGCCCGGGCGCCGAGCGACGACCTTGCTGGGTTGCCGGAGCTGGTGGTGGAGGGGCTGGCTGAGAACGACGCGCGAGCCCTGTTGGAGTCGGTGCTGACGGGCCCACTCGACATGCGGGTACGGGACCAGATCGTCACCGAGACGCACGGCAACCCCCTCGCGTTGTTGGAGCTGCTGAAGGGGTTGACGCCGGCGGAGCTGGCGGGTGGGTTCGGACTCCCCGGCGGGGTATCGCTCTCAAGGACCATGGAGGAGAGCTTCAGGCGGAGGCTCGACGCCCTGCCGGCCGAGACCCGGCGCCTCCTGCAGCTCGCGGCGGCCGATCCGGTGGGCGAGCCGTCGCTGCTCTGGCGAGCAGCCGAGCAGCTCGGACTTCGTCCTGAGGCTGCGACACCGGCGGCCGAGGCGGGCCTGCTGGAGTTCGGCGTGAGCGTGCGGTTTCGCCATCCTCTCGTACGCTCCGCGGCCTACCGGTCCGCATCGCTTCAGGAGCGACAGGACGTCCACCGCGCCTTGGCGGAGGCGACCGACCCCCAGCTCGATCCCGACCGCCGCGCTTGGCACCGTGCCCAGGCCGCGCCCGGGCCCGACGAGGACGTCGCGGGGGAGCTCGAGCGCTCCGCCGGCCGAGCCCAAGCTCGTGGCGGCTTTGCCGCCGCCGCCGCGTTCCTCGAACGCGCGGCCCTGCTGACGGCCGAACCGGCTCGCCGCGCGCAGCGGCTGCTCTGGGCGGCCCGGGCCAAGCATGACGCCGGCGCGCTCGACGCGGCACTCGGACTGTTGGTCGCCGTCGATGGGGGGCCTTGCGATGCCCTGCGGACGGCGGAGGTGGAGCGGCTGCGCGGGCAGATCGCGCTGGTGCAGCGACGCGCCAGCGACGCTGCTCGGCTTCTCCTCGGCGCGGCCAAAGGACTAGAGCCACTCAACGCCGGCTTGGCTCGGGAGACACACCTCGAGGCGCTCGAGGCCGCGATATGGGTCGGCGACCTGGACAGCCCCGGCGGTCTGCTGGAGGCCGCCGAGGCCGCGCGTGCCGCACCCCCTGGCCACGAGCCGCCGCGGGTGGTTGACGTCCTGCTCGACGCCTTTGCGCTGCGCTTCACCGAGGGCTACGCAGCGGCCGCGCCGACGCTTACCCAAGCGCTCGAGCTCGTTCGCACTGTCAGCGTCGCTGACGACGACGTTGGCCGCTGGCTGATCCTCGAGCGTGTCCTGATCGGACTCGAGCTCTGGGATGCCGAAGCCTCCCACGTCGTGGCCGCTCGCGAGGTACAGCTCGTCCGTGACATGGGCGCACCGCTGTATCTGCGACTCGCGCTCAACCTGCTGGCCCGAAGCCACGTTCTGGCCGGCGAGCTGGCGACGGCTGCGCTGCTGATGGAGGAGGATCGCCTGATCGGTGAGGCGACCCGTAACCCACCGATCGCGTTTGCCGAGATGATGCTCGCGGCCTGGGGCGGCCAGGACGCACAGGCGTCGAAGCTGATCGAGTCGACCTTGGAGGAGGCGACCACAGGCGGTGTGGGGAGGCTGGTCGATTTCGCCGCCTACGCGAGCGCGGTGCTCGACAACGGCCGTGGTCGCCACGACGCCGCGCGCGACGCAGCTTGGCGAGCATTCCAGTCCGACCACATTGGGTACGGTCCGTTTGTCGTGCCCGAGTTGGCGGAGGCCGCTTCCAGGACCGGTGACATGGAGCTCATCAGGACCGCACTCGAGTGGCTGTCCGAACGCACGCGGGTGACGCCCAGCGAGTGGTCGCTGGGGATCGAAGCCCGCGTCCGCGCGCTGCTGAGCGACGGCGAGGCCGCCGACACGCTCCACCGCGAGTCGATCACGCGGCTAGGCCGTACCCGCCTGCGGGCCGAGCTCGCCCGTGGCCATCTCCTCTACGGCGAATGGCTGCGACGCGAGCGCCGCCGCGTCGACGCACGTGAACAGCTTCGAACCGCGCACGAGATGCTGACGACGATGGGCATCGAGGCGTTCGCCGGGCGTGCGCGCCGCGAGCTGCTGGCCACGGGCGAGACGGTCCGGCGGCGCACGGCGGAGACGCGCGACGAGCTCACCGCGCAGGAGCGACAAATCGCGCTGCTCGCCCGCGAGGGACTCTCGAACCCCGAGATCGGCACCCGGCTGTTCATCAGCCCGCGCACGGTCAAGTACCACCTGCGCAAGATCTTCATCAAACTCGACATCAGCTCCCGCAACGAACTCGACCGCGCCCTACCCAGCGACCCCGACGGCGCTGCGCCGCTGTAGCTGCACCGGCCGGACCGGGCATCGCACTGTCCACTGGCGGATGCGAGTCGGTGCGGCGCGACCGACACTCGCCGGGTGAGCAGCTGGTTGAACGACTCGATCCGTCCGCGGTTCCGGACCATCGACGGGTTGTCGATCCGCTACGCGGAGAGCGAGGACCACGACGATCACGCCATCTTGCTGAGCCCGTGGCCCGAGAGCCTGTTCGCGTTCGAGCCGACCTGGCTGCGACTCGCCGAACACGCGCACCTGGTAGCCGTCGACCTTCCTGGATTCGGCCATTCCCAGCGCAGCGATGCGCTGCTCTCCCCCCGGGCGATGGGCGGGTTCGTCGTTCGCCTCGCCGACGCGTTCGGACTCGAGAACCCGCACGTCGTCGGCCCGGACATCGGCACGGGGGCCTCCCTCTTCGCCGCGACCTCGCGCCCCGAGCGTTTCCGTAGCCTCGTCGTCGGGAGCGGAGGCTCGGCCTTTCCGCTCCAACTGGGTGGAAGGCTGAAGGGCTGGGTCGAAGCCCGCGACCTCGACGAATACCGCAGCGCCGATCCGCGACAGATAGTTGATGGCGCACTGACCGCCTCCCTCGAGCGGTACCAGCTTCCGGACCACGTCCGGCAGGACTACCTCTCCGCCTACGACGGCGACCGCTTCGTCGAATCGATGCGCTACGTGCGCACCTACCCGACCGAGCTTCCGATCCTCCGCGACCTCCTACCGAAAATTCAGACGCCGGTCCAGATCATCGCCGGCGCGCGAGACCGAGCGGTGCCACCCGTCAACGCCGAGTACCTCCACGAGCGGCTGCCCAACAACAAGCTCGACCTCATCAACACCGGGCACTTCACCTGGGAGGACGGGGCCGACGAGTACGCCGCGCTCGTCACCAGCTGGTGGAGCGGACGCCAAGCGACCCCCTCCCCCCCAGTCGGAATCTGAATGAGCCGCCTTCGTTAAGCGCACGCCACCACGTTTCAACGGGTTGAGATGCCGTCCAGGACTGGAATCAGCCGCTTGATAGCCGGAAGATCCCCGACGTGACCCGGAGGCCAGGCCAACCGAGCCAGAGCCTCTCCGATTGGAAGCAACGACGAAGGTTGCGCGAGCGCGAGATGCTCGAGGCCGCTGGCGTCGCCAACGCCCTCGCCGCCGAGCGTTCTGCGCACGGCGAGTTCGTGTCGGCGGTATTTGCTGAGCCGGAGCCGGCCGTGACCACCGCGATCGAGCGCCTTGGGCCGCCCGCACAGTCAATCTTCGACGCCGGACGCTCGCGAGAGCCCGGCCAACGCGTGAAACGCCTCTGCGCGCTGATCTACGCGCAGTGACCCAATAAACACGCGCCTTCTGCGCCCGGGGCCCGTTTTGGTGGCAGCACATGCATCCCGTTCCCGAGGCGACAGTCTCGCTTTGCACCGAATAAGACCGCACGTCAGCGTAGGTAGACGGCGAAGAAGTCCCGGTCGTCGGGGGAGAGGTAGCGGGTCAGCGGCCGGGTCATGCTCGGCAGCAGGCTGCTGGGGCGTCCGGCGTCCGGCTGGGCATAGGAGTTCAACGTCACCCAGTAGGAGTTGATGTCGAGCTGCATTGCCCTGATCGCGCCGGCGCGCATCAGGATCGCCGCCAACGAGGAGACGGTCTGGTCGTTCGCAGCGGCGTAGATCAGGTCACCGCGCGCGTCGATCCCAATCCCTGAGCGCCAGACGCGGACCGCGTTTCCGAGCGTTAGTCCCCACTGCGGTCCGTCGCTGAGGTTCGGGGTCGGCTGGCCGCCGGCGACGATCAGCGGCAGGTTCTGGCGTGCGTAGTCGACACCGGCCGGCACGGTCGGTCCTCCCTGCCAGGATTCGACGTCCACGCGCCCGTCGCGGTAGGCGACGAAGGTCGCCATGCCGCGCTGCAGGGGAACGTAGGTGGTGCCGCCGAGCGCGAATCCACCCTGGGAGTCCTGTAACTTGAAGCCGCTGTTGAAAGTTGCCAGCAGGCGCGAGCGCAGCCCTGTGGGGACCTCCATCGGGCCGCGCGGGAGCGATACCGAGGGCTCGAGCCTGCCCGGATAAAGGACGATCGAGGTACTCCGCGGGTCGATCCAGACCACGCCGGCCACCATCTGCGGGTAGTTCGGGTCGCTGCGGAACTGCGCGATCTGGATTGGCGGGCTCGGGCCGCTCCACGTCTCGGTCGGCACCCAGACGCCTTCGCCGGGAAGCGATGGCTGGATGGCCGGTGCGATGTCCTGCGGATGCACGGCTGCCATCGTCCGCGCGGTCAGAGGCAGCGCTCGCAGCGGCGCTCCCCCCGTGGTGGGCGCGTTCAGCGAGTAGTAGAGGCTCTCGATCTGGGACGAGATCTGTGCCGCGCCGTGGTCACGGAGCCACTCGAACGAGCGGATCGTGAAGCTCGAGTTCGATGGAGCTGAGAGCGTGGTTAGGTATGACACCGCGATCAGCAGCGAGCACATGAGCAACGCGATCGTCACGGTCCGACGGGCCCGGCGCCATGCGATCAGGCGCGGCGGCAGCGCCCGTCGACCGGCGCGGTCCCGGACTCCTGCTTGTGCGTGCATTGCCGAGCTCGATCCTCCGTCGACGGGCTTCAGCGACACCGTTCGCGGCCCCCGGTACGCGTCCTGCGCCGCCAGCGCAGTTGAGAGAAGTCTCATCACGCGCGTGGCAGGCGAACGCGCAGGACCGAAGAAACGTCTCGGGAGGAGTCATCCAGTGGCTATGACCAACGCGGCGCCGCGGACGTATTACGCGGCCGAAACCGATGCCGAGTCGGCGGGTAACCGCCGACCCGGTGGCAAACGAGGGTCGGCGGGCGGCCAGCGGCCCCAGAGCACATTGGTCAGACGTCGCGTCGGGGGGATCGGGTTGTGGGTGCGTGCCGTGCGGGTTCGGCAGTGGCCGAAGAACCTGCTCGTGTTCAGTGCTCCGGCCGCCGCCGGTGCGCTCGGACGCCCCGCGGCGCTAGAGCGCGCGTCCGTGGCCGCGCTCGCCTTCTGCCTACTGGCGAGCGGGGCATATCTGTTCAATGATCTGCGCGACGCCCGCGAGGACAGGCACCATCCGCTCAAGCGCCACCGGCCGATCGCCTCCCGGGCGATCTCCCGGCCGCGGGCCCTCGCCGCCAGCGCGGCCGCGATCGCCACCGGGCTCGTACTGTCGGCGGGGCTGGGGGTCGCTTCGCTCGAGGTCGCCCTCGCCTACGCAGCGCTCAACTTCGGTTACACGACGTGGCTGCGCCGAGTGGCGATCGCCGACATCGCCGCGATCGCAGCGGCGTTCGTAATCCGGGCGACGGCGGGAGGCGTCGCAGCCGGGGTGCCTCTCTCACGCTGGTTGTTCGTCGTCGTCTCCTTCGCCGCGCTGTTCGTCGCCGCCGGCAAGCGCTACGGCGATCTCCTCGATCCAGCGTCACGGCGTTCCCGCGCCGTGCTGGCGCAGTACAACGGGGACTTCCTGCGCATGGTGATCGGGATTGCCTGCGCGGTTGCCCTCGGCGCCTACTGCATGTGGGCATTCCAAGCCGTGCGTGCCGGCACCGCCGCGTGGCGTGAGGCGACCATCGTCCCGTTCACGATCGCGCTCTTGCGCTATGGCCTGGTCGTCACCGACGGACGCGGTGGCGCGCCGGAGGAGATCATGCTCGGCGACAGGTTCATGCAGCTGGTCGGACTCGCATGGGCGCTGATGTTCGGCCTGGGGCTTTGAGATGGGTGCCGAGCCCGCCCGCCGAGCCGACCACCGGGAGCGCGCGCGTCATCCGGACCCGCGACGAGCGCTGCGATCGAGGGCGCCTGACCGAGGCGACCGCGCCACGAAGCTCGAGCGCCGCCGGCGCGAACGCCATTTCCGGCGCCGTCGGCGGGACCTCCTCGAGGACACCGGGCTCGCCTTGCTCCTGACGATCGCGCTGGTGACCGTGACTGCCGGCCTGGGCGTGCTGGCTTTGATCGAGGTGCCGGTCACGACGGCCCTGATCGCCTGGCTGCTCGCCGAGCGCGCGATCAAGAAGCGGCGCGGGCGACACAGCCGCACCAGTCGTCGGGTTCGGCGCTGAGACCCGGTCGACCAGCGCCCGCGGCTTCGACTACCGCGCGGTCCGGCGCGCCCGCTCATCGCCTCTCAGCCGTGTGCGTGGAGCCCGCCGCGCCTGCCGACGGTCGAGCAGAAGGCTGGCCGCGCAGATCAGGAGCAGGAGCAGCGCGAGGATCGATGCGATCGCCACCGGCCCCCCGGAGCGATCGAAGCCGGCAACATGCTCTCAAGCATGGACCGCTCCCAGCAGCCTGGCTCCCGATGCCCGGGACTTCTTTGGCGTCTACGTCCGGTAGAGCCGGGACCCACGCCGCCGGCTTGATCGCGGTGCTCGCAGCCGGCCTGGCACTGGCGGCTTGCGGTGGCTCCCAGGTCTGGGCTGTGCGCCTGGCGAGCGCCACCTCATCTCAGCAGCCCCGGGCGCTCCCCCAGGC
>DATCNP010000153.1:0-25204 GCA_036565205.1 Solirubrobacteraceae bacterium | reverse complement strand
GCCCCTAACCCTTGCCCCGAGACTCGAGCAGCCGCTCGAGCGCCGGCACGTCGAGGCCGGGATCCTGCTCGGCGAGCCACTTCTTCGCCTCTCGCCGGCCGCCGACGGCGCGCAGTCCGCGCTCCCCGTACTCGGCGACGAAATTCGCCAGTGCGTGCATGCGCCGGGCACGCAGGCGCCGGGCTCCCAGGTCGAGTCCAGCTCGGTGGGCGTCGAGCTCGTCGACGAGCTCGCTGATGCCCGAGGGCGGTGCGACTGAGGAGACCGAGACCACGGCCGTGTCACCGGATCCGAGCGACCGCAGGGCGGCGTGGAGGTCCCGGATCGCCCGGACCGCGACTTGGCCGAGGTCGGCCTTGGTCACGACGATGACGTCGGGGATCTCCATCACCCCGGCCTTCAGGAACTGCAGCACATCGCCCGAGCCGGGTTGCACGACGACGGCGACCGTGTCCACGATGTCGGCGACCTCCGTCTCGGATTGCCCGATGCCCACCGTTTCGATCACGACCACGTCGAAGGCCACGGCCAGGGTGCTCGCGGCCGCCCGGGTCGCGGGAGCGAGCCCACCGAGCCGGTTGCCGGCAGCGGTCGAGCGGACGAAGATCTGAGGGTCGCCGGGATCGACGTCGATCCGAGCACGGTCGCCGAGCAGCGAGCCGCCGGACCGGCGGGAGGTCGGGTCCACGGCGAGCACGGCGACGGACTGCTCCCGCGAGCGCCACTCGGAGACCAGCCGGGCCAGAAGCGAGGACTTGCCGACTCCGGGAGGACCGGTGATACCGACTACATGCGCGGGCGCCTCGGTCCCGAGGGCAGCCGGCGAGAGCGCGGCCAGCAGCTCACCGGCTTGGGCACGATCGTCCGGGGTGCGACTCTCGACCAGGTTCAGCGCCGCCGCCGCGGCGGCGAGGTCACGCTCCCGCAACCGCGCCGCCAGCCGGCGCCAGTCGGCATCGCCGGCTGCCGGGCGCCTTCGCGCGTCGGCGCCGCCGCTCAAGCCTTCGTGGTGGATTCGACGCCGGAGCGCTCGCCGACCAGCGCGACGATGTCACGCATCATCCGGTTGAGATCCCAGTCCTTGGGGGTGTAGACCGCGGCGACCCCCGCCTCGCGCAGAGCGTCGGCGTCGCGCTTGGGGATGATCCCCCCGACCACGACCGGCACGTCCTCGACGCCGGCGGCACGCAGGGCGGCCAGTACCGACGGGATCAGTTCGGCATGCGAGCCCGAGAGGATCGACAACCCGATCACATGCACGCCCTCCTGGGCCGCCGAATTGGCGATTTGGGAGGGAGTCAGCCGGATTCCCTCGTACACCACGTCCATGCCGGCGTCACGGGCCCGCACGGCGATCTGCTCGGCGCCATTGGAGTGGCCGTCGAGCCCAGGCTTGCCGACCAGGAACTTGAGCCGCCGCCCCAGCGCCTCGCTGACCCGCTCGACCTCGTCGCGTAGCTCCGCGACGTCCTCGGTCGACACCGCGGCCGCCTCGCCGACGCCGGTCGGCGCCCGGTACTCCCCGAAGACGTCGCGCAGCGTTCGAGACCACTCGCCGGTCGTCGCGCCGGCCCGGGCGGCGGCGATCGTAGCCGGCATCACGTTCTCGGAATCGCTCCGCGCGATCCGGGCGAGCTCGGCGAGCGCGTCGTCGACGGCGGCCTGATCGCGCTCCGCGCGCCAGCGCTCCACGGCTGCCCGCTGCTGCGCTTCGACCGCGGGGTCCACGACCAGGATGCCGCCGTCGTTGTCGGCGGTCAGCGGCGAGGGCTCAGTCGAGGTGAAGCGGTTCATCCCGACAATCGTCAGCTCACCCGACTCGATCCGCTGCCAGCGCTCGCGGTGGGACTCGACCAGTGCCGCCTTCATGTAGTCGACCGCCTCGACCGCACCGCCCAGCTCGGCCACGCGCTGCATCTCCTCACGCGCGCCGGCCACCAGCTCGGCGACCAACCCGTCCATCACCTTCGAGCCGTCGAAGATGTCCGGGTACTCGAGCAGGTCGGTCTCGTAGGCCAGAACCTGTTGCAGGCGCAGTGACCACTGCTGGTCCCACGGCCGAGGCAGGCCGAGCGCCTCGTTCCACGCCGGCAGCTGGATCGCCCGGGCACGCGCCGAGCGGCCGAGCGTGACCGCGAGCACCTCGAGGGCGATCCGGTAGACGTTGTTCTCGGGCTGGGCCTCGGTCAACCCGAGCGAATTGACCTGGACGCCGTAGCGAAAGCGGCGGTAGCGCTCGTCGACCCCGTAGCGGTCGCGGCCGAGCTCGTCCCACAGCTGGCCCATCGCCCGCAGCTTGGCGTGCTCCTCGATGAACCGGACGCCGGCGTTGACGAAGAACGAGATCCGTCCGAACACGCTCCCCATCAGCTCCTCGGGAACGCGTTCACGGACCGCGTCGAGCACGGCGATCGCGTTGCTCATCGCGTACGCGATCTCCTGAACCGGAGTCGCGCCCGCCTCCTGGAGGTGGTAGGAGCAGATGTTGATCGGGTTCCACTTGGGGACGTGCTCCACCGTGTAGGCGATCGTGTCGGCGATCAGACGCATGCTCGGCCCCGGCGGGAACGCGTACGTGCCACGGCTCAGGTACTCCTTGAGGATGTCGTTTTGGGTTGTGCCCTGGAGCTGCTCCTCGGCCACGCCCTGCTGCTCCGCGGCGACGATGTAGAGCGCGAGCAGCCACGCCGCCGTGGCGTTGATCGTCATCGACGTGTTCATCTGGTCGAGCGGGATGCCGTCGAGCAGCGTGCGCATGTCGCCCTCGTGGGCGATCCCGACCCCGACCTTGCCGACCTCGCCGCGAGCGAGCTCGTCGTCGGGGTCGTAGCCCGTCTGCGTCGGGAGGTCGAAGGCGATCGAGAGCCCGGTCTGGCCCTTTTCGATGTTGCTCCGGTAGAGCTCGTTCGACCGCTTGGCGTCGGAATGGCCCGCGTAGGTGCGCATCATCCACGGACGGTCGCGCTCGGCGAGCCGCGGTTGCGGCGCAGCATCCGAGGCGCCTGAGGCCATCATGTACTGAATTGTATGAGCCGTTCGCGCCCGCGTTCTGCAGGCTGGCATCCTGCTTGCAGGAGCCGGGTTCGCGCCGTGGAACAATTGGGAAGGATCAACCGCATGCCAGATCAAAGCTCAGCCGCAAGCGAGCACGCGATTCTCCAGGAGATCACCGTGCCGCTGGAAACCCTCCCCGACGACGCGGTGGCGGCCGTCCACGCCGACTTCCCGGTCGCACTGCGAGGCTATGACCGCCTCGCGGTCGACGAGTACGTCCGGCAGACGAGCCAGCTCGTCGCCGAGCTGCGATCGACCCGATCGCCCGATGCTGCGATCAGGCGGGCTCTCGAGCGGCTCGGCGAGCAGATCTCCGGGATCCTCCAGCGCGCACACGACACCGCCGAGCAGATCACCACGCAGTCACGGGCGGACGCCGAGGATAGGCTCGTCGCGGCCCGGGAGGAGGCGCTGCAGATAACCGCCGACGCCGAGCAGCGAGTACGGGATCTGGACGCCGACACCGACCGGATCTGGGCCGAGCGCCACCGGATCGTGGACGACACCAAGGACCTCGCAAGCCAGCTTCTGGCGCTTGCCGAGACCGCGGCAGAGCGCTTTCCCGCGGCTGAGGAAGCCGACACAGGAGCGCCGATCTACGACGCCGACGCCGGACCTCTGAGCCCGCTGGCCGAGGATCCGGCCCGCGGTGAGCCCGAGCCGGACGAGATCGAGGCCACGGTGGCATTCGCCGCCCCCGCGGCGGACCAGGGCGGCTTTGCCGACGCCGAGCCGCAGGCCGAGGACCAGAGCGGCTTTGCCGACGCCGAGCCACAGGCGGAGGACCCCGACGCCACGGCGCCGTTCACGCCCCCCGAGTACGACGAAGAGCCGATGCTCGAGGCCCAGCGCTACGAGGACGGCTCCGCTTTCCCGCCCTCGACGCCCGGCGGGACACGCGGCTCCGGCCGCCAGTAGGTCGCACAGCTGACCTCGTGCGGATAATCGACCTACGGCATCTCGGTCGCGAGCGCGTGATCGGCTGCTGGCAGGTGGGCGGCGTGCTGATCGACCCGGGGCCCTCGTCGTGCCTGCCCGTGCTGCTCGAGACGCTCGGCGACGCGCGTCCTGAAGCTCTGCTCCTGACCCACATCCACCTGGACCACGCGGGCGCGAGCGGTTCTCTCGTTGAGCGCTGGCCTGAGCTCAAGGTCTATGTCCACGAGCTCGGCGCGCCGCACCTGCTGGACCCCTCGCGGCTGATGAGCAGCGCGTCCCGGCTCTACGGTGAGGACATGGATCGCCTGTGGGGCGAGATGCTCCCGGTACCCGAGCGCAACCTCACCGTGATCACGGGTGGCGAGACTTTGCCGGGGGGATTCACCGTCGCCTACACGCCCGGCCACGCCTCCCACCACGTTTCCTACCTGCACGACGGAACGGCGTTCGTCGGCGACGTCGCCGGCGTCCGGATCACCGACTCGACGATCACGATCCCGCCGACGCCCCCTCCCGACATCGACGTCGAAGCCTGGCACCGCTCGATCGACCTGGTCGCCGCCTGGGAACCGGAGCGGCTGGCGATGACCCACTTCGGGGACTCGGAGGACGTCACGGGACAACTCGCCGAGGTGAGCGACAGGCTCGACGCCTGGGCGGAGCTCGCCCGCACCGTCTCGCGCGAAGAGTTCGTCAGCGGGATCCGGGCGGAGATCGAGCAGCAGGCCGGGGCCGCGCTGGCCGCGAGCTATGAGCAGGCCGCGCCGGCGGAGCAGCTGTTCGCCGGGCTCGAGCGCTACTGGCGCAAGCGCGCCGAGCGCTGAGCCCGAGCGCAGCGGTATGCTGAATTCGATGTCGGTGACGGTTGAGCTGCCCCGGGTCGGAGGCCCCGGGAGCGGGTCGGGGGGACCGTGGAAGGTCGTCGTTCTCAACGACGACCACAACACCTTTGACCATGTGGCCGAGACGCTCGCCCGCGTGCTGCCGGCCGTCACGCTCGCCGACGGATACCGCCTGGCCGACCAGATCCACAACGCCGGTCTGGCCATCGTATGGAGCGGCCAGCGTGACGAGGCCGAGGAGTACTGGGAGCGGCTCGAGAGCGCCGGGCTGACGATGGCCCCGCTCGAGGCGGGCTAGTTTCGAGGCTGCCGGGCAGCGGGCCGGTCGAGGATTTCGCCTAGTGGTCGCGTGTTCATGACGTCCGCTGCCGTTGCCCAGCCGCGGCGGGCGGTCGCGACCGACAGCGCCATGTTTTCGAGTCCGCGCACCGAGTGCGCGTCGGTCGAGCAGACGACCTGAACGCCGGCTCGCAGCGCGTCTCGGACGTGCCCGCCACTGAGGTCGAGGCGGAGGGGGAGGCCATTGACCTCGAGCGCAACGCCTTCCTCGAGGGCGAGTTCGTACACGCGGTCGAGGTCGAGTGCGTTCTCCGGCCGCCGGTTGATGTAGCGGCCCTTGGGATGGCTGAGGCAGCGCACATACGGATTGCGAAGCGCCTCCTCGACGCGCTTGGTCATTTCTCGCCGCGGCATCCGCTGGCCTCCGTGCACGCTCGCCTGGACCCATTCGAGATCGGCGAGTACCTCGTCGGGCAGATCGAGGCGCCCGTCGGGGAGGATGTCGCATTCGATCCCGCGCAGGACGCGAAACGGCGCCAGCAGCTCGTTCGCGGCCGCGATCTCCTCGGCCTGGCGGCGGACGTCGTCCGGGGTCAGGCCGCGGACCGCGCCCACGGCGGGAGTGTGATCGCAGATCGCCAGGTAGTCGTAGCCGAGCTCTCGAGCCGCGCGGCCCATCTCTTCGACGCTCGCCCGTCCGTCCGACCAGGTCGAGTGACAGTGCAGATCGCCGCGAATATTTTCAGGCTCAACCAGCGCAGGCGGTTCGCCGCGGAACGGCTGCTCGCGCAGCTCCGGCGGACACCAGGGGATTCCGAGAGCCTGGTAGACCGCCTCTTCGTCGGGCGCGCCCGGCAGCGGCTCGAGCGCGGCGACGTAGGCGGGCGACCCCGTGGCGCGGACCAGCTCGGTTCCGAACACCTGAGGCTCGGCGGCGATCAGCTCGATCGGCACTCCCTCGACGGTGACCCCGACCGCGCGCTGGTGCTCCTGCTCGAGCACGGCGACGATCTGCGGCAGCGCGGCGAAGCGCGCAAGCACCGAGCCGGGATCAAGCGTGGCGCAGACGACGGAGAGCCACTCACAGGAGTCCCGCCACCGTCGGACGTCGCCCGCCGGCTCGCCTTGCAGGGCTGCCGCGACGGCACCCACCAGCTCGCGGCCCCGGCTCAGCAGAAGCCCCTGCCGCGGTCGCGGATCGGCCTCCCGGGTAAGAGCCTCGATGAGGCGCGCCTCGGTCCTGGGCCCGATACCCGGAACGCTCGCCAGCCGGCCGGCTGCGGCTGCCTCGCGAAACTCCTGCGCCGTGCGCACGCCGAGGGACCGTGCGATCTCAATCGAGCGCTTCGCGCCGAGCCCGACGTAACGTCCGAGGCCGACGAGATCGGGCGCGAGCTCGCGCTCGAGCTCCGCCAGCTCCGCGATCTGACCGGTCGTGACCAGCTCACGCAGCCGGACCTCGATCCCCGGGCCGATCCCGCGCAGCTCCCGCACGCGTCCGGACCGGACCAGATCGACGACTGGCAGGGCCGCGCCGCGGATCGTCTCGGCGGCGCGCCGGTAGGCCCGGATCGTGTACGAGTTGGCGTCCGCGAGCTCGAGCAACGACGCGAAAGCGTCAAGGCGGTCGGCGATCTGGAGATTCTCCACCGGCAATAGTTTTCTCTCCTCGCGCGCACGACCGCGTGAGGAGAGAGATCAAGCGCGCCGTTAGGCGGCTTGCCGCTCGATCTGCGGCTCGGGACCGGCGGCGAGCGAGCGGGCCGGCTCCAGGCCTGGCGCGGGATGCGTGGCCACCGCCGGCGCTTCGCCGGTCCGCAGGAGGGCGAGTGCCGTCCCGATCCCGATTGCGATGCTCGCCACGCCGATCGCGAAGGCGAGGTGATAGCCACCGATCAGGGAGCTCGCGACGGTGTGGCCGCCGGCCTCGAGTGCCTTTGAGTGGTTGGTGGCGATCGTCCCGAGCACGGCGAGCCCGAGCGCTCCGGCGATCTGCTGAGAGACATTGACGATCCCCGAGCCCAGTCCGGCGTCGGTGGCCGGAACCTCGGCCATCGCGATCGTCAGCAGCGGCATGAACGCGCTGCCGATCCCCAGGCCGATGGCGAAGTAGGCCAGGAAGATGGTCGGGAAGAAGCTGGTGTGAGCCCCGCCGGTGCTGAGCAGTGCCAGGCCGGCGATCACCGTGACCATCCCCGAGATCAGCACGCGCATCGGGCCGAAGCGAGTGACCAGACGTGCGGTGACACCCAACGACAGGATTCCGACCGTCACCGTCCAGGGCAGGAACGCCAGGCCGGTCTGCAGCGCGGTGTAGTGGAGCACGTGCTCGAGGTAGAGCGTGCCGAGAAAGAACGTCGAGTACATCCCCGTGACGAGAAAGCCTCGGACGACGCTCGAGCTGACCAGACCGTGCAACCGGAGGATGCGCAGAGGCATGATCGGGTTCTCGATCCGCGACTCGACGGTCAGGAAGGCGCCCATGAGCGCGATCGCGATGGCGCCGAAGCCGAGCACCTGGGACGAGGCCCAGCCGTGGCTGGTGGCCTGGACGATCGCGTAGATGGCGGTCATCAGCGAGACGGTGACGAGGATCGAGCCAAGCCAGTCGACGCCGTGCTCGATCCCGATGCCGTTGTCGTCGGGGATCAGCGTCTTGCCCAGCGCGATCGTGGCCAGACCGATGGGGACGTTGACAAAGAAGATCCAGTGCCAGCTGAGGGCCTGGGTCAGCGCGCCGCCGGCGAGCAGTCCGAGCGAGCCGCCGGCGACGGCCACGAACACGTAGGCGCTCATCGCCCGCGCACGCTCGGCGGGCTTCGGGAACTCGGTGACGATGATCGCCAGGATCACGGAGGCCTGCATCGCAGCCCCGATGCCCTGGAGGAAACGGGCGCCGATCAGAAAGCCCTGAGTCGGGGCCACGCCGCACAGCACCGAGGCGGCCGTGAACACGGTCACGCCGGCGAGGAAGACGCGCTTGCGGCCGAGCAGGTCACCGAGTCGCCCGGCGAGCAGGAGGAAGCTGCCGAAGGTGACGAGGAAGGCGTCGATGACCCAGGTCAGGTTGCCCTGGGTGAAGTGCAGGTCGTGCTGGACCGCGGGCAGGGCCACGTTCACGATCGTCGTGTCGAGGACGATCATCAGCTGCGCCAGGCAGACGACCACGAGCGCCATCCAGCGGCGGCGGTTGCTGGTGGCGGCGGGAAGGGAGGAAAGGTTCATTCTTGGTCCAAACTGTTGAGACTGGTACGAGACGGTGGTAAACTGGAGGCCACCTCCAGAACTAAGTGGAGGTTCCCTCCGGAACTATACGGAGGTACCCTCCGGTTTGTCAAGCGAAATGTGTGAGAACCTGTCGTGAGCACGATCGAAACCACCCAGCAGCTCCCCGCCCGCCCGCAGCGTGCGGACGCGCGGCGCAACTACGAGAAGGTGGTCACCGCCGCGCGCAACGCATTCGCCGAAGGCGGAGCCGCGACATCGCTGGAGGAGATCGCTCGGCGCGCTCAGGTGGGGATCGGCACGCTCTACCGGCACTTCCCCAACCGCCAGGCGCTGCTCGAGGCCGTGTACGTCGATGAGGTCGAGGCGATGTGCCGCTCAGCCGCCGACTTCGCCGACCTGGCGCCGTGGGAAGCGCTCGCCGCCTGGTTGCATGGGTTCGTGGGCTACATGGCCACGAAACAGGCGCTGGCCCAGGAGCTGCTGGACTACGTCGACCGTGACGCACCGGTGTTCCAAAGCTGCCGCACTGCGCTGTTCGCCGCCGGCGAGCCGCTGCTGAAGCGCGCTCAAGAGGCGCGGGTCGTACGCGCCGACACCAACCTGCACGAGGTCATCCAGATGATCGGCGGGATCGCGAAGATCCCCACCAGCGAGCCGGGGCAGATCGATCACATCCTCGATATCGCGCTCGACGGGCTGCGCTACCGGCGCGACTAGGCGCCGGGGGTCGACGAGCGCGACCAGGCGCCGGACGGACGCGCGACTAGGCGCTGGGGGCCGACGCGATGCCGCCGTCGGTGAGTGGCGGCGCCTTCAGGAGCTTGGCCGCCTGGCGGTCCGGGCTAACTCGGACCACGTTCCAGACTACCCCGAGCTTCTCCAGTAGCGCGATCACGAGGCCGGTCGGGTCCGCGAGTCGCTCGCCCAGTCGCAGGCCGTGGAAGGCCGAGGTGGGGAACGCGTGGTGGTTGTGGTGCCACGCCTCGCCCATCGAGAGCGGCGCGAGCCAGAAGACGTTGCGGGACTCATCGTCGATGTCGAACCGCTTGCGCCCGAAGAAGTGGCAGATCGAGTTGATCGACCAGGTCACGTGATGCAGTAGGAAGACGCGCACGAAGCCACCCCACAGCAGAGCCGTGAGCGCGGTACCGAAGCTGCCGCCGACGATCCACCCCAGAGCGAACGGGATTCCCATGCTCAGCGTGACCCAGAGCCAGAACAGCTTGTCGACCGCGCGCACAACGCGATCGGAGACCAGATCCGCTGCGAACCGCTCGCGCTCGGCGGTACCGACCGTCTCGAACAGCCAGCCGATGTGCGCGTGCCACAGCCCCTTGACCCCGCCCCAGAATCCGGGCCCGCTCAGGTGGGGGGAGTGCGGGTCACCGTCCTGGTCGGTGAACGCGTGGTGCTTGCGGTGATCGGCGACCCAGGTGATCACCGATCCCTCAACCGCCATCGAGCCCAGCACGGCGATGATCGCGCGGAACGCGCGGGAGGACTCAAACGCCCGGTGGGTGAACATCCGGTGGTAGCCGAGCGTCACACCGAGGCAGGTGACGACGTAGAAGCCGACCAGCAGGGCGAGCTCCAGCGGGCCAATCGCACGGTTCCACAGCAGCACGATCGCGATCACCAGGCCAACCAGCGGAGCCGGGACCCCGATCAGGTTGGCGATCTTGTGCGTGCGGCTCATATACCGAAGCATACGTGCCCGAAACGCAAGTTTCTCCTAGGTATGCCACTAGTCTCGCGCCCGAACTTGTAGTTTTAGCTACAGATGTCTGATCAACCGTGGCACGCGCTCCCCGCCCGCATCGCCGAGGTGTTGCGACCTGTCCTCGACGACACGGCCGCGGAGATGATCGAGGCCGTGCAAACGGTGCCGGCCTACGCGCGCCCGATCGAGGGCCCATTCGGTGCCGGGATCCATGCCGGGGTGACGGGGGCGCTGCGCCACTTCCTGGCCGAGATCGAGGCCGGCGGCTCGGTCACGCGTCCGGATGTGTATTCGGCTCTCGGGCGAGGCGAGATGCGCGCCGGTCGAAGCCTCGAGTCGCTCCTCAGTGCCTATCGGGTCGGCGCCCGCGTGGCCTGGCGCAGGTTCGCGGCCGCCGGAGTCGACGCCGGCCTCGAACCGGCGACGCTGTACCTGCTTGCCGAGTCGATCTTCGCCTACATCGATGTGCTGTCGGCCGAATCGGCCGAAGGCCACGCGCTGGAGCAGTCGGCCGCTGCGAGCGAAGCCGAGCTTCGCCGGCGTCGCCTCGTGCGGCTGCTCGCCCGCGAGCCGGCGGCCGAGGCCGCGGCTGTCCAGGCCGCAGCCGCCGAGGCCGGTTGGCCGCTGCCGCGGACGGTGGCCGCCCTCGCAGTCGGCGGCGAGCAGCGAGGAGCCGCGGTCTCACGACTCCCCCCGGACGCGATCGCCGAGGCGATCGGTGATCTGACCTGCGCCTTCGTGCCCGACCCGGACGGCCCGGGGCGTCGCGCGGCGATCGAGCACGCGGTGCTCGACGCCGGCGCCTGGGGCGGCCTGGGGACGACCGTCGACTGGGCGGAGGCGCGAATCAGCTTCTCCCGTGCGCGAGCGGCACTCGCGTTCGCCGGCCCGCAGGCGGCGTTCATCAGCGCCCGAGAGCACGCCGGTGAGCTGCTGATCCGCGGCGATCCGAGGCTCGCGCGAGAGCTGGCCTCCGACCGGCTCGCCCCGCTCGCGGCGCTCAGGCCCGGCTCACGCCGCCGTCTGACCGAGACGCTGCGAGTCTGGTTGGCCGAGCAGGGGCGGCTGGGAGCGGTAGCCCAACGCCTGGGCATCCACCCGCAGACTGCGCGCTATCGGCTGGGGAGGCTGAGGGAGCTGTTCGGTCCGGCGCTCGAGGACGCCGACTCGCGCTTCTGGCTCGAGCTCGCGCTGCGCGTACCGGGCGCCGAGGACGGACTAGGGCGCGATCAGGAAACCGTAGCCTGAGGCTCGGGTTCAGGGTCAGGCTGGGCGGCCAGCGGCACCTCGGGGCCGAGCTCCCCGGCCACCACTTCGTCCTGCCAGCCGTAGACGATCGGGATCTGGTAGCGGCCGAAGTTGCTGGCACGGAACTCGATCATCTCCGGCCCGTCCCAGTAGCGATACCAATCATCCTTCGAGGCGAACCACGACATCTGCGTGATCTTGTAGCGGTCTTCGTTCGAAATCTGAACGGAGTAGCGCGTCGCTCCGTAACGCATCGCTATCGGAGCGACGCGGGAAACCTCCTCGGCGAAGATGTCCTGCCGCAGGACCGTCGCGTACCAGGAGACCCAAACCAGAGTCCCCATCCTCATGCACCAACCTCGGCGCGGATCGCACCGGGTCCCTCGGCAGTGGCGCCCTGGCCCTCCTCGGTGGCTCCGACGAGGATCGCGATCTTGCCGAGGTGCTGGTTGTCGCGGAGCAGCTGATGGGCTTCGGCAACCTTCTCGAAACCCATCGTCTGCCACAGCACGGGCCGGATCTTCGACTCCTCGATCAGCTCGTTGGCCTTCGTGGCCTCCCAGGCGTTGGCGAAGTGCGAGCCGATGATCTCCTTCTGGCGCATCCATAGATACCTTACGTCGAAATCGAGCTGGTAGCCCGAGGTCGCGCCGCAGATCACGACCTTCCCGAACGGCTTTACGACGAGGACCGAGGTCGGGAAAGTCGCCTTGCCGACGTGCTCGAAGACGATGTCGGGCGGACCTCCGAGCAGTTCCTCGACGCGCTTGCAGAATCGCCGGGACTCCTTGAAGCGGGCCTTCTCCTCCTCGGCCGTCTCTGACCCGCGGCGCATCATCCCGTCGAACTGCCCACGATTCACGTGGCCAATGGCACCCAGCTCTTCGACCAGTCGACCCTTGTCATCGCTCGAGACGACACCAACCGCGTCCGCGCCGCTGATCGCGCACAGCTGGGTGGCGAACACCCCGAGGCCGCCGGCCGCGCCCCAGATCAGGACACGGTGGCCGGCCTGGAGCTTGCAGCGGTCGATCAGCATCCGGTAGGCGGTGAAGTAGGTCAGCCCGTAGGCCGCAGCCTCCTCCCAGGCGAGGTGCTTGGGCTTGGGCAGCAGCTGCTGGGCCTGGACCTTGCAGAACTGCGCAAACGATCCCCAGCTCGTCTCGTAGCCCCAGATTCGCTGACTCGGGGCGGCGAGCGGGTCGAGGCCGTGAACCTCGGGATCCTCGTAGGAAGCCTGGTTGCAGTGCACGACGACCTCGTCGCCGGCCTTCCAGCGCGTCACTCCCTCGCCGACCTTCCACACCACACCGGAGGCGTCCGAGCCGCCGATGTGGTGGTCCTCGGCCGGGTGGTAGCGGAACACCGACACCGGCTCGCCGAGCGCGGCCCATACGTTGTTGAAGTTGACGCCCGCGGCCATCACCCGGACGACGACCTCGAATGCGCCCGGTTCAGGGACCTCAATCTCCTCGAGCTGGAAGGCGTCGGTGGGCTCGCCTTCGCGCTCCTGGCGGATGACCCACGCGGCCATCGTGGCCGGGAGCTCGCCCGGCTCAGTTGCGACGCTGGAGACCCGGCTCAGATCGACGGCCACGGACCAACCTTCCTGCTCGGGGACGAGAACTCGAGAGGCCGGATCGTACCCGGCGCGGTCAGGCCAGCGTCAGCTCGCGCTCGTCCTCGGCGGCCGCGGCCGGCTCGGGCGCAGCTTGCACCTGTACCGGCTCCGGTCGACGCCGGACCAGCGTCCAGGCGAGGACGGCTCCGATCAGAGTCACGATGCCGCCGATCGTCAGGCCCTTTCCGAGTGCATAGACGAATGCCTCGCGGATCGCCGAGACGACCTGGGCCGAGGCGTGGTGCCCGATCTCGCCGCCGTCGCCAAGCGAGCTGGCGATCGCAGCACGCGTGCCGGCCGGGACGTGGGGGAGACGCGTGTCGATCTTCGCGCGGCCGAGGGTCGTCACCAGAGCCCCCATGATCGCCACGCCGAACGTTCCGCCGACCATCCGGCTCATCGAGAGCGTGCCCGACGCCACGCCGGCCTTGGTGCGGTCGACGGCGTTCATCGCGGCCGTGCTCATTGGCGACATGACCAGTCCCATCCCGATGCCCATCAGCACGAAGCCGGGAAGCAGCAAGCCGTAGCCGGAATGGACCGTCAGCCGGGATTGGATCAGCAGTGCGGCGGCGACGACCAGCAGCCCCGCGGTCATCAGCGGCCGCGGCCCGACGCGGTCGGTCAAACGACCGGCGAGCGGGCCCATGACGATGATCACGAGCGTCGAGGGAAGGAAGCGCACACCGGCCTGCAACGGCGAGTAGTGGAGGATGTTCTGCATGTAGAGGGCCAGGAAGAAGAACTGGGCCAGCATCGCGAAGGAGACGATGAACCCGACCAGGTTCGCCCCCAGGAAAGTGCGCGAGCGGAAGAAGTCGAAGTTGACCATCGGCGCGCGCACGCGGCGCTCGATGACGACGAAGCCGGCCAGCCCCACCACCGCGATGGCCAGCAGCGCAATCACACGGGTCGAGCCCCAGTGCCAGGTATTGCCCTGGACGAGCGCGAGCACGAGTGAGGTCAGTCCGACCGTGATCGCGGCGATGCCCGGGTAGTCGACGGTCTTGGCGACCGTCTCGTCGCGAGTCTCCCGCGTGGCGAACAGCGTCACAGCGATCGCCACCACCGCGATCGGCGGGTTGATGAAGAAGATCGCCCGCCAGCTCACCTGCTGGGTCAAGAAGCCACCGAGAACCGGCCCGATCGCCAGCGCCATCGCGCTTACTCCGGCCCAGGTCCCGATCGCCATCCCGCGCTGGTGCGGCGGGAAGGCCTGAGTGATGATCGAGAGGGTGGCGGGCATCATGAATGCCGCGCCGATCCCCTGGACGGCGCGGAACGCCACCAGCATCGTGTCGTCGGCGGAGAAGCCGATCACGGCGCTCGAGATCCCGAACACGACGACGCCGAACAGGAACATCCGGCGGCGTCCGAAGATGTCGCCCAGGCGCCCGCCGGTGATCATCAGCACGGCGAAGGTCAGCGTGTACGCGTTGACCGTCCACTCCAGGGCTGAGAGCGAGGCGTGGAGGTCGCGCTGGATCGACGGCAGCGACACGTTGACCACCGTGTTGTCGAGCATCACCATGAACAGCGCGAAGCACATCGCCGCGAGCGTCCACCAGCGGCTGTTCTCGTCGTTCACGAGACGATGACGGTGGGCGAGGATTCGGTCGGTCAAGAGTCAGCCCTTTCAGGTCGGCAGGCGGCGAGATCGGGGCGGTGAAGCAGCTGTGTCAGCGCTTGCGCCAGCTCCCGGCGCTCGGCCTCATTGAGTGATTCGGCGAACTGCTCGAGCCCGTTCAGCCGCGCGGCGTTGAGCCGGCGGATCACCGCGCGCCCCGCCTCGGTCGCGCTGACGCGCTTCATCCGGCGGTCCACGACGTCCTCGTGGCGCTCGACGAAGCCGCGGCGGACGAGGTCGTCCACGGTGCGGCTGGCCGCCGGCAGCGAGACCAGCACGAGCTCGGCCGCCTCCTTCAGCGTCAGCGCCCGCGGGGCATCCTCGAGATGGTGCAGGAGCTTGATCTGAGTCATCGTCAGCTCAAGCGCACCCATCGCCTCGAACAGGTCGGAGTTGCAGTTCTTGTGCAGGAAGACGATCAGCGCGAACAGGTCGCTCGCGAGCTCGGTCCTCGATTCAGTGGTAGTTACTTGCACGCATGCAAGTGTTGCATAAATGTGTGTGGTTGCGTCAGCGCAAGGAATCGCCGGCGCCGAGGCGATCGCCGACCCCACGCCCGGCCGGTGCGCTCGTTACGGGGTCAGCAGCTCGCCTGGCTTGTTGCTGCGCGGCTTGCCGATGTGCAGCGACGTGGGCGCGAGCGGCGGCGCACTGGCCAGCTGGGCATCGGTGCCACGCCCCGCGCCGCCGGCGAGGCTGTAGGTGCCGGGCTTGAAATCGACCGAGACCTGGGTCGTTCCCTGCGGATTGATCGGCGCCGTGCTGGCGATCTTCGAGCCGCCCGCCGACAGGATCGCCAGCGAATGCGCCTTGCTGCCCTGGTTGGTGACCGTGAACACGACCGGGCCGGCGCCGACGCTCGTCGGCGATATCGAGATCTTCGAGTCGTTCACGTAGACCGCGAGGTTGACTGCGGGCGTTGGACCGGGCTTGTCTGCGAATGTGCCGCCGCTGCTCCCGCACGCGGTCAGCGAAAGCGCAGCCGTCCCGAGCACCGCGATCGTCGTTTTGCGCATCCTGGCTGTGACTCTCCTTCCGAGCACCGGCGCCGACTACGGCGAATCGAATCCGGGCTCGGCTCGAACCCTAACCGACAGCGGGGCGCGCTTCTAGTGCGCGCTCAGGAGGTGGCTCCGGTCAGCGACTTGCGGTCCTGCTCGAGGCGGCTGAGCTCGTTCTGGAGCTCGTCCCAGGATTCGCGCTCGGCGAGCTCGTACTCCTCGCCGGTCAATTCGCGCAGACGGTCCTGGTATGCACTCCACGCGTGGCGCATGTCGTCGTCGAGCTCGTTGAGTCTCTTGGGGTCGGGGGCGATCGCGGTCACTTGACGACTCCTTCCTATCCGGGTCAACCACGATGCTACTCAGGCTGGCGGTCGCTGAAATCACGCTGGCAGCCTGGGTCCCGTGCAAAGGCTCTTTCACGCCGTCCGGCGGGAGGCGTATCACCGCGGGTGTGGAGCTGCTCGCCCGCCCAATCGCCACCGCCGAGTTTCTCGTCGTGGATACGGAGACCAACGGGCTCGGCGGCGAGCGTTGCGAGCTGACCGAGGTCGGCACAGTGCTGGTCGGTGGCGGCGAGCTCCACGACCGGTGGTCTTCGCTCGTGCGTACCTCGGCGCCGCTGCGCCGCGGCATCCAGCGCTTTACCGGCATCTCGCAGGCGATGGTCGACGACGCCCCGTCGCTCGAGCTCGCTGTGGCCGAGCTCGAGCCGCGGCTGCGCGGGCGGGTGATGGTGGCCCACAACGCGCCATTCGACCGGCGGGTACTGCGCCAGGCGTTCGAGCGCGTCGGGAACGAGTGGCCCGATCCTCCGGTTCTGTGCACGGCGGCGCTGGCCCGGGCGCTGCTGCCGCTCCAGCGCGAGCGCAAGCTCGTCGCCGTCGCGCAGGCGCTGGGTATCGAAGTCGACGTCGCCCACCGCGCGCTCCCGGATGCCGAGACGTGCGCCCGCGTGCTCTGCGCGCTGTTCCCGCGCCTGTGCGCGAACGCCGCGTCGATCGCCGAGGCGACCGCGCTGCTGTCGCCCCGGCGGCCCCGGCGCAGGCCATCTCGGGAGCGCCGCGCGACCACCGTCTCGGTATTGCCGCGGCTCGAGTTCGGCGAGCTTCCGCGCGACCCCGGGGTCTACCTGTTCCGCGATCCCTCGGGTCGCACGCTGTACGTCGGCAAATCGATCTCGATTCGCAGCCGCGCGCGATCCCACTTCGCCCCATCGGCGGCCCCTGCGGACTGGACGCCCCACGCCTCGATGGTCGATTACCGCCCGACTCGCTCGGAGCTCGGCGCGCTTGTGCTGGAGAATCGGCTGATCAAGCAGCTGCGGCCGCCCGGGAACAAGCGGCTGGTGCGGCGCGACGACCGGCTGGTCTACATCCGCTGCCGGCTTGACATCCCATTCCCGATTCTCGAGGTCGCTCGCGATCCCGCCGCCGGCCACGCGGTGACGATCGGTCCGCTCCACGGGCGCCGGCTTGCGGTCGAGCTCGTCGAGCAGCTCGATTCGCTGTTCGGGCTGCGCCACTGCGGCCGGAGGCTCCCGCGCCGCGATCATCCCTCCGCCTACGGTCAGATGGGCCGATGTCTGTCGCCGTGTCTCGGCGATCTCGACCCCAACCTCTACCGGCGGCGGCTGGATCAGGCGCTGCGGCTGTTCGTCGACGGCGTCGAGAACGGGGGACCGGGGGCGCACCTGCTCGACCACGTCGCCGCCGAGATGCGAGCGGCAGCCGCCGAGCAGCACTTCGAGCGGGCGGCCTGGCTCCGGCGCCGGGCCGGGCGCCTGGCTGCGATCCTCGGCCGGCTCGGCGGCGTGCTCGAGGCGACGCACGCCCGGCCGCGGCTCGTGCTCGCCCGGCATCCGACCGCACCGACCTTCGACGGGTTCTGGCTGGTCGGCGGACGGCTGGTCGATTGGGGTCCGGTCGCCGACCCCGACGAGCTGCCCAGGCGCAGCGGCGCGGCACTGACGCGCGCGGGCCGGATCGGCGAGCTCGGCGCCCACGTGCCACCCGACGAGGTCGACGAGGTCCGGATCCTGGCCAGCTGGCTGGCGTCGCATACCGACGCGCCGCAGCTCCTGCTGGCGCCGGCGCCCGGCGCCAAGGCATTCGAAGCGCTGATCAGAAGCTCAGGGGGCGAACGGGAGCTCGACGACCACGGCTCCGATCCGCTCGGCGCCGACGGCGACGGAGGCTCCCGGGGGAGCCTCGCGGCGGACGAGCCCGAGCGCCAGATGGCCGAGATCGGGCGAGTCGGCGACGCTCCCAACGCGGCCGACGATGCGTCCATCGAGCGCGATCTCATCGCCGGTGCCGGCAGGTGAGTCGAGCTTCAGCCCCCGCAGGTGGCGGTTGGGCTTCCCGCGGTAGTGGAGCCTCGCCACCGTCTCCTGGCCGACGTAGCAGCCCTTCGTGAACGACACCGCGCGGGCGTTGAGCCCCGCTTCCTGGGGGATCACGGTGTCGTCGAGATCGATCCCGTAGCGAGGGCGCCCGGTCTCGACGCGGCGGCATTCGGCCGTCGTCTCGGTGATCGGCAACGCACCGCGCTCCTGCGCGGCGGTGGCAAGCGCGGCCGTGTTGGCTGCGTCGCACATGAGGTCGATGCCGAGGTCGGTCCGGATCGCGCGGGCCATGACTCCGGCGAGCGTGGCCGAGGCGTGCGAATGCTCCTCGGCGAGGAGCTCGGCGCCCGCGATCGCGGTGGCGTCGGGCCCGATCAGCGAGATCAGGCCGCGCTCGAGCGTGCGTTTGTGCAGCTCCATCTCGTAACCGACGCTGAAGCGGCGGATCATGTTGAACAGCTCCTGGAGCGCGCTTCGCTCGGTGTCGAGCAGCAGCTCCTCGCCGGTATCGAGGATCCGCAGGTCGCCGAGCATCTTGCCCTTCGGGGTCAGGAATGCCGCGTAGCAGCCGGAGCCCGGCACGAGCGCCTCGACGTCGTTGCTCACCTGGCCTTGCAGGAAGGCCTTGGCCCCGTTTCCGCTCAGAGCGAGCTTTCCGCGTTCGGACCGGTCAAGCAGCCCGCACGCCTCGGTCACAGCTTGGTATTCCGCGCTCGCTGATCCGGTCGTGGTCACAGCCCAAGGATACGGAGAGCTCAGATTGAGTGGACAAAATCGAGAGTTAGGCATACCATAACTTTTGTGGAGCTGAACCGAGAACCGGTATCGGAGCGCTCCACCGCGGTCGAGGACTACGCCAAGGCGATCTACGCCCTCGAGCGGCGCGGAGGCAGAGCCGTCAGCACCAACGCGCTCGCCGGGCGGCTCGGGGTCACGGCCGCCTCGGCCTCGGGGATGGTGAAGCGGCTCGGGGAGCTCGGTCTCGTCGAGCACCGGCCCTACCGCGGCGTGTCGCTGACCGACGACGGCCGGCGGGTCGCGCTCGAGGTGATGCGCCACCACCGCCTGCTCGAGCTCTACCTCGTCCAGAGCCTCGGGGTGTCCTGGGACCGCGTCCACGCGGAGGCCGAGGTGCTCGAGCACGTCCTCTCCGAGGAGCTCGAGGACCTGATCGCCGCCAAGCTCGGCGATCCTACGCACGACCCCCACGGCGATCCGATCCCCACGCGCGAGCTGACGATCGAGGAGCGCGCGACCGAGAGCCTTCAGATGCTTGGACCGGGAGCGTGTGGAACCTTCACCCGGATCTCCGATTCGGACCCCGACATGCTCCGATTTCTCGCCCACCGCGGGATCGCGCCCGGCGATGAGCTTGAGGTGGTCGAGAAGCAGCCGTTCGAGGGACCGCTGTTCGTGCGCTTCGGTGACCAGATCCACGTACTCGGTGGTGAGCTCGCTCGTGCGATGCGCGTCGAGGTCGCGCCGTGACGACGCGGACGCGGATTCCAGTTCCTGCGCTCGAGACCGGGGCGGCCGCCGGTCAAGCGGTCCCGGTCCCAGGCGCCGAGACTTCGGGCCGCCACCTCGACGACGTGCTCTCGCGCGGGCGCGTGCGGGCCACGCTGTGGATGTTCGGCCCCGCGTTCGTCGCCTCCGTGGCCTACGTGGATCCGGGCAACTTCGCCACCAACATCCAGGGCGGGGCAAAATTCGGCTACCTGCTGCTGTGGGTCGTGCTGCTCGCGAATCTGGTCGCCATGCTGGTCCAGTTCCTGTCGGCCAAGCTCGGGATCGTCACCGACCGCGACCTTCCGGAGCTGTGCCGCGAGCGTTTCTCCAAGCCGGTCAGCTGGGCGCTGTGGATCCAGGCCGAGCTGATGGCGATGGCGACCGACATCGCCGAGCTGCTCGGCGCCGCGCTGGGATTGAACCTGCTCTTCGGGGTGCCGCTGTTCACCGCCGGGCTGATCAGTGCCGTGATCGCGTTCGCGATCCTCGAGCTTCAGCGCCGTGGCCACCGGGGCTTCGAGCTCGCGATCACCGCGCTCCTCGGGCTGGTCCTGATCGGCTTTCTCTACGAGACCCTCCGGATCGGGCCTTCCGTGCATGCCTCGCTGCGCGGGCTGGTGCCGAACCTCATCGGCACGAGCTCGCTGTATCTCGCGGTCGGGATCGTCGGCGCGACCGTGATGCCCCACGCGATCTACCTGCACTCCGCGCTGACCAAGGGACGAGTGCGAGTCCGCAACGAGGACCAGCGACGCCGGGTCCTCCGTTTCGCCCGCCTCGACGTGATCGTTGCCCTCGGGCTGGCCGGCGTGATCAACCTCGCGATGCTCGCGGTCGCCGCGAAGCTGTTCCACGGTCACCCGGTGGCCGGAACGAGCTCGATTCATGCTGCCCACGCGCAGCTCGGCCGGATCGCCGGCGGCGGCGCGGCGCTTGTGTTCGCGGCGGCGCTGCTGGCCTCGGGGATCTCCTCCTCGAGCGTCGGCACTTACGCCGGCCAGATCGTGATGGCCGGATTCATCAGGGTCCGCGCTCCGGTCCTCGTCCGCCGTGCGGTGACGATGATCCCCGCTCTGATCGTGCTCGCCGTGGGGGTCAGCCCGACCAGCGCGCTCGTGCTCAGCCAGGTCGCACTGTCTTTCGGGATTCCGTTCGCGCTGGTCCCGCTCGCCATGCTGACCTCCAAGCGCGAGCTGATGGGGAGCTACGTCAACACCCGGCTCACGCGGCTGGCCGCCTACGCGATCGCCGCCGTGATCACGGCGTTGAACGCGTTCCTGATCGTCGCGCAGCTCGCCGGCTGAGCGGAGCCCCGGCTCGGTAGGCTTGGTCGGCATGGCGCTCGCTGAGAACTTCACCGAGATCGTCGACTCGCTGCCCGACGACTGGACCGATCTCGAGTTCGACCTGCGGATTTTCGACGAGCGCCGCTACGTCGACGCGGCTGTGCTGCTGGTCGGCTGCAACGCGCAGCCGTACTCCAAGCACGACTGGCACTGGCGTCTGCTCGTGGCCCACCGTTTCGGTCACGCCGCCGCCGCCCCCGCCGTTCACATGGCCCTGAAGCTGCTCGACGACGCCGGGATCGCCGGCGAGCTGGCGCTGCGAGAGGCACGGACGGGGCGCGTCGAGGTCACGCAGATGTGGGGTCGCCCCGAGTCCGTGCGTCAGGAGCTCAAGCGGCTCCGGGCGCAGTAGCCGGTGGCGCGCGTCCTCGCGTTCGTCCCGGACCTGCTGTTCGGCTCCAACGTCCTCGGGACGCTCAGCGCGGCCGGGCACGAGGTCTCGCTGGTCTCGAACCGTGAGGGCCTGGAACGGGGCCTCGGCGATGCGGAGGTGCTCGTGGTCGACCTGACAGCCGACGTCGAGGACCGGCTCGAGCTCGTGGCCCCCGCGCTGCGGCGCGACGGGCTGGCGACGCTGGCGTTCTTCTCCCACGTCGAGGCCGACGTCAAGACGGCGGCCCAGGCGCGCGGCTTCGACCAGGTCGTGCCCCGCTCGCGGATGGCTCGCGCCGGCGCCGAGCTGGTCGCCGGGCTGCTGCCGGCCTGAGGCCCCGAGAGCGCTCCTCCCTAGAATCGGCCGCCGAGCATGCGCCGTCGGGTCACCTTCAGCCGCAACCTCACGCTCTCGCTCTCGCGGACGTGCCGCTGTTACTGCAAGTACTGCGCGTTCGCGACCCACCAGACGCACCTCCACGAGCCAGACGAGGTCGAGGCGATCCTCGACCGTGCGGTCAAGCGCCACCACGTCAAGGAGCTGCTCGTCCTCACCGGGGAGAAGCCCGAGGTCAACCCCGGCGTCGCCGCACGGCTCGAGGCCCTCGGCCATCCCGATTTCACCGCCTACGTCGCCTGGGTCTGCGAGCGGGCGCTCGAGCGCGGTCTGCTTCCGCACACCAACCTCGGGGCGCTCAATGCCGAGGACCTGGCGCGGCTGCGCGAGGTGACCGCGTCGCAGGGCCTGATGCTCGAGTCGATCTCCGAGCGCCTGATGGATACCGTCCACGCCGGCTCGCCGTCCAAGCATCCCGCCCGGCGGCTCGAGACGATCGCCGCCGCGGGCGAGCTCAAGATTCCGTTCACCAGCGGGATCCTCGTCGGGATCGGCGAGAACGAGGAGGAGCGGATGGCGTCGATCGCCGCGCTGGCCGAGCAGCACGAGCGCCACGGCCACATACAGGAGGTGATCCTCCAGAACTTCGTCCCGCATCAGAGCTACTACGGTCGTGAGCCGGCCGAGATCGCCGACGCCGCCGCGCGGGAGTACTGGCGCACGGGCGTCGGGCACGGGCCGGCGCTGGAAGCACCGAGCTGGGCCTGCGACGTCACGGTTGCCGACATGAAGCGGCTGATCGCCGAGACGCGGCGGCTGATGCCGAGCGTCGGTATCCAGATACCGCCAAACCTGGCCGACTGGTGGTCGGAGCTCGTGCAGGCGGGCGCCACCGACCTCGGCGGCCTGAGCGCCAACGGCGACCACATCTCGCCTGAGCATCCGTTCCCCTCGCCGACCCAGGTCCGAAAGCGCCTCGCACAGGACGGCTACGCGCTCAGCGAGAGGCTCTGCGTGTATCCCGAGTACATCGACCGCGAATGGCTCGCGCCCCCGGTGCTCGATGTGATCAAGGGCTCGTACTGGTCGTTCATCCCGCGCCGCGGAAGCGGTCGCCGGACCGAGATCGAGATCGATCCCGACACCGCGCTTCGGGCGGTCGAGAAGGCGCGTGGCGGACAGGCGCTCGTCGCCGAGGAGCTGACGGCGCTGTTCGCCGAGCAGCGGCCGGAGGTGATCGAGCAGATCCGCAGCGCCGCGGATGAGCTGCGCCGCGAGCTGGCCGGCGACACGGTGACGTTCGTGGTCAACCGCAACATCAACGTCTCCAACATCTGCATCGTCGGCTGCGCGTTCTGCGGCTTCGGACAGTCGCGCCGCTCGCCGGACGCCTACGAGCATTCCGAGGCTGAGTTCGCGCGCCGGGTCGAGGAAGCGCTGGACGCCGGGGCGAGCGAGATCTGCATGCAGTCCGGGATCCATCCCGACTGGGGCCTGGAGGATTACCTGGGCTGGCTACGGTTCGCCAAGCAGCTCGCACCGCAGCTGCACCTCCACGCCTACTCGCCGATGGAGATCTCGCACATGTGCGACGTCAGCGGGCTGGCGCCGCGGGCCGTGTTCGCGCGGCTGCGGGAGGCCGGGCTCGGGTCTACACCAGGGACTGCGGCCGAAGTGCTCCACGACGGCGTCCGCGAGCGCATCTCGCCCAACAAGCTCCCGGTCGCGCGCTGGGTCGAGATCATCGAGGCGTCGCACGCCGAGGGGATCCGCTCGACGGTCACGGTCATGTTCGGGCACATCGAGGAGCCCTGGGAGCTGGCCGAGCACATGCGCGTCGTGCGTGAGTTACAGGAGCGCACCGGCGGTTTCACCGAGTTCGTGCCGCTCTCGTTCATCCCGTTCCACACCCTGCTCGGACGCACCCACGGCGTGCAGGAGATCTCCCGCGAGGAGAACCTCAAGCACACCGCCGTATTCAGGCTCGCGCTCGGAAAGACCGTCCGCAACCTTCAGGCCAGCTGGGTCAAGATGGGCCTCGACGCCGCCACCGACTCGCTTCGATGGGGCGTCAACGACCTCGGCGGCACGCTGATGGAGGAGTCGATCTCGCGCATGGCCGGGAGCTACCACGGTGTGATGCTCGAGCCCGAGGACCTGATCGCGGCCGCGCACCGCGCCGGGCGTCCGGCGGCCGAGCGGACGACCTTGTACGACATCCGTCGTCGGCACGAGCTGCCGGTGGCAGCCGCATGACCCACCCGGCCGCGCCCGCCGGTACCGCTGAGCACCCACCATCCCTGTTCGCCGGCGTCGAGCCGCTCGAGGTGTTTGTCGAGCTGCTCGCGGAAGTCGACACCGATACCTCATCGACCCAGTTCTACGACCGGATCTGCGAGGCGATCTGCCGCCTGACGACGATGCGCCGGGCGGCGATCTTCATGGCCGATCCTGGCGGCAGCCGCGTCCGCGCCGTGGGCTCTCACGGAACCTCGTTCTCCCAGCTCGCGGCGCTGCGCCCGACGCTGGTCAACACGCCGATCGCGCTGCGCGCGCTGCGCGAGGACGCCGTCGTCGTCGTCTCGGAGCGGATCGAGCAGGCCGTCCCGCCGGACTACGCGGACCTGCTCGGGATAACCACGCTCGTCTGCACCCCGCTCAGCGCCGCCGGGCATCCATATGGAGTGATCTGCGCCGATCGCGGCGGCGGAACGTTCGAGCTCGGCGACGGCGAGCGTCACCTGCTCTGGACGCTCGGCAAGACCGCCGCGCTGGTCGCCACGGCTCGGATCGCCACCCGGCAGCAGGAGCGCGCACGCCGGCTCGACGAGCGCCTGGAGCTCGCCCGTGAGATCCACGAGCGCGTGCTCCAGCGCCTGTTCGGAGTGTCGCTGGCGCTCAGCACCGAGCAGCCGCTGACGCTCGAGGAGCGCGACCGCTGCCGAGCCGAGATGCAGCAGGCGCTGGGCGATCTGCGCAAGGCGCTCGAGCGTCCGCTGGCGCCGCTCGACCGCGACACCGGCACGACGCTGGCGGCCGAGCTCGAGCGCCACGTCGCGAGCGCCGCGCCCCCGATCAACGTCGACTGGCCAGCCGATGTGACGGTGCCGGCCGACCTCGAGCCGCTGGCGCAGGGTGTGCTCGCCGAGGCACTGCGGAACATCGCCAAACACGCCTCACCGAGCGTCGTCGAGGTGGCGCTGAGCCGCGATCGGGACACGTTCGCGCTCGAGGTCCGCAACGACGGCGTGCGCCCGGGGGCGCGCGGACCGGGCATGGGGCTGCGGCTGGCGGCGTTCGATGCGCTCCAGCACGGAGGCGTGGTCGAGTTCGGGCCACGGGGCACCGGCCGCTGGCGTGTGCGCCTCGTGGTGCCGTTGGAGCGCGAGGCGACGTGAGCGCCGAGGCCGCGACCGGCGGGCGCCGGCTGCGGGTGCTGGTGGTCGACGACCACGATGTCGTTCACTGGGGCTTCCGCGTGCTGCTCGGCCAGCAGGAATGGGTCGAGCGTTGTCTCGCCGCGCGGACGGGCGCCGAGGCACTCGAGCACGTGCGCACGTTCGAACCCGACGTGGCCCTCGTCGACCTGTTCCTGGCCGGCGAGTCGGGCGCGGACCTGTGCGCTTCGATCCGCAAGGCCTCGCCGTCGACGCGCGTGCTGCTGATCTCGGGCTCGGGGCGGATGTCGGCGGCCGCGGCGCGCGCGGCGGGGGCGTCGGGCTTCGTGTCCAAGG
>DATCNP010000152.1:0-11450 GCA_036565205.1 Solirubrobacteraceae bacterium | reverse complement strand
ACATCACCATCTACATCGCCTCAGCCGCCCTCAGCCTCGCGATCGGCATCTGGCTCGTCCTCCAGCCACCCGCCGCAGAGACATAGGAGACCACGCGGCGACACACGCTGAGTGCTCCTTGCACGAAACACGGGTCACGTCACTGGCCCCCGTGGCCGGCATCCGACTTCTGCTTGAGCCGGCCGCCGTCTGAAGCGGCGGCGCGACCAAGACGCCTCAGTCGGCGACGGAGGAGAAGCGTCAAGGCCGCGGCCCGGGCTGTTCTTCGACCGACGAGCTACAGGGTAGGTCAGCGGGAGACTCCAAGCCCGTAGGTGCGCTTCATGTAGCGGTCAAACTGAGGGACGGTGAACGCTGCGTAGCCGTGCGACGGCGTCCACAAGAGGCCCTTTCCGATCAGGCGCGCCCGCGTTGGCCCGAGCGAGGTCGACTGGCGACCCAGCACATCCGCGACATCACCCGCCAGCTGTGGGGTCGGGCCGAGCTCCGCCATAGCTCTGAGGTACTTCAGCTCGGCGTCGGTGGTCCGGTCGGCGCGGACGCGAAAGAAGCTCTCGTCCAGCTTGGCCTCGACAGCCTCTCGAGCATCGTCCACATTCTCCTTCGTGATGGGCGTCTCCTCCGCGAAGCTCCAAATCACCGACCCGTACTCCTGGATGAAGTACGGATATCCCTCGGTGTAGACCAAGATCTCGTTGACCGCGCTGTCCTCAAAGCCGACTCCCAGATCACGTGCTGGCTCGATGAGTGCCTTGCGCGCCTCCCCCGGAGCGAGACTGTCGACGGTGGGGAAACGAAACAGCCGCTCGGCATAGGACTTGGCTTCTCCCGCCAGCTCGGGCAACTGTGGCAGGCCGGCCGCAACCAGCGTGATCGGGAGGCGTCGCTGGACGGTCTTGTGCAGTGCGGCGATCAACGCCTCGAACTCCCGCAGGTTGAGGAACTGAACCTCATCCAAGATGAAGACCACGCCCTTGCCGTGCTCCTCTGCCGCCTGGCCGAGCGCGACGAACACGTCGGTCAGGTCGTCGGACAGGTTGCCGCTATCGGCTACGCCTTCGAGGGGATCCACACCGCTTAGACTTGCGCTCACCTCGCCCTCCGGCGTCACGGTGATCTGAAATGAGCGAAGCACGGACGCGGCACGCCGGCCGCGCTCTTTCCACTTGGCCGATGGGGCAACGCTGAACAACGCGCGTCGGACCAGCGCGCCCATCCGAGGACCGAAATCTTCGTGCTTGGTGATCTCTGCTTCGATCGCGACAAGATCACCCTCCTCCTCGGTGATATTGCGAAAGGCGCTCAGCAGAACCGTCTTGCCCACACCACGCAGGCCGACGACAACCATCGACTGGTCGGTGTGGCCCTTCTTCATGCGTCGCAAAAGCACGCGGAAAGAGTCGAGTTCGGGCTCGCGACCGGCCAGGTAGCGCGGCTCAGCTCCAGCATTCGGCGTGTAGGGGTTGTCCTCTGCAAGCATCTATTTTGACGAGTTTATCGGACTTTACCCTTGAGCGATAAACCGCCGTCAGCTTGAAAAAGACGCCGCAGCCATCCAGCCATCTGCGTCGTGAACCACCGGCCAGGTCATCGCCTCTATGGGCCAGTCCTCGACTACTCCTTCGAACGGATTCGCGCCACGGAGCACGAGCCGGGCCCGCGTGGCCGCGTCGGCGACGATGCAGAAGCCGTCGAGCCCCGGTCAGCTCGTCGTAGCGAGCTCCTCGAAAAACGCTGCGACCTCATCCGGATCAACCGGATCGGTCAGGCTCTCGCGCAGCATCTCGTCGATGTCGGGAAATTCCGTGGCACTGAGCTGCTCGGCCGCGTCAGCGACGTCATAGACGGTCCGGCGCAGCTCAATATCTGGACCCAATAACGCCCAGAACGCGCCCACACGGCCCTCATAGGGAGACCCAACGCTGCCGGCGTTGATGAAACGATGTCCGCCCAGCCGGCGATCAAACTGGCGGTGGGTATGACCACCCACCACGACCGGTTCGGCGACCGCCGAGAGGATCTCGCTCAAGCGCTCGTCGCGTGTCGTGGTCGTGATGATCTCGGTGTCGCTTCGCGGCGAACCGTGACAGAAGACGGTCGGGCCCAGACCGTCGACGTCGAGGACCACCGTTGTGCGGAAGTCGGCCAGAAAATCGCGTTGGTTATGGGAGATTCTCGCCGCGGCGAACGCCGCGGCCCGCTCCGCCGGGCCGCTTTCGGCCTCGGAGCTGAGCCGGCCCTGGTCGTATGCGTCAACGACCTCGCGGTCGGCGTTGCCGCGGACGAAGCGGGCGCGCGGGCCGAGCGCCATCACCTGCTCGATGGTCTCACGGGGCAATGGGCCCGCCGCGACATCGCCGCCGATCACAACCGTCTCGATCCCCTCTCGAGCGACGTCGGCCAGTACCGCCCGGAGCGCGGGCAGATTGCCATGAATGTCGTAAAGCGCCGCGACCCGCATCAGCAAGATCATCCCACGCCACAGACACACCCCATCGCTCCCCCTTCCACGAACATCCGGCATTCGCGACGACGTCCGAAACCGCGAGCCAGACAGCCGCTTTCGGCCGAATCCTGGCGCGAACTCGACTAGAGCAGCCTGGTGGTGCTGAACGAAGCGCCGCCCGTCAGCCTGGCTCGTCGCAGTCAAACGTTGGCTACTGCGACTCGGTCGAATCGTCGCCGGGCTCGACCGGATGCGCAGCTCGGTAGGCATCTAGAACATCGGACGCCTGTCTCCAAGTCGCCTGACCAGCGGGCGTCATTTCAAACCAGTATCGCCGCAGGTCATCGTCACTTGTGCTCGCTCGTTCGGCGAGGCGACGGACGAACAGGCGCTCACCGATGACGACGTGTTCGAGCTTGACCTCGACCAAGCCACCGTCCAGTAGCGACCGTATCGCCCCGAGCAGATGCGATTCGCCCACGAGCGCTACGCCGTTCGGAGCCATCTCGCCGCAGTTGCGCATCGTGTAGACGGTTTCCGCATCATCGGCGAGCGAGTCGAGGATCATCAGGCGCACGGGCGGCATGTCTGCCGGTGGCGGCTGTTCTGCCGGCACTTCTGGGCAGGCTGCACCGCCGGTCTGGCGAGTGAAATCGGCGGCCGTCATGCCACTCGGAAGGAGCAAGCCTTTCTCTAAGGACACCCGGCGATTCTTGCAAGCCGCGCTCGACGCCGCCAGGGCCCTCTACGAGCCCCCGTCGCGAGAAGCCACCCGTCGCAGTGAACGTGGGTTCTGCGATCGACCGGCGAGCTCGCGGACATTTCGCCCGCGACGTCGACGCAGGCTCACGGGCCTGCGTCCAAACGGGAAGCGACGGTTGGCGCGACCAAACAGGAACCCGTCCCCATTACGTCGTGATATTTCGGCGCTGAGGTTGTGCACCTAGATTTGTCTGATCAAGCTGGCCCAACGGGGACGGTACGACCGCTCCCGAGAGGGAGATCGCACGTCGCTCGACTTCTACACCGTCGATGTCATGATCAACATCTGGCGAGAGTTCGCCGCGGAGGTCAACCACATCGACTGGAACGGTTACGACTCGACGGAGCCGGCCTCGGGCGGCCCTTCAGCCGCTCTCGACGGAAGCCCCGCGCCGCTCCGGGAGCCTGACCACCTCCATCGCGAGCGGCTCGCACACCAGGGCCGGCCGGTCAGTCCGGGTCAGCTTGTGGCGCAGCGCGACGAAGGCCGGCGCCCCCAGCAGCGCCGGGACGGCCAGCTGGAACAGCCGGTAGGTGAGCACCGCCGCCGTGGCCCGCGTGAGTCCGACGCCGTAGAGCGCGAACATTCCGACCAGCGCCCCCTCGGTGCCCCCGATTCCGCCGGGCAGCGGCAGTAGGTTGCCGAGCTGGCCGATCAGGTAGCCGAGCACGAGCGTGCCGAACGCCGGCACGTGGCCGACCGCGGCGAAGCCGAATCCCAGCGCCGCGATGTCGGCCGCCATGTAGGCGAACGAGCCGACGCTCACACCGAAGCTGTGCGAACGCAACAGCACGATCGCCTGATCGACACCGTCGGCGACGGCTGTCAGCCAACCACGCAGATCATGGCCTGCGCGACCCAGCCAGCCACCGCCACCCGAGCCTGCGCCGCGGGCTCCGAGTGCACGTAGAAGCCTTGGGCTCAATCCGGCCAGGAGCGTGCCGAGGGCAGTGACCAGCGCCGGCACCAGCGTGAGCAGCCAAGACCCGCTGCCCGGCAGGATGCCGACGTAGACGCCGAGTCCGACCAGCACGACCGAGATGAAGTTGGCTGCGCTGGTGACGACGAAGAAGGCAACGGTGCGGCGCGCGATGTGGCCGGTGGGCATGCCGGCTTGGCGAAGCGCCCAGGCGCCGAGCGCAAGGCCGCCGGCGCCCCCGGCCGGCAGCAGCGAATTCGCCGCCAGCTCGGCCATCGCGATGTCGTAGCCGAGGCCCCAAGGCATTTGTGAGCAGAACGTCGAGCGAAAGACGAGCAGATAACCAGCGCACGACCCGAGCTCGGCGACCGCGAGCGCGACGATCCAGATCGGATCGGCGCCCTCCAGACGCGCGCGCACTTCGTCCAGCCCCGGGAGGGCGCCAATCGCGATCACGACCAGCGCGATGATCGCCGCGATCTGCGCGACGCGCACGGCGAGATGCCGTGGGTGCAGCTCATCCGGCATGGCGCGGTTGCGCGGCGCATGTGCGGCCGCGGCCGAACCGCTCAGGTCAGCCGGCTCCATGCCCCGCAGCGATCACGAGATCCATCGGCCTCACCACTGCCAAGGTAGCTCAGTGGCGTTCTGGGGCGGAGAGCGTGAACTCGCGTCGTCTCTTGGCTCGGACCCAAGTCGGCCGTGTCATCATCGGCGTGATGCCACGGCGTGGCGTGATGTTGGAGCACGGGTCCTCGCACGAGGTCGGCTCGGACGCGCAACCGCGCCATGAGCCGCGCCGGCTGGCGGTCGTGTTCGAGCCGGGGAGGAATGGAGTCGCCGCACTAGCGCAGGCCGTCGATCTGCTGACCGAGCGCCCGACGGAGCTGACGGTCCTGGTCGTGGCTCCCCAGGAGCGGGCGACATGCTGCGGAGGGGCCTCGCCTGACGCGCTCAACGCCGCGGTGCGCGATCAGGTGCTGGCCGAACTCCACGAGTCAGTCGGCCTGCTCGGGCCGGCAGCGGACGGCGCCCGCTTCCGGATGCTGGTCGAGCGCACTGACCCGACGATCGAGGAGTGGGTCTCTGACAACGAGTTTGAGCTCGTCCTGTTGCCGGCTCGGCGGGGGATCAGGTTCCGGAGCCATCCCGCCGCTCGGCAGATCCGGCGCCGGTCGCCGACGGAGGTCCGGGTGATCTCAGCTGCCAGGCGCTGAAGCTGCGAGCCGGACGGCCCTCCCGACCAGCGCCTGCGACTATCTCCCGCCTGATGGAGCTCAACATCGATACGCCGCGCGGTCCGGCCCGCGCCCACCTGCAGCTGGCGGACGGCTCGAGGGCGGCACTTGTGCTCGGCCACGGAGCGGGCGGAGGGATCGCCGCGCCGGATCTCGTCGCGGCCGCCGGTGCGGCGATCGCGCAGGGTGTGAGCGTCGCGCTCGTCGAGCAGCCCTACCGCGTCGCCGGCCGTAAGGCCCCTGGTCCCGCGGCTCGCCTCGACGAGGCATGGTGCGCCGTGATCGCTCACCTCCTGATGGGTGAGTTGAGCGATCACCGGCTGATCGCCGGCGGGCGCTCGATGGGCGCGCGCGTCGCATGCCGCACCGCCGCTGAGACCCGAGCCGTCGGCGTCCTCTGCCTGGCCTTCCCACTGCTGCCGCCGCAACGCCGTGGCGCGAAACCCCCGCCGAGCCGAATCTCGGAACTCGAAGCGGTGCCCGTACCGACCCTCATCGTCCAGGGCGAGAACGACCCGTTCGGACTTCCGCCCCCGGGGGCTGACCGTCAGGTCGTGCAGCTCAAGGGAGATCACAGTCTCCGAGCTGATCCGGCCGGGGTCCGTGAGGCCGTCGGCTCGTGGCTGGCAAACCTGCTGAGCTGACCTGGCCGGGAGGCGCGGCTCGCGGGTCCCGGGGTTGGCGCCCAGCGGCGTTGGTGGGAGCTCGGCGCCGGCGACCGAGAGGCCGCCGGCGCCGATGCCTGCTTGGTGGAAAGAACGGGGTGTGCCGGCGGGTGGGCGTGCCAGGCGGGGCTGCCCACTCGGGGGAACGCACCAGCACCCCCGGGGCATTGATCGGTCGGGGGCCTGCATGTGAGCGGCGTAGCCGCCGGAAGTGGACGAATGATCGAGTCCCCCACCGGGATCGGCAGACGCTAGGTTGACGCCAATGTCCGATCAAGCTGCGCCGGCCGCGGAGGCGATCGAGGGCTCGCCCTGGCGGGAGCCGGTCAGAGGGGGTTATCTCGATCCGGCGGGTCTCGCCCGCCCCGGGTCTGAACAGATGCGGGCGATGCTCGAGGGTCGCTCACCCCAGCCACCGCTCTCGCGCCTGACCGGGCTGCGGCTGATCGCCGTCGGCGACGGCGCTGCGACCTTCGAGCTGCCAATTACCGAGTGGCTCTGCTCAGCGCAGGGGACGATCTCGCTCGGCCCGCTGACGATTCCCGCCGACGCCGCGATCGCTTGCGCGATCATCTCGCTGCTCCCTGCCGAAACGGGGCCGACGACGGCGGAGCTCTCGCTGCGGATGCTCCATACAGTCCGCCCCGGAGATACCGTGACGGCTCGCGCGCGTGTGATCGACCTCGGTTCGACGGTGTCGTTCGCCGAGGCCGCTGTGACCGACGGAGACGGGCGACTCGTTGCGCATGCGACCTCGCTGTGCGTGCTGCTCTCACTTCCGGCGCGAGCGGCAGCGCAACCGCCCCACCACGAGGAGCCGGCGGAAATCCCTGACCCGTGGCGACGCAGCGCGATCGGCGCAGCTGTCCCGGCCAGCGCGTGGGACCGGCTGAGCGGGCTCGAGGTGCTGCGCGAGCAGATCGCCGGCAAGCTGCCGCTTCCCCCTGTCCACCACCTCACCGGAATGACCCTCGTGTCCGCTGATGCCGGCACGACGACGCTCAACCTGCCCGCCACCGAATGGCTGTGTGCGCCACCCCCGGGGCGAGTCCAGGGAGGCGCGGTCGCGGTGCTGGCCGAGGCGGCCATCACCGGTGCGATTCAGACGACGCTGCCGGCAGGCGTTATGCCGGGTCCGATCGACCTGAAGGTCAACTACCTGCGTCCATTGGCGGCCACCGGAGACGTTGCAGTCGCGACCGGCACGATCGTCCACGCCGGGCGCCGGCTCGCGGTGGCCAACGCTCAGGTCAACGACTCAACCGGGAAGCCGGTGGCCGTCGCGACGGGCTCGGCGATCCTGCAGGCGGGAGGGATGCTCGCGCCGAGCCCTGACCGCCGCGCGCCTGAGTGATCCTCACGCCCGGAGTCAGGCGTCCCAATCCAGAAGTCGCTTACCGACGCATACGCGTCTGATGGCGTGCGCTGAATAGGACCCAGAGCAAGCAGCGAGCCGGCGGCTCTACACGCCCTGAACGCGCTCGCGCAGCACCGCGCCAAGAATTCCGTTGACGAATCCCGGAGCGTCCGCGCCGCAGAAGCGCTTCGCCGTCTCGACGGCCTCGTCGATCGCGCCCTCGGCGGGGATCGCGTGCTCTCCGGGCAGCTCGTCCGGATGCAGGACCTCCAGCAGGCCGACTCGCAGAATCGATCGCTCGAGCGGGGCGATGCGGTCGAGCGCCCAGCCGTGGGCATGCCCGCTGATCAACTCGTCGAGCTCGGGCTGGTGCTCGCGCACGCGCTGTGCCAGCTGGCGGGTGAATGCGTGCACGTCGCGCGGGAACGTGTCTTCGAGCGGCCGGCCGAGCAGCTCGCTCTGGTAGAGCGCCCAGACGGCAGCGCGGCGCTGGTCGGTCCTACGCACAGGCAGTCAGACAGATCAGCGGCCGTGAGGGACGTTCACGCACGCGAGACGTACTCACCCGACCGGGTGTCGACGCGCACGACGTCGCCGATGTTCACAAACAGTGGCACCTGGATGCGGGCCCCCGTCTCGAGCACCGCGGGCTTCGTTCCTCCGCCCGATGCCGTGTCGCCGCGGACTCCGGGCTCGGTCTCGGTGATCGTCAGGTCCATCGCGCTGGGCAGCTGGACGTCGGCCGGCTGTGAGTCGATGTAGAGCAGCTCGACCTCCTCGGAGTCCTTCATCCAGCGCAGCGGGTCGGCCAGCGCCGACTCGGGGATCGCCAGCTGCTCGTAGCTCTCGCTGTCCATGAAGTGGGCATCTGAGCCGTCGCGGTAGAGGAACTGCATCCGTCTGACCTCGGTGCGGACAGAGCGGAACTTCTCGCCGGCACGGAAGGTCCGATCGATCACATTCCCATCGGTCGTGCGGCGGAGCTTCGTGCGCACGAACGCGCCGCCCTTGCCAGGCTTGACGTGCTGGAACTCGAGGATCTTGAACACGGTTCCGTCGATGTCGATGTGGTTCCCGTTGCGGAACTGATTGGTGGAGATCATTGGCCGCGGGCCAGTGTAGACACCGCCGTCTCAGCCGACCGAGGTCAGCTGCTTGGGAAGCGAGGTCAGGATCCGCGTCCCGGTTTCGGTTAGCACGACCAGGTCCTCGATCCTGACGCCGAACTCGCCCGGCAGGTAGATGCCCGGTTCGACGGTGACCACGTTGCCGACGCGCAGCTCATCCTCCGAGCGTGGCGAGAGGGTCGGCGCTTCGTGGATCTCGGCGCCGACGCCGTGACCCAGGCCGTGCCCGAAGCCCTCTGCGTGACCGCCGACGTCGATCACCGAGCGGGCAACGGCGTCGACCTCGCGCCCGTCGGCTCCCGCTTTCACGGCCTCCAGGCCGGCCAGCTGGGCGGCGAGGACAAGCTCGTAGACCTCGGCCGCCTCCGGGCCGATCTCGCCGGTCGCCACCGTGCGCGTGCAGTCCGAGCAGTACCCGTCGAGCTCCGCACCCCAGTCGAACACGACGAGCTGGCCGGGCCTGATCGTCACGTCGCGCGGCGTCGCGTGAGGCAGAGCGCCGTGCGCTCCGGCGGCCACGATCGAGCCGAACGACGGACCCTGTGCGCCGGCCGAGCGCATCTCATTCTCCAGCGACAACGCGACCTCGCGCTCGGTGCGGCCCACGATCCCCCGCTCGAGCACCCGCGAGAGCGCCGCGTCGGCGAGCTCCGCGGAGGCGGCGATCCGGGCGATCTCGGCGTCGTCCTTGACCGCCCGGAATTCCTCGACCAGGCCCCCGGCGGGAACGAGCTCGACCCGCTCGGGGAGCAGCTCACGCAGGCGCTGATGCGTGTGAACGCTCATGTGCTGGTCGTCGAAGCCAAGGCGCGTGGCGCCGGTCGGCAGAACGTCACCCACGACGTCGATCAACTTCTGCGGAGCCCGCACCCGCTCGAACGCCCGATCGACCTGCTCAGCCGCCTGTTCGACGTAGCGGAAGTCGGTCGCGAACACGCGCTTGCCGGGGCTGATCAGCGCGAGTGCATTGCTGCCGGTGAATCCGGTCAGGTAGCGGACGTTGACCAGCGCGTCGACCAGCAGCGCGTCGATCCCACGGCGCTCGAGCGCCGCTGCGACCCTTTCCGCGCGCGTACTCATGGCGCCAGCTCGCTCCGAAGCAGCTCGAGCGCGTCCCGATATCCGTCTGGACCCTTTCCCGCCACCGAGGCGACGCACAGCTCGCGGATCACCGACTCGCGCCGCCAGGGCTCGCGTGACTCGACGTCTGATAGGTGAACCTCGATCGCCGGCAATCCGGTCAATTCGAGCGCGTCGCGGATTGCATAGGAGTAGTGGGTCCAGGCGCCGGGATTGAGCACGATCGCGTCGGCCAGACCCTCCAGCCGGTGCAGGTGCTCGACGAACTCTCCCTCGTGGTTGCTCTGGAAGAAGCGCGTCGCAAGCCCGAATTCGTCGCCAGCCTCGGAGATCCGGCGCTCGAGCTCGTCGAAAGTGACTCCGCCGTAGTGCTCCGGGTCGCGCCGCCCGATCTGATCGAGGTTGACCCCGTGCATCACTTCGACGCGATTACGGGCCGGGGGAGCGGTCGACATCGCCCCTAGACTGCCAGTTCTCTGACCGCGGCGATCAGCTCGCGTGGTTGCACCGCACAGCCGGGGCGCGGCTCCCCCGGCGAGGACAGCAGCACGAACGGGACGGGTCCCGCGCCGAGGCGCTTCTTGTCGCGCGCCGTGGCCATCACGACAGCGTCCGGGTCGACCCCCGCCATGCTCGTGGGCAGCCCGTGCCCGCTCAGCAGCCCGGCGACCTCGGCGCGCAATTCGTCCTGGCCCGAGAGCCTGAGCGCGGCGAGCAGGCCAAGTGCGACAGCCTCGCCATGGCGGTAGCTCGCGTACCCGGTGACCGCCTCAATCGCGTGGCCCACGGTGTGACCCAGGTTGAGCACCTGGCGGACGCCTCGATCGCGCTCATCGGCGGCAACGATCCGTAGCTTCGTCCGCACGCACGCGGCGATCAGGTCAGGAGCGGTCGGGTCGGCGCCGGCGCGTAGCTGCCCCCACAGGCTGCCGCCGGCAATCAGCGCGGTCTTGAGCGCCTCGGCGTAGCCGGCCGCCAGCTCCTCTTCGGGCAGGGTCGCGAGCGTGTCCGTGTCGGCGATCACCGCCTCGGGCTGGTGGTAGGCCCCGACGTAGTTCTTGGCCTCGGCGATGTCGACCCCGGTTTTGCCTCCGTAGGCTGAGTCGACCTGCGCGACCAGCGTGGTGGGAACCTGCACGTATGCGACGCCTCGCTGATAGGTGGCAGCGCAGAATCCAGCCAGGTCGCCGACCACACCGCCGCCGAGCGCGACGACGAGGTCGCGGCGTGTCATGCCGGCGCGTGCCAGCTCGGTCCAGACGATCTCGGCATGGGCGATCGTCTTCGACTGCTCCCCGGGCATGATCGCGACCCGTCCCGCCAGCGGCTCCAGAGTGTCGCGGTAAAGGCGACCGGCGTTGCCGTCGGTGACCAGAAAGCGCCGACCCTCGATTTCGGGTGGCCAGAAGCCGCCGGCGAGCAGACCCGGGCCGATGTAGGCCGGGTAATCACCCGACGCGCTCGACGCCCAGAGCATGCGAGCCCGTTCCGGCAGCCCGGCCGCGGCACTCAGGACCCGCGCCATCGAGTTCGAGTGCGACGCGGGCACCGTCGCGTCCGCGAGCGTCGCGTACAACGGCTGACGCTCGACGAACAGACGCTCGAACGCGTCCCGCCGCGCGGCCAGCGGCCGACCCGTTCCCCGGCAGCGCTCCCATGCCTCTTCCAAGCCGACGTCGATCCAGACCACGAACTCGCGCGCGAGGCGCTCGCGGATCGCAGCTGAGACCACGGCGCCACCGCCGAGGGCCAGCACTGCCTCCCGGTGACTGTCGAGCAGCTCCAGCGTGATCCGCTGCTCCGCGGCCCGGAAGGCGCCTTCGCCGTCGTCGGCGAAGATCCGTTCGATCGGCTT
>DATCNP010000151.1:0-42098 GCA_036565205.1 Solirubrobacteraceae bacterium | reverse complement strand
GCCGAGCACCAGGCCGCCGCCGACGCCGGTGCCGATCGTCAGCATCACCAGGTCGTCGACGATCTGCCTCAGCTGCTCGTCGTGCGACTCGGCGAGCGCCGCGACAGTGGCGTCGTTGTCGACGAACACGGGTACCCCGAGCCGGTCGCCGAGCACCTGCCGCAGCGGCACGTCGGACAACGGGATGTTGACCGACGAGACGACGCGTCCGGTGTCGAATTCGACCACCGAGGGGACGCCGACGCCGACCGCGTCGAGCGCGTCGGAGCGGGCTGCCTGCACCATTTCGACCAGCTGGTCGATCAGCTGATCTGGGTTCGCGAGCTGCGTCGCCGCGATCGTCGAGTCGCCGAGGTCCTGATCCCTCAGCGTCGCGACCGCGATCTTGGTTCCGCCGAGGTCGACGCCGATGACCTGCATCAGGCCTCCCGCGCCGGAGCCAGACCCGCTGCCGCATCGGCGTCGAGCAGCACCGTGACGTCGCGAGCCAGCGGGGGAAGCAGCGAGGCGGGCACGTGCGGGTTCGGCTCCGCGCCAGGGCCGAACGCGGCCGCGACGGCATCGGCCTTCCCGGCGCCGGAGACCAGGAACACCACGTGACGCGCAGCCGCCAGCCGGCTGATCGTGAGGCTGATCCGGGGCACGAACGGCTCGAGTCCGGCCTCGGGCACGCCGACCACAGGGTGCGAGAGCTCGCGCAGCGAGTCCTGGTCGGGGAACAGCGACGCCATGTGCCCGTCGGGCCCGATCCCCAGGAGCAGCAGGTCGAAGTCGGGCGAGCCGGCGTCGCCGAGCTGGCGCGCGTAGTCCGCCGCACCCTGCCCGGGCCCGAGCTCACCCTTCATCCGGTGAACCTCGGGCGAGACCGGCCCGATCAGGCGGTCGAGCAGCGACTCCTTGACCATCTTGAAGTTCGAGCGCTCGTCGTCGGGCGGAACGCCACGCTCGTCACCGAACCAGAACGTGGTCGCGCCGAGGTCGACTTGACGCGCGTTCAGCTCCCGGGCGAGCTCCTCGTAGGCCGCCTTCGACGTCGAGCCGCCGGTGAGCACCACGTGACCGCCGGCGGCCACGGCATCGAGCAGCACGGCGGCGCACGTCCGCGCAGGATCCTCGACGATCTCGAGCCTGGGCTTCACGCCGGAGAGAAGCGGCGCGCGGCGTCGAGCGCCGGGCCGTAGGTGGGATCGCGCAACAGCGCCTGGCGGACGCCCTCGCCGAGGATTCCGGCTTCGCCGCGGGAGGCCCCGAGCACCTTCCAGGTGCGCTCACAGCCGTCGAAGCCGCGCTCCCGCGCGTCGAGCCCACCGCGGCCCCTGTCGAGCGAGAGCTCGTAGCCATCGGCACAGGAAACGGTCACGCCGCCGAGGCCGGGTGCATCCTGGTCGGCGGACCGCAGGTCGATCGGAACCTCCTCGTCCTGCCGGCGGGCGGTGCCGCTCAGCCCAGCGCGCTCGGCGGGCTGCAGCGGCGCCTGCTCCCAGTCCAGGCGCGAGGACAGCCAGCCGACAAGGAGCAGCGCACTGGCGGTCGAGGTCGCCCGGTGGCGCACCTCGAGCCCGCTGATCTCCTGCAGCGCGCCGCGCCGCTGGGGTAGATCGAAGCTGGCCGCCAGGCGCTCGCGCCACGGCGTCGTGCGCAGCCAGGCGAGGTCGACGACGTAGGCCGCGTCGAGCAGCTCGACCGAGCGGTCGAAGGCCTCCGTGGGCTCGGATCCGTCGTCTGAGTCGATCAGCATCACGTCGACGATCGACAGCAACGCCTCGACCGCCTCATCGTGCCCGTGCGGCGACCACAGCACGGTGGGGATCTCGGACACGAGCACAGGATCGACGACCGTCCGAAGCGACGCGAGGTGCTTGGGCCCGAGGTCGAGCTCGACGTGCTCACGAATCACGCCGATGCCGCCCTTCGGCGCGTCTTCGTAGCTGACCGTCGCGGTCGCATCGAGCTGCTCACGACGCTCCTCGACGCTGCACAGGACGGTGCGAGAGGCGTGGTAGCGGCCGACGCGCTCGAGCCGGTTGGCGATCTCGCCCTTCCAGTCGCGGTCGACCACGACGACGAGGTTCAGGACACGCGCCGGCGCCAGCGACTCGTTGGCGGCGTGGCGGTTGCGCAGCAGGTCACGGAGGGCGGCCTCGATCGCGTCGGGGTTGGTGTCGCGGGCGGACCAGACGTCCTCGCTCACAGGCGCCGCCATTTGCGACCTTCGTCGAGCAGTGCGTCCGCCTCGGCCGGACCCGCGGAGCCGGCCCGATACTGGGGGATCTCCGAGGTCGTGTCCTGCGCCCACGCTGTCAGGATCGGGTCGATGATGCCCCACAGCGCCTCGATCTCGTCGTTGCGGGTGAACAGCGTCGCGTCTCCTCGCATCGCGTCGAGGATCAGGCGCTCGTACGCCTCGGGCGACTCGGACAGGAACGCGGTTCCGTAGCGGAACTCCATGTTGACCGGGCGGATCCGCATCCGCGAGCCGGGGATCTTGGCGCCGATCGACACAGACACGCCCTCGTCGGGCTGGACCGTGAGCACGATCTGATTGGCCTGCACGCCGACCGAGCCCGAGCTCTGGAACGCCATGTGCGGGACCGGCTTCAGGATCACCGCGATCTCGGTCACCTTGCGGGTCAGGCGCTTGCCGGTGCGCAGGTAGAACGGCACCCCCGCCCAGCGCCAGTTGGACACGTGGAGCTTGAGCGCCGCGTAGGTCTCGGTGCGCGAGTCGGGGTCCACGCCCTCCTCCTCCCGATATCCCGTGACCGACTCCCCTCCCACATCGCCGGGGCCGTACTCGGCGCGGACCGCCATCGAGCCGACGTTGTCGACATCGGGCGGAACGATCGCCTCGAGCACCTTGAGCTTCTCGTCGCGCAGGCGGTTGGCCTCGAAGGCGGTCGGCGGCTCCATCGTCAGCAGCGCCAGCAGCTGCAGCATGTGGTTCTGGACCAGGTCGCGCAGCGCCCCGGCTCGCTCGTAGTAGCCGGCGCGCCCGCCGATGCCGATGTCCTCGGCTGCGGTGATCTGCACATGGTCTACGTAGTTGCGGTTCCACACCGGCTCGAACAGCGCGTTGGCGAACCGCAGCGCCATCAGGTTCTGCACCGTCTCCTTGCCGAGGTAGTGGTCGATGCGGAAGATCTGGGATTCCTCGAAGATCTCCAGCAGGCGGTTGTTGAGCTCCCTGGCCGAGGCGAGGTCGTAGCCGAACGGCTTTTCGATCACCACCCTGACCTGGGCCTCGTCGACCCGGTGCAGGCCCGCGTCGCCGAGCTTGCCCGCGATCAGGGGGAAGAACTCCGGCGCGGTCGAGAGGTAGAACACGCGGTCGAGCTTGAGACCCGCACGATCGTCGAACTCCTCCAGTGTGCGGGCCAGCTCTTCGTACATCCGATCCTCGTCGAACGAGCCCTGCACGTAGCGGACGTCGGAGAGCAGGCCGTCGAGCACGTCGGGGTCGGGTTCGCGACGGGAGAAGCGCTCGATCGACTTCCGGGTCGCCTCGCGGAAGTCATCGTGCTCCTTGTCCCGACGGCCGATCCCGATCAGCTCGAATCGCTCGGGCAGCGCCCCCTCATGGGCCAGGTTGTAGAGCCCCGGGAGCAGCTTGCGGTGCGCGAGATCGCCCGTGGCTCCGAAGATGACCAGCGAGGTCGGGTGGACCGGGAGTCGCTCGAGACCCTCGGTGAGTGGGTTCTCGGCCTCGCCGGTGACTGAGGTCGCGCTCACGATCTCGGGGCCGATTTGACCGAGTGCCCGCCGAACTGGTTTCTCAGCGCCGCCAGCATTCGCGCGGCGTAGTCGTCGTTGCCGCGCGAGCTGAAACGCGTGAACAGCGCCGCCGACAGCGCCGGCATCGGGACATCGTGGTCGATCCCGGCCAGCAGCGTCCAGCGTCCTTCGCCCGAGTCCTCGACGTAGCCCTCGAGCGTCTGCAGGTCGTTTCCGTCGGCTTTGAACGCGCGCGCTGCGAGCTCGAGCAGCCACGAGCGAACCACCGAGCCCTGGCCCCAGAGATCGGCGATCTCGGCGAGCTTGAGGTCGTACTCGGACTTGTGCAGCAGCTCGAAACCCTCGGCATAGGCCTGCATCAAGCCGTACTCGATCCCGTTGTGGACCATCTTCACGAAGTGCCCGGCGCCCGGCCCGCCCATTCTCGCCCATCCGTTCGGTGGCGCCAGCACGTCAAGGATCGGCGCCAGACGATCCACCGCGTCCTGATCCCCGCCGACCATCATGCAGTAGCCGACCTCGAGGCCCCAGACGCCACCGCTGGTGCCGACGTCGACGAACTTCACGCCGCGTTCGGCGCAGTGCGCGTGCCGGGCGATCGAATCGGTCCACCTCGAGTTGCCACCGTCGATGATCAGGTCGCCCTCCGAGAGCAGCTCGAGCAGCTTGTCGATCGTCTCCGAGGTCGGCTTGCCCGAGGGCACCATGATCCACACCGAGCGGGGCGGGGAGAGCTTCTGGACGAGCTCCTCGAGCGTCTCCGCCCCGGACGCGCCGTGCCCCACCGCCGCCTTGACGGCGTCGGCGCTGAAATCGAACGCGACCACCTCGTGGTCCGAGTCGCGGCGGATCCGCGTGACCATGTTCCCGCCCATCTTGCCCAACCCGACGAAACCGATCTGCATGCTGCTCACGCTCCTTGGGGTAGCCCGGTGATCCGCTCGGCCAGCGAGCGCAACGCGGCGGCGGTGTCGCCCTCCACGACGACCCGCTCGGCGGCCAGGCCGTGCGAGCGCAGCGTCTCGAGGTCGCCGGCCGATTGCGCGGCGATCAGTGTCTTGAACGAGTAGGCGGCCCCCGGGATGTCGGCGTCGCGACTGGGCTCGTCGACGATCTGCAGGAACCGCCCGGTCGGCGGGCCGCCCTTGTGCAGCTGCCCGGTCGAGTGCAGGAATCGCGGGCCGTAGCCGAACGTGACGGCGGCACCGGTCTTCTCGCGGATCGCGGTCCGCAGCTCGACGATCGCCGTGTCGAGCGCGTCGGAGGGGGCGAGATACCCCATCACGGCGACGTAGTGCGGCGGCGCGGCGTCGAACAGCAGCGCCCCGAGCGCGTCATCGCCGGCGGACTCGATCTGCGGTATCGAGCCCGAGTCGAGCACCCGCTTGGTCGCGTCCTTGGCCTCCTGCACGTTGGGCTGATCGAAGGCGTTGATCTCGAGCGCCCATCCGGCGACCGCGGTCGCGAACTCGGCCAGGAAGAAGATCCGCCCGAGGTCCTCGGCGTCGTGCGTGGCGAGCGTCAGAACGGGTTGCCCGGCGTCCGCGAGCGCCGCGGCGCGCTCGTCGAGCTCCGCCACCGGCGCGTCGGCGGATCTCAGGTAGACGAACACACGGTCCTCGCCGTACTCCTCGGGTCCTCCGAGCGGCTCGCCGGCGACGGGGACGATGCCTCTGCCCCGCTTGCCGGTGGACTCGGCGACGAGCTGCTCGACCCAGAGGCCGAAGCTCTCGATCGGGGGCGAGACGATGAACGTCAGCTTGTCGCGGCCCCGCAAGGCGAGCTCGCCGAGCACCGCTCCGAGCCACAGCCCGGAGTTGCTCTGGCTGGAGTCGTAATGGGCGCAGTTCTGCTCGGCGACCTGGCAGCGGTGAAGCAACTCCTCGACGTCGACGCCCATCAGCGCGGCCGGCACGAGGCCGAAGTAGGAGAGCACCGAGTAGCGCCCGCCGAGGTCCGGCGGGTTGAGGAACACCCGCCGCAGGCCGTCGTCCTTGGCCAACTGCTCGAGCGGGCTGCCCGGATCGGTGACGACGACGAACTGCTCGGGCCCGGCCTGAGCGCGGAAATGGTGGTACTGCGAGAGCGTCTCGAGCGTCCCCCCAGACTTCGAGGAGACGATGAACAGCGTCTTGTCGATCTGCAGCGAATCCTCGACGCCGAGCACGGCGTCGGGGTGCGTCGAGTCGAGCACGGTCAGGCGCAGGCCGTCCGGGAGCTCACCGAACGAGCGCCGGATCACCTCCGGACCGAGCGAGGATCCGCCCATCCCGAGCAGCACGGCGTCGGTTAGCCCCTCGGCGCGGCACTCGCGCGCGAAGGACTGCAGGTCGGCCGCGTGCTCGAGCATCATGTCGGCCACGGTCAGCCAGCCGAGCCGATCCTCGATCTCGGGCGTGCCGGGCGCCCCGCCCCACAGCGCCGGGTCCTTGCTCCAGATGCGCCGAGCGACGCTCTCGCCGGTCGCGCGATCCACGCGCTGGGCGACGGCGTCCGCCAGCTCGGCGGGAAGCCTCGATTCGATCGTCGGCGGCTTGCCGGTCATCACCGCCTGCCGTCGCTCCTCGATGCCGGCGAACAGACGGCGGAGCGCTCCCACGAACTGCTCGATGCCGTCGGCCAGCAGCTGGCCGGTGACCGCGTCGAAGTCGATCCCGGCCTGCCGCAGCGCCTCGATATCAGCCGTGGGATCGTGCTCCGCGGTCGGCCCGTGGATGCGACCGTGGTCGGCGACCGCCATCAGCGTCGCCATCGGCATCGTGTTGATCGTGTGCGGCCCGACGAGCTCGTCGACGTACATCGTGTCGGGATAGCGCGGGCTCTTGACGCCGGTCGAGGCCCAGAGCGGCTTCTGAACCTTCGCTCCGGCGTGGTGCAGGGCGTCCCAGCGAGGCCCGGAGAAGATCCGCTGGAAGCTCCGGTAGGCGAGGCGCGCGTTGGCGATCGCCGCCTTGCCGTAGAGGTCCTCGCGGCCGAGCTCCTCGAGTTGGCGGTCGACCAGGCCGTCCACGCGCGAGACGAAGAAGCTCGCGACCGAGTTCACGTTCAGCGGCTTCTGCTCGGTCAGCCGGCGCTCGAGCCCGCGCAGGTAGGCCTCGGCGACGCTCTCGTAGGCCTGGATCGCGAACAGCAACGTCACGTTGATGTTGATGCCCTCGTAGATCGCCTCCTCGATCGCCACGGCGCCCTCGACCGTGCCGGGAATCTTGATCATCACGTTCGGGCGTGAGACGCGATGCCAGAAGTCGCGCGCGGCCTCGATCGTCCGTTGCGCGTCGTGGGCGATCTCCGGGCCGACCTCGAGCGATACGAACCCGTCGAGGCCGTTGTGGGCGTCGTGAGCCTCCCGGAAGACGTCGCACGCCCGCTGCACGTCCTCGACCGCCAGGCGCTCGTAGATCGTCTGCGCGTCGAGGTGCTCATGGGCCATCGCCGCCAGTGCCTCGTCGTAGTCGTCCGAGCCCAGGATTGCCTTCTCGAAGATCGACGGATTCGCCGTCGCGCCAAGCAGCGAGTCCTCATTGATCATCCGAGCCAGCTCGCCGGTCTCGATCAGCGAACGGCGCAGCAGATCGAGCCAGGGACTCGTACCGGCCGCCGCCAGCGCCGCGAGGTTCGGATTGGCGTTCGTCGCCTGTGTGGCGCTCATCGCAACCGGGCCTCCTTAGCTCGCAGCACTGCGCCTGAGGATAGTCATCAGCCGAACAGGGCTCCGTAGCGCTGATACTCCTCGACCGGAACCCGGCGCACCTCGGCGACCGCATCCGCGAGCGGGACAAGCCGGATCTCCGTCGACTGGAGCGCCGTCATCATCCCCCAGCTGCCGGCGTGCGCGGCGTCGACCGCGGCGAGACCGAGCCGCGTGGCGAGCACGCGATCAAACGCCGTCGGCGTGCCGCCGCGCTGCACATGGCCCAGCACCGTCGCCCGCGTCTCGAATCCCGTGCGCTGCTCGATCTCCCGCTCCAGCCGTTGTCCGATCCCGCCCAGCCTGGGATGCCCGAACTCATCCACGACCCCCTCGGCGACGGCCATCGTGCCCTCCCGGGGCGTTGCGCCCTCGGCGACCACGACGATCGAGAAGTACCGGCCGCGCCCGTGTCGGCGGCGGATCAGACGGCAGACGTCCTCGATGTCGAACGGGATCTCCGGGATCAGGATCACATCCGCTCCCCCGGCCACGCCTGAGTGCAGCGCAATCCAGCCCGCGTTGCGGCCCATCACCTCGACGACCAGGATCCGGTTGTGGCTTTCGGCGGTCGTGTGCAGCCGATCGATCGCTTCGGTGGCGACCTGAAGCGCCGTGTCGAAGCCGAACGTGACATCGGTCGCGCCGAGGTCGTTGTCGATCGTCTTGGGCACGCCGATCACGTTGACCCCATCGCCGGCCAGGCGGCTGGCCGCGCCGAGCGTGTCCTCGCCGCCGATCGCGATCAGCCCATCGAGCTCGTGGCGCCCGACCGTGGCGCGAACCTGCTCGGCGCCTCCCTGGCGCTTGTAGGGGTTGGTGCGCGAGCTGCCGAGGATCGTCCCGCCGCGCGGAAGGATGCCGCGTGTCGACTCGATCGTCAGTTCCTCGGCGGAGTCCTCCAGCACGCCGCGCCAACCGTCGCGGAAGCCGAGAATCCGGTCACCGTGCTCCTCGCTCGCCTTGCGGACCACGGCACGGATGACCGCGTTCAGTCCGGGACAGTCCCCGCCGCCGGTGAGCACTCCGAGCACCACGACCTGAATCCTACGCAGCGCGGGCGCCTGAATCCTACGTTCGCGTAGCGACCACCGCCCCGGCGGTAGGGTTTTCCGATGGCGCTCGACCTCGATCCCCGGCGGCACGCTCGAGCGCTGGCCGTGCTCGCCGCGGGCGGCGTTGTCGCGGCCGGGCTCGCGCTCCAGCGTGCCCACATGAAGAGGCTCGCCGGTGACCCCGACTGGCTACGCCTGAGCGACTTCCGCCATGGTCTCGCCCTGCCCGTCCATTCCGCGGACGGAACCCGGATCCACGCCGAGGTGTTCGGTCCCGACGAGGCGGCGACGGTCGTGCTGGCGCCCGGCTGGACCGAGCAGCTCAGCATCTGGACCTCGGTGATCGCGGCGCTCCGGGCGCGCGACCTGCGGATCGTCGCCTACGACCTGCGCGGCCACGGCGGCAGCGGGCCCGCCGCCGGTGATGACTACTCGCTGCAGCGCTTCGGCGAGGACGTCGAAGCGGTTCTGCGGGCGGCGCTGCCCGATGGCCGCCGGGCGATCGTCGTCGGGCACTCGCTCGGAGGGATGGCGATCGCCGCCTGGGCCGAACGGCACAACGTGCGCGAGCACGCCTGCGGCGCGGCGCTGGTCAACACCGGTTTCAGCGACCTGATCGCCGACAGCCTGGTGCTGCCCCAGCTCACCCGGGTCTTCGGCGAGCCGGTCGTGCGACGGCTGTTCCTCGGGTCGGGCGCGCGGTTGCCCTCGTTCTCATCTCCGCTCCAGCACGGCGCGGTCCGCTACCTGGCGTTCGGGCCCAGCGCCACCGCCGGACAGGTCGCGTTCTACGAGCAAATGCTGATCGCCTGCCCGCCCCACGTCCGCGCCGCATGCGGACTCGCGATCTCGGACATGAACCTCCAGGATGCCGTCGCCCGGCTGACCGTGCCGACGCTTGTCATTGCCGGCGATCAGGACAGGCTGACGCCTCCGTCGCACGCCCGCCGGATCGCGCGTGCCCTCCCCCAGCTCGAGCGATTGATCGAGCTGCCCGAGACCGGGCACATGTCGCTGCTCGAACGTCCCGTGGAGCTGGGCGAGGCGCTGGCCGACTTCATCGCGAAGGTCGCACCCGACTCGAGGCTGAGCGCCGCATAGCCGGTCGCGCTCTGTCTCGCGCCGGCACCCGAGCGCTCGAGCGCGTACGAGCCGCGTGGTGGCCGTGCGCTCAGACGGCCCTCGCCGCCGCGCTTGCCTGGGAGATCGCCCACGGGGTGCTCGGTCACTCGCAACCGTTCTTCGCCCCGATCGCCGCGGCGATCGCGCTCAGCACGAGCCAAGTCCAGCGCTTTCGCCGCTCCGCGCAGATGGTCGCGGGCGTGTTGCTCGGAATCGGGCTCGGTGAAGGCCTCCACGCCGTCCTGGGAACGGGCACCGGCGCACTGGGCGTGATCGTACTCGTCACATTGCTGGTCGCGATCGCCGCGGGAGCCGGATTCTTTGGCGAGGGGATGATGTTCCCCAACCAGGCGGCAGCCTCGGCGATACTCGTGGTCACACTCCATCGCCAGGGGACCGGCTCGGAGCGCGCTGTGGACGCACTCGTCGGCGGCGCAGTCGCGCTGGTGCTCGGTGTCGGGCTCCTCCCGGCCGAGCCGTTGTCGATCCTTCGCAACGCTGAACGGGCGGTGATCCGGACGCTGGCCGACACGCTCGAGTCTGTGGCCGAGATGCTGGCCAGGGACGAGCTTCCGGAGGACGATTGGACGCTGCGACGCGGCTACGAACTCCATCAGCGTCTCGCCGACCTCGCCCGTGCCCGCGCCACCGCCCGGGCCAACGTCCGGATCGCCCCGCGGCGCTGGCGCCTGCGCCTCGCCGTCGACGCCGAGGTCGCCCGCACCGCACAGCTCGATCTGCTGGCCAATGCCGTGCTGAGCCTGGTCCGCGCAACGACGGTGATGTCGGCCGCCGGCGAGCTGGTTCCGGTCGAGCTCCGCGAGCAGGTCGCACGGCTGGCCGGCGCGCTTCGCCGTCTGGCCGAGGCGCGCCAGCCTTGGGATCGCGCGCTGGTGAGCGAAACCGTGGCCACAGCGCGCGATGTGGCCGAGCACGCCGGGGGCCGGCCGGCCGGCCGGGGAGACGTCGTCGCCGCGATTCTGCGCGCCACCGCGGCGGACCTGATCCGGGTGATCGACACCTAGAGTGTCCCGATTCATAAATTCGGTGGCAGCCTCGCGGGCCACTAATTTCCGAATCGCGACACCTGGCGTGCGTGGCTCACGTCTCTGACAGAGTGCCCAGTGGTGAGCAGCTCCCCCCGCCCGGCTCCACGCCTCTGCTATGTCCTGCGCGAGGACCCCGACCTGGCTGAGGCGATCGAGCCGGACCTGAGGGAAGGCGCACTCGAGTCGTGCGTGGCCCGCGAACTCCGGGTCGGCCCGGGACCCTGGGTCGACCGCCGCTTCGCTTCGTTTGCCGACGGCGTGGGCCTGCTGGTGCTCGAGGGGCTGATCCTGCACCGGGTCGAGATAGGCGGCCGATCCGGGGCCGAGCTGCTCGGCGAGGGCGACGTGCTGCGTCCATGGGAGGCCGAGTCAGACACGACGCTGCCGCTGAAGGCCAGCTGGTCGGTGCTCGAGCCGTGCCGCCTCGCCGTGCTCGACGAGCGCTTGACGCGCCAGTGCGTCAGCTACCCATCGCTGGCCTCCCGGTTATTCGCCCGCACGATTCAGCGATCCGGGAACCTCGCGGCCAACATGGCGATCGTCCACCAGGCACGCGTCGACGTGCGCCTGCACCTGCTGCTCTGGCATCTGGCCGGCCGTTGGGGCAGGGTCCGCAAGGACGGGATCATGGTTCCGCTCCGGCTCACGCACGCCGTCCTGTCCGACCTCGTCGCCGCTCGGCGCCCCACCGTCACCAGCGCCCTGTCCGACCTCTCACGACGCGGGCTACTGCAGGTCGTAGATGATGGCTGGCTCCTACTCGGAGACCCGCCCGGAGCGCATGTCCAAGAGCCCGTGCTGAGACCGCGGGCCCTTCGCGCGCGCTGAGCGCAAAGATTCACCGCTGACAGCGTGCACATCGACCCCTACATCGTTCTCGGCAGCGCGATCGTCGGACTGCTGGTCGGCATGACCGGCGCGGGCGGCGGCGCCCTGATGACGCCGATGCTGATCCTTCTCTTCAGCGTCAAGCCGTCGACGGCGATCTCGAGCGATCTCGTGGCCGCGGTCCTCATGCGCCCGATCGGAGCCGGCGTGCACCTACGCGCCGGGACCGTGAACCTTCGGCTCGTTCGCTGGATGGTGATCGGATCGGTGCCGGCGGCGTTCCTCGGCGCCTACCTACTCAAACTGCTGGGCAACTCCAAGCCGGCTCAGGACAACATCGAGGTCGTGCTGGGAATCGCGCTGCTGGTCGGCGCGGGAGCGATGGTGCTCCGCTTCGTCCTCGATCGTCGTGGCGGCCACTTCCGCCTCGGACTCGTCCGCGAGCTCGTGCCGCGTCCCGCGATGACCGTGGCAATCGGCGTGGTCGGAGGGATCATCGTCGGCATGACCTCAGTCGGCTCGGGCTCGCTGATGATCGTCCTGCTGCTGTTCGCCTACCCGATGATCGGCGCCAAGCAGCTCGTGGGGACCGATCTCACCCAAGCCGTTCCGCTCACGCTCGCCGCAGCGCTCGGAGCGCTCATCTTCGGCCACGTCGAGTTCGGGCTGACCGGCTCGCTGATCCTCGGCAGCGTCCCCGCGGTGCTGATCGGGTCGCTGCTGTCCTCGACCGTGCCCGACAAGTTCGTACGTCCGGCGATCGCGTTCGTGATCTTCGCCTCCGGGCTCAAGTACGTCGGCCTCGGGACGACCGCGCTCGGATGGACGCTCTGCGCGGTGTTGCTGGCGGGCGGCGTGGCCTGGCTGGTGACCGCGCGGCCGGGGCTCGGGCAGCCGGCGAGCACCGCAACGACCGATGAGGGCGCCGCGGGGGCGCCTGAGGTCGACCCGCGCGGCGATGAGGACAGCGTCCTGACGCCGTGAGCGCTCGCGTCGATGTCGCCGTGGCGGGCGGCGAGCTCGCGACGTTCCGGCTCGGGAACGGGGACGGACCGCCGGTGCTGGCGATCCACGGGATCACGTCGAGCAGTCACAGCTGGTGCGCCGTCGCCCGGGAGCTGGGCGGCCAGGCGACGGTGATCGCTCCCGACCTGCGGGGCCGCGGGCGCAGCAACGAGCTCCCCGGGCCGTACGGAATCGCCGCCCACGCCGCCGACATGGCGGCCGTGCTCGAGCACTTCGAGATGCAGCCGGCGCTCGTCACCGGACACTCACTCGGCGCGTACATCGCGGCACGGCTCGCGGTCGATCGCCCGGATCTCGTGTGCGCGGTTCTGCTCGTCGACGGCGGCCTGCCGATCCCGGGCAGCGAGAGCGCCGATCCGCAGCAGTTCCTGAGCGGCTTCCTCGGACCAGCGCTCGCCCGCCTGGAGATGACCTTTCCAAGCCGCGAGGATTACCAGCGATGGTGGCGCGCCCACCCCGCGTTCGCAGGCTCCGACGTCGACTCCGGTGACCTCGCCGCGTACGCCGACCACGACCTGGTCGGCGAAGTGCCCGAGCTCCGTCCCGCGGTGCAGGCTGAGGCGGTCCGCGGCGACGCCGCAGACCTGCTCACGATGGGCGAGGCGGCGCCGGGGCTCGAGCTCCCGGCGACGCTGCTGTGCGCTCCCCGTGGGCTGCTCGACGGTCCTCATCCCATGCAGCCGCTCGAGCTCTGTCGTCAGTGGGCGGCTGAGGCGCCGGAGCTCCGCACCGCCGTCCAGGTCGATGACGTCAACCACTACTCGATCGTCCTCGGCCGCCGCGGGGCCGCCGCCGTCGGCCAGACGATCCTCGCGGCGCTCTGAGCCGGCAAGCGGAGATCGTGCCGGTGCAGGTTGCCGGCAGGCGTATCGAGGCGCTCGAGATTCCGGGTGACCGGGCCGGCGCGCCGATCGTGCTGCTTCACGAAGGCCTCGGGTCGGTTGGGCTGTGGCGCGACTTTCCGACCCGGCTGGCACAGGCCACCGGACGCCGGTTGATCGCGTACTCACGCCTCGGCAGCGGACGTTCGCAGCGGCGTGAGCGCACATCGAGCCCGCTTCGCTTTCACCACGACGAGGCGCTCGAGCTGTTGCCCGAGCTGCTGAGCGAGCTCGCCATCTACGAGCCGCTGCTCGTCGGTCACAGCGACGGAGCCTCGATCGCCCTGATCCACGCCGGCCGGCACCCGGTCTCCGGGTTGGCGCTGATGGCGCCGCACGTGTTCGTGGAGCCGCTGACCGTCGCCTCGATTCGCGAGACGCGCAGGAGCTACGTGCAGGGCGGGCTCCGGGAGCGGATGGCCAAGCACCACGACGACCCCGACGCAGCGTTTTGGGGCTGGTGCGACGTCTGGCTGGACCCGGACTTCCCGGCCTGGAACCTCGAGGCCGACACGGCGATGGTCAGAGCGCCGACGCTGCTGATCCAGGGGCGCGATGACCCGTACGGGACACTCGAGCAGCTGCGGCGAATCGAGGCCAACCTCACCGGGCCCGTCGAGCGCCTTGTTGTCGAGGGCGGGCACAGCCCGCATCTGGATGCGGTCGAGGAGGTGCTGCGGGCGCTCGGGCGATTCGCGGCCTCGGTCGGTTAGCGGCGCCCGGGCCCGGAGCCGCGGCTCGCACGCACCAGGTCGTCGACCCGCACGAGCTTCACGCGCGGGCGCCCCGCCGGCTCGCCGAGCGACGATTCGTACGCGTCGATCGCCTCCCAGCCCTCCCAGGTGACGAGATCGGGAACTCGCTCCAGGAGCCAGGACAGCACCTTGTCCCGGTCGGGGTCGCCGGGCTCGTTGAGCGTCCCGGCCTCGAGATCCTCGGCGATCCGCGCGACCGTGTCGGCGGCGTCCTTCTTGTTCGTACCGATCACTCCCGATGGGCCGCGCTTGATCCACCCGACCACGTACTCCCCCCGGCAGATGCCCTCGTCGGTTTCGACGCGGCCGCCGACGTTGCGGATCAGTCCGCGGCGCTCGTCGAACGGGATGCCCGGGATCCGCGTCCCGCGGTAGCCGATCGAGCGCAGCACCAGGCCGCACTCGATCACCTCCTCCTCTCCCGTCGGCTCGGCGAGCACGCGCCCGGCGTCGGTGCTCACGAGGCGGTTGATGCCCACGCGCACACCGGTGACGGGGCCGCTCTCCCCCTCGCCCAGGATCTCGACCGGCGAACGCAGGAACCGCAGCTCGAGCCGATGCGACTTGCCGGCGGGCGTCCGGCCGGCGTATTCGCGGAGGATCTCGACGTTGCGCCGGCGGGTCGGTTCCTCAGGATCGTCGATGCCCTCGAGCTGGCTCGGATCAACGATCACGTCGGCCCGCTTCAGCTCGCCGAGCTCACGCAGCTCGGGGTTCGTGAACGCGGCTTGGGCAGGGCCTCGGCGGCCGAGCAGCACGACCTCGGTCACCCCGGCGGCACCGAACACGTCCAGCGCGTGATCCGCGGTGTCGGTCGGCGCCAGCTCACCCGGGTCGAGCACGAGCATTCGCGCCACGTCGATGGCCACGTTTCCGTTGCCGATCACGACCGCGCGGCCGCCATTGAGGTCGAACATCTGATCGGCGAACTCGGGATGGCCGTTGTACCAGGCGACGAACTCGGTCGCCGCATGCGAGCCCGGGCGATCCTCGCCCGGGATCCCGAGCCGGTTGTCGGTCGACGTGCCGACCGCGTAGACCACGGCGTGGTAGCGCTCGAGCAGGTCGTCGCGGGAGACGTCGGTCCCCAGCCCGACGCCGCCGAAGAAGCGAAACGCCTCGTGCCCGGCGGTCTTGGCGTAAACCCGGGTGACCGACTTGATCTTCGGGTGGTCGGGCGCGACCCCGGCGCGCACGAGCCCGAATGGTGTCGGCAGGGTGTCGTAGAGGTCGACCTCGAAGCCGGCCTTGATCAGCTGGTCGGCGGCATAGAACCCGGACGGTCCCGCCCCCACGATCGCTGCGCGTTTCAAGCGCCTACCGGCTCGCTGCTGGCCAGCTCGCGCAGGCGGAAGCGCTGCACCTTGCCGTTGACGGTCCGTGGAAGCTCATCGACGAAGTGGACCAGATGCGGGTATTCGTAGCGGCGCAGGCGCTGCTTGCACCAGTCGCGCAGCTCGTCGGCCAGCTCCTCGTCTGAACCGCCGCCCGGCTCGCGGATCACGTATGCGGCGACTCGGGTCTGGTCCTGGACCGTGACGCCGACCACGCCCACGCCGAGCACGCTCGGATGGGCCATCAGCGTGCCCTCCATGTCGACCGGCGAGACCCAGAGGCCGCCGACCTTGAGCATGTCGTCGACCCGCCCCTCATACCAGTACACGTCGTCGGCGTCGCGGCGGTAGCGGTCTCCGGTCGTGAACCAGTCGCCGCGCATGCAGGCCTTGGTCTTGTCGTGCTGATGCCAGTAGTAGGCGGCGCACGAATCTCCGCGCGCCTCGAGGTCCCCGGTCGCCTCGCCTTCGAGCACGCGCCCGTCGGCCGGATCGACGATCCGCAGCTCGTATCCCGGAACCGGCGTGCCGGTGCTCCCGCGCACGATTCGATCAGGCCGGTTGGAGCAGAAGATGTGCAGCATCTCGGTCGAGCCGATGCCGTCGACGATCTCCAGCCCGAAGCGCTCCTTGAAGCGATCGAACGTGGCCGGAGGCAGCGCCTCGGCCGCGGACACGCACATCCGCACCGATTCGAGCGCGCCGTCGGCCGACGGGTCGCGGGCGAGCAGGGCATACAGAGCCGGCACGGAGAAGTAAACGCTCGGGCGGTGCCGGCGCAGGGTGGTGAGGATCTTCTCGGGCTTCGGAGGTCCCGACATCAGCACCGAGGTGGCTCCGAAATGCAGCGGAAACGTCAGGCCGTTGCCCAGCCCATACGCGTGCTGGAGCTTCGTGGTCGAGAAATGGACGTCGGACTCGCGGATCCCGAGCACCTGACCGGCAAAGCACTCGCAGGTGAAGCTGATGTCGTGGTGCAGGTGCACGACGCCCTTCGGAGCACCGGTGGAGCCGGAGCTGTAGAGCCAGAACGCGACGTCGTCGGGATGACTGGCGATCGTCGACAGCTCGTCGTCGTGCTCGGCCAGCGCTCTCCACAGCTCGACCGCGTCCTCGGCCTCGCCGCCGGCGGAGACGAACCGCACCTCACAGTCGCCCAGCACCGCCCTCAGGCGCGGGATCAGCGCCGCCTCGGCCACCACGACCTCGGCATAGGAGTCGTCGACGAAGTGGCGGAAATTGTCGTCCTTGTCGAGCGTGCTCACCGGCACCGGCACCGCGCCGACCCGCATCGCGCCGAGGAAGGTGACCGGAAACGCGCTCGTGTCGTCGAGCACCATCAGCACGCGCGCCTCGCGCCCGGCTCCCAGAGAGCGCAGCAATCCTCCCATCCGGTTGGCAGCCCGGCGGAGCCCGTCGTAGGTCAGCGTCCGGTCCTCGGCGATCATCGCCGCCTTCTCGCCTCGCCCCTCCTCGACATTGCGGTCCAGGACCCAGCTCGCGTTGCTGCGCCCGGACCTCGTCGAACCGACAGACATGCCGTCTCCTATCTCGCTCTGCAATCTGAGCGGTCGATCAGCCTCGCTTGACCACAACCGACTTCTTGTCGGTGTAGAAATCGAGCGCCTCCGAGCCGTGCTCCTTACCGTAGCCGCTCCCCTTGAGGCCGCCGAACGGCAGCTCGTCGTAGACCTTGGTCCGCGAGTTGACCCAGGTGTAACCGCAATCGAGCTCGGCGACCGCGCGCTCCGCCAGCTCCAGATCGCGCGTCCAGACGGATGACCCGAGGCCGAACGGGGAGTCGTTGGCCAACTCGAGCGCCTCGTCGAGGTCCTTGACCGGCCAGATCGGCAGCGCCGGCCCGAACACCTCCTCGCGCGCGAGCGGCGAGTCCCTCGGCGGGTCGAGGATCACCGTCGGCTCGTAGAAGAAGCCGCGGGCGAGCTCGGGGTCGTCGGGGCGCCGGCAGCCGGTCAGCAGCTCGCCGCCGCCGGCGAGGGTCTCCGCGATCTGGCGCTCCAGCTTGGAACGCTGCACCTCGCTGTGCAGCGGCCCCATCTGCGCGCCCTTCTCGCTACCGATCCCCAGGCGCAGCTTCGAGGCCTTGGCGGCGACCGCGCGCGCGATGTCCTCGGCGACGGAGTCGAACACGTACACCCGCTTGATCGCCAGGCAGGCCTGTCCGCAGTTGTAGAAGCGGCCCATGCTGGCTGCGCTGGCGGCGGCGGCCAGGTCGGCGTCGTCGCAGATGATCATCGGGTCCGAGCCGCCGAGCTCGAGCGTGATCCGCTTGCATCCGGCAGCCGCGAGCCCGGCCACCCGCTCGCCGACCGGCGTCGAACCGGTGAACGCCACCTTGCGCACCAACGGGTGCCTGACCAGCGCCTCGCCGACCACGGAGCCCGCGCCGGGCACGACGTTGAAGACGCCCGCCGGCAGCCCTGCCTCGGCCAGGATCTCGGCCAGGCGCAGTGTGGTCAGCGGCGTCGTGTCGGCGGGCTTGGCGACGACCGTGTTACCACACAGGAGCGCGGGCCCGAGCTTGTTGCACAGCAGCGTCGTCGGGAAGTTCCAGGGGACGATCGCCACGACGACGCCGAGCGGCCGCCGGATAACCCGTCCGTCGACGCCCGGGTCGAGCCCGGCCACGGACGCGCCGCGGACCTCGCGTGACATCCCCGCATAGTGCTCCAGCGTGTCGGCTGCCTTGTGGAGCTCGATCCCCGCCTCGCGGATCGTCTTGCCCTGCTCGGCGACCAGCAGCGGGACCAGCTCCTCGACGTGGGCCTCGAACGCCTCGGCACAGGCGTGCAACACCCTTCCTCGATCGGCGTAGCCGCGACTCGCCCAGTCGCGCTGGGCTTGATGGGCCGCGCGGACGGCGTTGTCGGCGTGCTCCGGCGTGGACTCGGTCACGCGACCCACGAGCTCGCCGGTGGCCGGGTTGCAGATCTCGCGCCCCTGGCCGTCGAGCGGCTCGGCGGCGCCGCCCACGTACACCCCCCGCTCGATCACGCTTCCGGTCGCGGTGCTCATGCCCCGGTGAACTCCGGGCGCCGCTTCTCGACGAAGGCTTTCAGACCCTCGTCGGCGTCGGAGGAGCGAAACAGCGTCTCCATCAATCCGGCCTCGAGCGCGAGCCCCTCGTCGAGCGGCAGCTGGCCGCCCTCGTGGACGCAGCGCTTGATCGCGGCGAGCGCCAGCGCGGGGCCGGCCGCGAACCGCTCTGCCTGCTCGCGCACCTTGTCCTCCGCCTCGTCGGATGCGAACAACGCGCTGACGAGGCCGATCTGGAGCGCCTCATCGGGCTTGATCGCGCGCCCGGTGATCAGCAGCTCCATCGCCCTCGCCGGTCCGATCAGCCGGGTCAAGCGCTGGGTGCCGCCGTTCCCCGGCAGCAGCCCGAGCGTCACCTCGGGCGTCCCCAGGCGATAGGAGCCCTCGGTCGCGTAGCGCAGATCACAGGCCAGCGCCAGCTCCAGGCCCCCACCCAAGGCATGGCCGGCGATGTGGGCGATGAACACCTGCGGCGCGGCCGCCATCCGCTTGAACGCGGCCTGGCTGACGCGGATCATCTCCATGTTCGCTTCGATGTCGCCCTCGAGGAACTTCTTGATGTCGGCGCCGGCGCAGAAGAACTTCTCGCTTGCGCTGCGCACGATCACCGGGATGACGTCGCCGGCCAGGGCTTCGTCGACGGCGGCGGAGAACTGCCTCATCACCTCGAGATCGTAGGAATTGGCCGGTGGGCGGTCGAGCGTGATCGTGCCGACGGCGCCCTCGGCCGAGAAGGTGACCGCCATCAGGCCAGCCCTCCGACGACGACCGATTTGAGCTCGACGTAGCCGTCGAGCGCCTCGAGCCCGTGCTCCTTGCCGAAGCCGGAGTCCTTGACGCCGCCGAAGGGCAGCTCGTCGTATCCGTAGTGGATCTGGTTGACCCAGGTCATGCCCGACTCGATCTCCTGCGCGGCGCGGTGGATCTTGCGCACGTCGCTTGTCCAGATCGACGAGCCGAGTCCGTAGCGCGTGTCGTTGGCGCGGGCGATCACGTCGTCGAAGTCGGAATAGCGCGACACGGGCAGCACCGGGCCGAAGACCTCCTCGGTGTACAACCGGGAGTCCTCGCCTGGTTCGGAGACGACCGCCGGCTCGAGGAACCAGCCCTTCGCGGAGCTGCCGGTCCCGCCGCCGCAGAGGACGTCGCCGCCTCTGGCGACCGCGTCCTCGAGCTGCTCGATCAGCTCGTCGCGACCGGCCCGGGTGTGGATCGGGCCCATGCGCAGGCGCGGCTTCTCGGCCTTGACCGTGCCGTCGCCGGGCTCGTAGCGCTTGACCCGCTCGACCAGCCGGACGACGAAGTCGTCGAACACCGACTCGTGGACGAACACACGCTTGCAGCCCAGGCAGGCCTGCCCGGCATTCCAGTAGCGGCCGATGATGACCGCCTTGACGGCCGCGTCGACGTCGGCGTCCTCGCACACGATCACCGGATCGGATCCCCCGAGCTCGAGCGTCAGGCGTTTGAACTGCGGCGCGGCGAGCTCGGCGACGTGGCGTCCGACCGCGGTCGAGCCGGTGAACGCGACGCGCCGCACATCGGGGTGCGAGACCAGCGCATCGCCGATCTCCGACCCCCGTCCGGTGATTACGTTCAGGACCCCGTCTGGCACGCCGGCCTCGGCGAACAGCGCCGCGACGGCGAGCGTGGCCAGCGGCGTCGTGGCCGCTGGCTTGGCGACCACCGTGTTCCCGGACGCCAGCGCGGGCGCGACCTTGGTTCCCATCAGCGTCAGGGGGAAGTTGTACGGCGTGATCGCCACGCAGACTCCGATCGGCCGCCGGATCACCATCCCGTAGGCGGGGCCGAAGGCTGACGGGAGATCCTGGTAGGCGCCTCGCACCTTGGTCGCCGCCTCGGCGTAGTAATGCACGCCGTGGGCGAGGTGGGTCACCTCCCCGCGGGCCTCGGCAAGCGGCTTGCCCTGCTCGGCGGTCAGCAGCGCCGCGAGCTCGCCGGCGCGCTCCTCGATCAGGCCCGCAGCCTTGGCCAGCACGGCGGCACGCTTCTCGACGTCGACCCGCGACCACTCCCCGAACGCCCGCTTGGCGGTCTCGACCGCGAGCTCGACGTCCTCGGGCGAGCCGGCCGGAACGGTGTCGATGACCTCCTCGGTCGCGGGATTGACGACTTCGATCTCCGCGTTGCCGGTGGCGGTCCGCCGGTCCCCTCCGATGAGCATCTCTTGCACGTTGTCTCCTTGGTCAGACCGTCGACGACCCGTTGCTGGAGCGAGCCGTGCTGGTTCTCAGATAGCGCTCTCTCAGGTCCTGGTACTTCTCGCTCGCCGTGTCGGTCCAGCGCTCGGAGCCGCCGGAGAGCGGTTTGCGCTCGGTCACCGGGACCCCGGCGGCGTGACCGATGGTCACGTCCTCGCCCACGATCGTGGGCAGGCCGTCCGCGCAGTGGATCACGGCGTTGTCCTGGATCGAGGACCGGGCTCCCACCTCGATCCGCTCGGAATCGGCGCGCAGCACAGCCCCGAACCATACGGTCGCGTGATCGCCGACATGCACATCGCCGACGAGCACCGCCGTCGGCGCGAGGTAGACGCCCTCGCCGATCGTCGGTCCGACGCCATCGAGCTCGAGGATGTGTGCCATCAGCGGGTGATCCCGCCGCGATGGCACGGCGTGTGGGCAGGGTCGCTTGACGCCATGCACAAAAGACTATACGCTGCCGGACGTAAGTCAAGTGTAATACGTTCAAGAGGTCACGAGGAGCCGCGAAGGCGATGACGAGCACCGAGCTTTCGATCGAGGAGCTCGCTCCGCGGACCGAGGACGAGGTCCGAGAGCGTCTCGCCGCCGGCAAGCTCGTGGAGGGCCTGGCGCACATGTCCCCCGAGTACCTGCGCGGGATCCGGCGCATCCTCACCGTCTCCGCCGACACCGAGCTGATCAGCGCTCCGGCATACCTCCGCGCCGCCCAGCACGCCCCGGCGCTCAACAACTACGGCTCGGCGATGTCGATCATCCAGGACGAGCTCGCCCACGCCCACATCGGCTATCGGCTGCTCGGCGACCTCGGCGTCGACATGCCGGCGCTGATCTACGAGCGAGAGCCGCAGGCGTTCAAATATCCCTACGCGTTCGATGTCGCGCTCGACTCGTGGCACGAGCTCGTGTTGGCCAACGCGCTCTACGACCAGGCCGGGTTCGTGCTGCTCTCGGACGTCCACTCCTCGAGCACCTTCGGGCCGTGGAAGCGGGCGCTGGCCAAGGTCGACAAGGAGGAGACGTTCCACCTGCGCCACGGCCGCACGTGGATCAAGAAGCTCGTCGCCGACCCCGAGGAGAAACGGCGGCTGCAGGCCTCGCTGGACTGGATGTTCATCCTGACGCTCGAGTGGTTCGGATTGCCGGACGAGCGCAAGCGGCACGGAATCCAGCTCGAGTACGGCTTCAAGGGGATGACCAACGACGAGCTGCGGCAGGCCTGGATGTCAGCCGTGGTCCCGTTCATGGACGAGGTGGGCCTCGATGTGCCGGCTCACCACGACGAGCAATCCGGACACTACGTGATCGACTGCCCGTTCCCCGCCGCGTTCGACGAGGAGCGCAAGACCTGGCTGCTCGACGAGGGGGCGATCGGCTGGGATCAGGTCGTCGAGCGCTGGAAGCGCCGCGGCCCGATGAACACCGAATACGTCGACCGCCTCCAGCGCGGGCACCGGTTGATGACGGCGGCAGCGGGATGAGCCCTGCGGCCTCGCTGAACGGCATCGAGCAGGTGCAGGCCCGCCTGTGGGAGGCGCTGCGCGATGTCGAGGACCCGGAGATCCCGGTCTCGGTGGTCGGCATGGGACTGATCGTCTCGCTCGCCTACCGGCCCAACAAGCGCGCCGTCGAGATCGAGCTCACGTTCACGGCGATGGGCTGCCCGGCGATGGACATGATCCAGGACGACATCCGCGAGCGGCTGCTGCGCGAGCACGACGTCGACGACGTGCGGATCGAGATCGTCTGGGATCCGGTCTGGACCCGGGCGCGAATCCGCGAGGAGTCCCGCGAGACGATGCGACGGCTGGGGATCGTCGTATGAGCGGCGAGGACAGCACCTGGGAGGTGTTCGCACGCAAGACCTACGAGGATCCGCTGCACCACGTCGGCGCGGTGCGGGAATCCGACCCGGACCTGGCGATCGTGTCCGCGCGCTCGATCTACGACGAGCAACCGTGGATCGAGATGATCATCGTGCCGCGGCGCGAGATCAGGGTGGTGATCCGCTCGTGAGCGCCGGCTTCGCGACGAGCCCCGAGGCCGGCGCCGGGACCGCGGCACAGCTCTGTCTGGCCTCGTTCGTCGGCTCGCTGGCCGACAACAAGGCCGCGCTCGGCCAGCGCTACGGCGAGTGGGCGGTCAGCGCCCCGACGCTCGAGTCCGCGGTCGCGGCGGCGGCCATGGCCCAGGACGAGCTGGGTCACGCGCGCTCGACCTACCCCGTGCTGGCACAGCTCGGCGTCGAGACCGCCCGGGAGGAGCCGGGCGGGCAGCGCCGTCTCGCGCTGCTCGACTCAGAGCTTCCGGACTGGACGGCGTTCGTGGCGGCGAACCTGCTCGTCGACGGAATGCTGACATCGTTCGTCGCCGCCTGCCGGGAGAGCTCGCTCGAGCCGCTCGCCCAGCGGGCGCGCAAGATCCTCCAGGAGGAGGGCTCTCACAAAGTCCACGCCGAGGCCTGGGCTCGCCGTCTGTGCCGCCGGGGCGAGGCCGAACGCGACGCGCTGATCGCGCGGCTGGGCGAGGCCTGGGAGCAGAGCTCGAGATGGCCGGGGCCCGATGAGGATCCCGGCGTCCGCGCGGCGCTGCAGGCCGGTTGCTTCGCGCTCGGGCCTGACCAGCTGCGCCACCAGATGAGGACCTGGATCACCGACCTGCTGGCCGCCGAGGGAGCCGAGATCGAGCTTCCCGATCCGGATGGCTGGTCGGGCTGGGATCCAGAACGGCGGCGGTAGCGATGTCACGGGCGCGGAGCTGTCCCTTCTGCGAGAGCGACGAGGTCGAGCTGGTCTCGCAGTTTGGCTCTCAGATCCTCACCAGCCAGTGGGCCTGCCGGGCCTGCAGGTCCTATTTCGAGGCCGTCCGCGAGGACTTCGACGAGCCGCGTGCGGCGGCGCCGGATTCCTCGAGCCCGCTGAAATAAGCCTGGGCCTGATCGTGCCAGCGCCGGTGCTGCTCGTGAAACAGCGCGTAGGCGCGCTGCTGCGGCCAGCGTCGCGGTAGCAGGCGCTGGGGAAGGTCCGGGTCCAGGAACGGAAACTTCCGCCAGGCGTGCACCATCGCCGTCTGCGCGGCGAACGCGGCCTGCGCCGATCGCGGGCGCAGGCCGGTGAAGTCGGCCAGGAAGGCCTCGTAGTGGGCGGCTACCTGTTCAAGGTTCCAGGCTTGCGCGATCACCTTCTCCGGCTCGCCGATCGTCCCGAGCTCGGCCTCGAAGGAGAGCATCTCAGCCGTCAGCCCATTGCTCCGAATCGAGGAGATCTCAGATTCGCGGTCGACGTGGGGACTGATCCAGAGGCCGCCGCCCAGCGATCCGAAGCCGGCCCAGGCCAGGCGTGTGCGCATCTGGTGCCTGACCGCCCGGCGCTGCTCGGGGACCCGTACCACGACGAGCAGCCAGCGGCCGTCCCAGGCCCACGGCTGACCGAAGGCGTAGATCCGCCCGGCGCCCTCACTCAGCATCGAGGCCGTTTCCGGGGCCAGCGAGATGCGGGCGCGGCGGCCGTGACGCTCGGTGGTCAGCCAACCCTCGCCGATGCTCCTCGAGATCGCCTGGCGGGCGGCCTGCTCCTTGTAGCCCATGGCCGCGAGTGCAGCGACGAGCGTCTCCTGCCATATGCCCGGCCGGGAGAGCACGTACTCGCCGAGGATCGTCAGCAGCATCGAGCGCGTCGCCGGCGCGCCCACCGATCGCCTGCGCAGCTGGTCGCTCACGGCGGCAACGATAGTCGTGGCCGGCCGCGCCGAGCAGGCCCGCTCAGAAGTCAGCCGCCGCCGGCAGTCCGGCGTAGTTCTCGGCCAGACTTCGCGCGGCGGCCTCCGAGCGGGCGAGGTAGTGCAACCGCGAGAGCTGGAGGCGACGCTCGAAGTCCCCACCCCGCAGGTCGTGCAGGAGCTGGGTCATGTAGTTGGAGAAGTCCTGAGCGCGCCACACGCGCCGCAGCGCCGTCTCCGAATAGGCGTCGAGGCTCTCTCGCGAGCCGGTGCTGTACCAGCGCTCCAGCGCCGCGGCGAGCAGCCTGACGTCGTTGACGGCCAGGTTCAGGCCCTTGGCCCCGGTGGGTGGGACGATGTGCGCAGCGTCCCCGGCCAGGAACAGGCTGCCGTACTGCATCGGCTCGCAGACGAAGCTGCGCATCGGGGTGATCCCCTTCTCGACGATCGGCCCTTCGTTGACCCTCCAGCCCTCGCTGGCCTGACGAAGCTGGAGCTCCTCCCAGATCCGATCGTCGGGCCAGCGCTCGATCTGCTCGTCGAGCCCAACCTGGATGTAGAGCCGGCTGATGCTGGCCGAGCGCATCGAGTAGAGGGCGAATCCGTGCTCGTGCCAGGCGTAGATGAGCTCGTCCGTGGCCGGCGCCGCCTCGGCCAGGATGCCCAGCCAGCCGAATTGGTAGGTGTACTCGTGCTCGGTCAGGACACCGTCAGGAATCGAGCCGCGGCAGACGCCGTGAAAGCCGTCGCAACCGGCGATGAAATCGCACTCGAGCTTCTCGCCGGCCCCGCCGGCCCGATAGGTAATCCGGGGGCGCCGGGTGTCGAGACCGTGTACCGCGACGTCGGAGACCTCGAACTGAAGCGCCCCCCCGCCGTCGAGCCAGGCGGCGATCAGATCCTTTACGACCTCCTGCTGCCCATAGATCGTCACCCGCCGGCCGGTCAGCTCGGCGATCGGGATGTGCAGCGTGTTCCCCGGCCGGCGGAGGTAGATGCCATCGTGTCGCAGGCCCTCCCGCGCGAGCCTCTCGCCGACGCCGAGTTCGTGCAGCACATCGACCGTGTTCTGCTCGAGCAGGCCGGCACGGACCCGGTGCTCCACGTAATCGCGGTCGCGGCTCTCCAGCACGACCGATTCGATTCCCGCGCGCGCGAGCATCAATGCCAGCGTCAGCCCGGCCGGGCCAGCGCCGACGATTCCGACCTGGGTGCGCATCAGGGGAGTCTGCCCGATCCGGACCACGGCCGACAGGACGAATGCCCGCAGCCCCGAATACGTAACCCATGTACGTCGCAGACGCGCTGCGGTCGGCCGGTCGGGAGGTCTCGGCGATCGCTCGCGCGGGTACGCCGACCCACGCCAAGCTCAGAGATCGCCTCACGGTGCTGCTGATCGTGACCGTGGGAATCGACCTGATCTGCGCTGTGCTGGCGCTGATCCTCGAGCGCCATGGCAGCAGCACGCAGATCAAGAGCTTCGGGAGCGCGATCTTCTGGACCTCGACTCAGCTGCTGACGGTCTCCTCGTCGATCCAGAACCCGGTGTCGGTCGGCGGACGGATTCTCGACGTCGTGATGGAGGCGTACGCGATCACCGTCGTAGCCACGCTCGCCGGCTCACTGGGGTCGTTCATGGTCAAGCGCGCGGAGGAAGTCGAGGCTGCCGCGGCGGCCCCGAAGCGCTGAGCCGCGCGCGGGCTTAGCCGGCGGTCGCCCCCGCCGCCGCGACCTCATGCTTGCCCTCCGCGAACTCCTCGATGATCTTGGCGCAGAACGCCGGCAGATCGTCCGGATTCCGGGAGGAGACTAGGCCCTGGTCGACGACGACCTCCTCGTCGACGACGTGACCGCCGGCGTTGCGGATGTCGGTGCGGAGACTCGGGTAGGACGTGAGCGTACGGTCGCGCACGAGGTCGGCCTCGACCAGCGTCCACGGCCCGTGACAGATCACGCCCGCGGGCTTGCCCGACTTGAAGAAATCCTTCACGAACGAGAGCACGCCGTCGTCCATGCGCAGCCGGTCGGCGTTCACGGTCCCGCCGGGAAGGATCAGGGCGTCGTAATCGTCGGCCGAGACGTCGCTGAGCGCCTTGTCGACGCTGAACTTGTCGGCCGGTTCGATGTCGCTGTTCATGGCCTGGATCTCCCCGCTCTGCGGCGACAGCAGCTCGGTGCTTGCTCCTGCCTCCTCGACCGCCTTACGCGGCTTCTCGAGCTCGACCTGCTCGACGCCATCGGTGGCGATGATCGCGATCCGCTTGCCTTTGAGTTCTTGTGCCATGGGACTCCAGTCGTCGCTTTCGTAAGACAAAATTGCTGCCGGTGGTCAGGCCTCACCGCGCGCGAGTGAGACCGCCGCAGAGACATCCTTGTCACCGAGGTCCGCGGCCACGCCGCGCTCCAGCCGCTCGGCGATCAGCTCGGCCACAGGTAGGTCGAGCTCCGCGTCGGCGACGGCTTCGCGTACGAGCTGCGCGTCCTTCGCCGCCATTGCCAGCGCGAAGCTCGGATCGAATTTGTGTTCCAGCATCGCCTTGCCCTTGAGCTGCGCATACGGGGCGTCGAGCGGGCCGCCGCTGATCGCCTCCAGAAATCGCGCGGGATCGACTTTCAGGCCCTCGGCCAGCGCCACCGTCTCGGCCAATCCCTCGACGATCGCCAGCAGCCAGTTGTTGATCACGAGCTTCATCCGGCTTCCCGCGCCGGCCGGGCCGAGCCACAGCGTGCGTGAGCCGATCACCTCGAACAGCGGTCCGAGCCGCTCCCTGAGCAGGTCCGGGCCGGAGGCGAGGATCACGAGCTCGCCCTTCTCGGCCGGCTCCTTGGTGCCCGACACGGGCGCGTCCACGTACGTCACCCCGTGTGAGCCGGCCAGCTCGCCCAAGCTGTCGGCTTCGGCCGCGCCGACGGTCGACATCTGCACCCAAACAGCATCGGAGCCGAACTCACCCAGCGCGGGTTCGATCACCTCCCGCACGATCTCTCCTGTCGGGAGCATCGTGATCACCACATCTGCGCCCGCGACCGCGGCACCCGGGCGCTCGGCGACGGTGATCCCCTCACCCTCGAGCGGTGCGGCCCGGTCTCGGTTGCGGTTCCACGCCCGGACCTCGAGCCCGGCCGAGGCCAGGTTGCCGGCGATCGGCGCGCCCATCGTGCCCGTTCCGAGCACCGCGATCGTTTGCGAGGCGCTCACAGCGACCTGAGGGCCGGCAGCAGCTCCTGCTCGGCCCAGGAGATGAACTGATCCTGGTGGTCGGCGCCGATCTGAACGAACGCGACCTCGGTGAATCCGGCGTCGATGAACGGCTTGATCTTCTCCACGTGCTCGTCCACATCCGGACCGCAGCCGAGCGCTTCCGCCACCTGATCGGGGGTCACGAACTGCGTCGCGGCATCGAACGCCTCCGGGTTGGGCAGATCGGCGTTGACCTTCCAGCCCAGGCCGAACCACCGGAACTGCTCGTGGGCACGCCTGATCGCCGCCTCGCGATCGGCGTCGTAGGCGAGCGCAACCTGGCCGACGCGGGGCTTGCCGGAACCGCCGGCGGCGTCGAACATCTCCCCCAGCTCGGCTTCGGGCTGGACCGCGATCATCAGGTCGGCCCTGGCGCCTGCCATCCGACATGAATCGGGGCCGGAGACCGCGATGCCAATCGGCACGCGGTCCTCGGGAAGGTCCCAGAGCTTGGCCTGCTCGACGTCGAAATGGCGGCCGCGGTAGTTGAAGGAGTCCTGGCCGTCGAACAGCCCGGCGATGATGTCGAGGGCTTCACCGAGCATCTCGTGCCGGGCGCCGACCGCGGGCCAGCGGCGGCCGACCACATGCTCGTTGAGGTTCTCGCCTGCCCCGAGTCCGAGGCGGAAGCGGTTGCCGGAGAGGATCTGCATCGTCGCCGCCTTCTGCGCGACGACCGCCGGGTGGTAGCGAAGGATCGGGCAGGTCACGTAGGTCATCAGGCCGATCGTGTCGGTCGCCTGCGCCGCCGCGCCGAGGATCGACCAGGCGTACCCCGAGTGCCCCTGCTCGGAGAGCCAGGGCTGGAAGTGGTCGCTGGTCACCGAGAAGTCGAACCCGGCTTGTTCCGCTGCCACGACATCGCGCACGAGCTGGTCAGGCCGGGACTGCTCGGTCATCATCGTGTAGCCGAATTTCGTCATCGTCGATCCACTACCCGAGCGCCGTCTCGTTTAACCGCTCGCACAGCTCGGCGACCGACTCGAACACTGCGTCGGCTCCGGCGTCGCGCAGTTCCTGGGCCGCGAACCCACCCGTGACGACGGCGATCGTCGGCACATCGGCGCCCTGCGCCGCCTTGACGTCCCACGGCGTGTCTCCGACCATCACCGCCGTCTCTCCATCGGCGCCCGCGCGCTCGAGCGCGGCGCGCAGCAGGTCGGGCTCCGGTTTCGTGGCCTCGATCCTTGAGCGAGACGATCAGCTCGCGCGAGCCCTCCATCGTCCTGACCTCATCGATCAGCTTTCCGTACTCGCCTCCCTCCGCGGAGCGGATGCGCTCGCCCTGGTCGCGCTCCACCCCCTCGCCACACAGCGCCCTGACCACCTGGTCCCCGCCCATCCCGATGTGGCGGTGGATCCGCCAGATCGGCAGAACGATCTCATGGCGCGTGAAGGCCCTGAACCACGCGATCGCGTGGTGGTAGTTGGTGTCGACGAGCGTGCCGTCGATGTCGAGGATCGCGATCGCCACCGCGTCAGCTCGGTCCGCCGGCCAGCGCGCGCCGCGCGGCAGCGAGACGGTCGGTCTCCAGCGCCTCGCGTTGCGCGGTGGCGCGCTGGATCAGCGCGTCGAGGCCGAACGTGCCCAGCGGGGGATGCTCAGCTTGGATTTCCTTGAGGGCGATCCAGAGCTCCTTCTTGCCCTCGACCCCGAGACACAGGGTCTCGAGCGCGAGGAACGTCGCCAGCTCCTCGCTGGTGCCCGGACCGATGCCGGTGAGCTTGACGCGGCTGGCCTTCTCGGCCAGCCAGGTAATGGCCTGCTTGACCGGATTCTTGGTCGTTCCCAGCCGGTCCATCAGCTCGGTCAGCGTCTGGCGGTCCTCCTCGATCTCCTGGGCTATCCGGTCCATCGGCGCGCCCTGCACGCGGCCGACCAGCTGCCGTGCGAGGTCGCTTCCGAAGCTCGCGCCGGCGAGGTGATCGTTCAGGTAGGTGTCGAGGGCGGTCAACGGTCTCGCTCCTTTGCTTGCGCGCCGGCCGGGGTCAGGGAAGGGCGGGCTCGCGCTGCTCGATTCGCCGGCGCTGCGGACCGACGACGAATCGAGGGTCGGCCGAGGACTCCTGGCCGGCCCGGTAAACGCTCCAGCGCTCCGCGAACGCGCCGCCGAGGAGCAGCGCTCCGGCGGCGACAGTCGCCGCTCGGTCGCGGGATCCGCGGGCGGCCATCAGGGCCGCCCCGGCGAGGATGCAGCCCGTGCTGATGCGCGAGAACTTGGCCGCGGCGCCGGACTTGTAGGGCTCGCCGCTCTCCCCCAGCCTGCGCTCCATCGCCCGCTTGGCCACGAGCTCGGCGGCGGCGGCGCCGAGCGCCAGACGCCGCGCGGGCGCCCCGTCGGCCGTCGGCGTGACCGCGGCGCACGCCGCCCCGGCGCTCAGCGCGGCGCCGGCGCCGAACACGAACGGGAGCTCCCGTCTGGCCTCGTGCCAAACGGGCACCGCCGTGTTGGCCAGCAGCGCCCCTGTGTATGTCGCCAGCGGCAATCCGGAGAGCGCGGCCGTCGGACCGGCCAGCGCCCCCAGCCGGGGCAGCCGACCGGTGTGCGCGCTGAGCGCGGCGACGGCGACGCTCGGTCCGCTGGTCGCCAGCACCCACGATCCGACGCTCATCGGCGAGGTCACCTTGAACATCCGGAGCATGTTGAGAAAGCGCTCCGGGCGGCCGAGGTCGGAGATCAGCAGCGGCGGACTGACCCCGACGGCGGTCAGCGCAACCACCCAGGCCCGGCGTGAGAGAACCCGGTTTCCTCGCAGCCCCGTGAGCCATGCCAGACCGGCCGATGCCCCGGCCAGTCCCCCGGTGAAGAAATAGACCGGGATCTCCCAGGTCCACACCGGCCGCTTGAGGATCGGCTGGCCGTGGTAGGACGTCCCGTCGCTCATCGCCGTCCGCCCAGTGCGGCCCCGAGCAGCCCGACACCGAGCGTGAACGCCGCGGCCGCGGTCGCCGTCCAGATCAAGCCGAGGTCGCGGACCGTGTCGACCGGGTCGGGCGGGAGCCCGTAGACCTCCGGCTCGTCGAGGAGCAGGAAGAACGCCCCGGCGCCGGCGACGCCGTTGTCCTCGTCGGCGAGGTAAAGCCGGGCCTGCTCCTCGCCGCGCTCGTGAAGGGTCTGCACCCGCTCCTGCGCCCGGACGCGAAGCACCTCGAGCTCGCCGAACTGGATCGAGTCGGTCGGGCACGCCTGGGCGCAGGCGGGCTCCTGGTCGGCCTTGAGCCGGTCGTAGCAGAGCGTGCACTTCCACACCCGGCCGTCGTCCTCGCGGCGGCCCAGGACCCCGAACGGGCAGGCCGAGATGCAGTAGCCGCAGCCGTTGCAGACGTCCTGCTGGACGACCACGGTCCCGAACTCGGTCCGGAACAGGGCGCCTGTGGGGCACACCTCGAGGCAGGCGGCGTCGGTGCAGTGCTTGCAGACATCCGAGGACATCAGCCACCGGACGCCGTCGCCCAGCCGCTCGCTCGGCACGCCGGCGTCGATCGCCGCGCCGCGCTGCGCAGCCTCGACCAGCGACGCGCCATCCTCCACGCCGGCCGGAATCCGCTGCTCGACGAAGGCCACGTGTCGCCAGCGGTCGGGCCCCAGCGCGATCGAGTTGTCGTAGGAGTTGCCGCTGAAGCCCTCGATCGCGCTCGGCACGTGGTTCCATTCCTTGCACGCGACCTCGCACGCCTTGCAGCCGATGCACAGCGAGGTGTCAGTGAAGAAGCCGACCCGGGGCTTGGCCTCCGCGCCGTAGGCCTGATCCCATCTCTGGACGTCGAGCTTCATGCGCCGATCCCGGCCCGCCGACGGTAATCCGCGACGTAGCGCAGCCGAGCCGGCCCGCGCGGGCGGCGACCCGGGCGGATGTCGCAGGTCGCGGCCTTGTATTCGCTGATGTGCACGTTGGCATCGAGCACCACCGACAGCAGCTCGTTGCCGGAGTCGCCGGTGACGATCCCCACGCCGCCCCAGTGGTAGGGGACGCCGATCAGGTGCATCGGCCGACCCTGGATCGTCAGCGGCCGCACACGGTCGGTCACGAGCACGCGGGCCTCGACGGCGTTGCGGGCGGTGGCGATCGTCGCCCAATCGCCATGCTGCAGACCGCGCTCGGCAGCCAGCTCGGGCGAGACCTCGCAGAAGAACTCGGGTTGGAGCTCGGCCAGGTAGGGCACCGTCCGCGACATCCCACCCGCGGTGTGGTGCTCGGTCAGCCTGTAGGTCGTCAGCACGAACGGGAACACGGCTTCGCCGCCGGTCCCGGGGACCGGGTGGTAGCGATTGTGCTCGCGGTCGAAGTGCTGCCGAGTCGGGTTTCGCTGCTGGGGATAGAGCGGGCTCACGAACGGCGACTCGTGCGGCTCGTAATGCGCGGGAAGCGGGCCGTCCACGAGTCCCGTCGGCGCGAACAGCCATCCCCGTCCGTCGGCCTGGATGATGAACGGCTTGTCGCCGGAGATCGCGTCGAGCGCCTGGGCATCCGAGCCGGGACGGTAGCCCGGGGCCTTGGTGGGCGGAAAGTCCGGTGAATCGCCGACGCCGGTCCATTTGGCCTGCTCCTCGTCCCACCAGACGTAGCGCTTGCGCTCTGACCAGGGCTTCCCCTCCGGATCGGCCGAGGCGCGGTTGTAGAGGATGCGGACGTTCTTGGGCCAGGACCAGCCCCACTCGTGCGCAATCCAGTTCTGCTCCCGGCCGGGGCGTCGGCGCGCCGCCTGGTTGACCCCGTTGGCATAGATCCCGGCGTGGATCCAGGAGCCACACGTGGTCGATCCGTCGGCCTTCAGCTCGTCGTAGCTGGGTAGGTGCGAGCCGTCCGCGGCACGGCCGCCGATCTCCTGCAGGACGGCGTCCGCGTCGGGTTCGGCGTAGGGGCCCTTGACCGGGTAGTCCCAGGTCAGATCGAGGATCGGCCGATCCTTCGGATCCTCGGATCCGGAGAGCTTGTCGCGGATCACGTTGCCGAGGTGATAGATCCAGTGCAGCTCCGAGCGCGCTCCGCCCGGTGGCTCGCAGGCCTTCTCGCGCCACTGCAGCAGCCGCTGGGTGTTCGTGAAGCAGCCTTCCTTCTCGGTGTGGGCCGCGGCCGGCAGGAAGAACACCTCGGTCTGGATGTCCTGCGCACGCGCCTCGCCGGACTCGTGCTCCGGCGAGTCCTTCCAGAACAGCCCGGTCTCGGTGGGCTGAAAGTCGCGCACGACGAGCCAGTCGAGCTTGGCGAGCGCGAGGCGCATCAGCTTCGAGTTCGCCGATCCGACCGCCGGATTCTGCCCGACGCAGAACATCCCCTGCACGTCGCCGTCGAGCATCTTCAGCATCATCGCGTAGTGGGAGTGGTCGCCGTCGATCCGCGGCAGGTAATCGAAGCAGTAGTCGTTCTCGGCCTTGGCCGCATCGCCCCACCACGCCTTGAGCAGCGAGACGACGTAGTGATCGAGATTCCCCCACGCGCCCGTGTTCGGGTCGCTCACCTCGATGAACTTCTCCAGCGTCGGGTGCCGCGCCGGATGAGGCATCGGAATGTAGCCCGGGAGAATGTTGTAGAGCGTCGGGATGTCGGTCGATCCCTGGATGTTCGCGTGGCCCCGCAGCGCGAGGATGCCTCCGCCCGGCCGGCCGATGTTCCCGAGCAGCAGCTGCACGATCGCGGCCGCGCGGATGTTCTGCACGCCCACGGTGTGCTGCGTCCAGCCGACTGCGTAGGCGATCGCCGAGGTGCGCTCGCGCCCGGAGTTCTCGCACAGCGCCTCCGCCACCTTGATGAACTCGCTCTCCGAGCAACCGCACAGCTCAGAGACGAGCTCCGGGGTGTATCGGGCGAAGTGGCGCTTCAGGATCTGCAGCACACAGCGCTCGTCCTGCATCGTCGGATCCAGATTGGGGGGGTCTCCCTGGTCGAGCTTCATCCCATGGGCACCGTGAGCCTGCTCGCCTGAGACCTCGGAACGCTGACTGGCCCGGCCTGCGCCGGTCTGCGGCTCGTTGTCGTCATAGGACCAGCTCTCGATGTCGTAGCAGCCGTCCTTCTCGTGCCAGCCCGAGAAGAAGCCTGCGGCGTCCTCGACGTCGCGGAACTCACGGTCGATGATCACCGGGCCATTGGTGTAGTGCTGCACGTAGTCCGTGAACCAGGCGTCGTGCTCGAGGATGTAGTTGACGAGGCCGCCGAGAAACGCGATGTCGCTCCCCGGCCGGACCGGCACGTGCTGATCGGCCACCGCACTCGTGCGGGTGAATCGCGGGTCGACGTGGATCACCCTGGCGCCTCGCTCCTTGGCCTCCATCACCCACTGGAAGCCGACGGGATGCTGCTCGGCCATGTTCGAGCCCATGATCAGGATGCAGTCGGAGTGCTGCAGGTCCTGCTGGAAGTTTGTCGCGCCGCCGCGACCGAACGAGACCCCCAGACCGGGGACCGTGGAGCTATGTCATATCCGGGCTTGGTTCTCGATCGACACGGCGCCGGCGGCGGTGAAGAACTTCTTGATCAGATAGTTCTCCTCGCTGTCGAGCGTCGCGCCGCCGAGGAAATGCATTCCGAGCGTTCGCTTGAGCGGCTCTCCATCCTCGTTGCGCTCCTGCCAGGTGTCCGCCCGGGTGCGGATGATGCGCTCCGCGATCATCTCGGTCGCACGCTCGAGCGAAAGCTCCTCCCACTCCGTCCCCCCCGGGCGCCGGTACTTGACCTTGGTCTCCCGCATCGGCGAGTTGACGAGCTGCTCCGACGCCGAGCCCTTCGGACACAGCCGGCCGCGCGAGATCGGCGAGTCGGGGTCACCCTCGATGTGGACCACACGCTCGTCCTTGACGAACACCCGCTGCCCGCAGCCGACGGCGCAGTACGGGCAGACCGATTTCACGACCCGATCCGCAGTCACGGTGCGAGCCTTCAGAGCCTCGGATCGCTTCGATCTGGCGGATCGTCCGAGTCCCAACGGGTCGCCACCGAGCTGTCGGGCGATTGGCGGGATCAGGCGGTCGCGGATCGTCACGGTCGGACATTCCCCCATTTGGCTGCACGTCTAACAGTAAGTCGCCATCGACGCGGTCAACGCCGAGGTTTTGCCGGGCGCGCCCCCGGGAAGCCATCGAGCCTGCAATCCGAAGACCAGATCGTCCAATGGTCCGCCGACCCATTCTCCCTCGGTGTCGAGGAGGAGCTGTTCCTCGTCGATCCGGTCACCGGGCGACAGGCGAACACGTCCGGTGCGGTGCTGACCCGACTGGATGAGGTCGACGGATCGGTCGAGCGAGAGCTCCATGCCTGTCAGGTCGAACTGGTCACCGGTGTCTGTCGCAGTACCGGCGAGGCCGTACAGGCGCTCCGCGCGATGCGGCGCGCGGTCAAGGCGACGGGCGCCGGGCTGCTCGCCTCCGGCACCCACCCCTCGGCGATCGAGGGCGAGGCCGAGATCACCGACAAGGAGCGCTACGAGCGCATCCGGTACCTGCTCGGCGACGCCGCGGCGACGCCCGTAGCCGGCCTCCACGTGCACGTCGGGATGCCGGACGCAGAGACCGCGATCCGCGCTTTCAACGGTCTGCGCCGCCACCTTCCCCTGCTCGCCGCGCTGGGCGCCAACTCGCCGTTCCGCCACGGCCGCGACACCGGCCTGGCCTCAGCGCGGGAGATGACGATGCGCGCCTGGCCACGGACCGGCATCCCCCGCGCGCTGCGCGACTTCGATGATTTCCGCGAGCTGGAACGGCTGATCACCCGCGCCGCCGACGTACCCGACTACACCTGGTTCTGGTGGACCCTGCGTCCCCACCCGCGCCTGGGCACAGTCGAGATCCGCGCGCTCGACGTCCAGGCCTCGCTCGAGGACACCGGCGCCATCGTCGCGCTGGCCCACTGCCTGGCCCGGCACGTGGCGCAGGAGACCGCGGAAGCGGGACCGTCGCCCGAGGTGTTGGCCGAGGGGGTGTTTCGCGCCGCCCGCTTCGGCGTCGAGGCCGAGCTTCCCGAGGTGGACGGGCGCCTACGGCCGGTGCGCGAGCTGCTCGAGTCCGCGCTTGACCTCGCCGCGGGGTATGCGGACGAGCTCGACTGCCAGGAGCAGCTGGCGGCGCTGCCCGCGCTGCTGGCGCGAGGCGGAGGCGCCGGATGGCAGCGGGAGATTCAGGCGATCGCCGGAATGGACTCGCTGCTGCGGGAGCTGACCGAGCGGACCGCGAGCGCGTGAGGGCCGGCGGTGCTCCCGGTCACACTCACAGCTGCTCGAGCTCCGGCAGCTTCCGCCCCCGCCGATTGATATCGCGCCACGCGTCGCCTTCGCTCGCCAGCCGATCCGGCGCCGTGCGCAAGTTCCAGCCGTCGGGCCGCAGGCGTGGGTTGTCGAGCTCCTCCCAGTGGATCGGCATCGCCACCGGTCCCCGACGGGCCGCGCGCACCCCGTACGGCGCCACAGCGTGCTGGGCGTAGTTGATGCGGTTGACGTCGAGGTAGATCCGTCGCCCGCGATCCTCGCGGCGCCACTCGAGCGTCAGGCGCTTTGGATCATCGGCGACCAGTCGCTCGGCCAGCCGCCGAGCGTAGGCGTGCACGTCCCCGAAGCCCGGCCCTCTGCGCAGAGGGCAGACGACGTGTACGCCGCGTGAGCCGGTGAGCATCGCGTAGGCCACGAGCCCGGCGTCCCGGAGCCGCGCCCCGGCCTCCCGGGCGGCGGCTCGCACGGCCGCAAAGCCGATTCCGGGCGAGGGATCGAGATCGAGGATCAGCCGGTCGGGCTTGCGTGGCTCGTCGGCGCGCGAGAGCCAGATGTGGGGAGTGATCGCGTTCTGGCCGGCGAGGTATACGAGCGTCGCGGCGTCATCGGCCACCACGTGGGACACCGACCCTCCCTTCTTTGGAACCGTCGCCCGGGTGATCCAGCCCGGGAAGTGCGCCGGGGCCGATTTCATGAAATAGCCGGAGCGCTCGATCCCGTCTGGATAGACCTGTAGGGCGAGGGGGCGACCCGCGACCAGCGGCAACATCGCGTCTGAGACCCGGGCGTAGTACTCGCCCAGCTCGCGCTTGGTGATCGTCGGCCGCGTGAACAGGGCCTTCTCGGGATGGCTGAGCTCGATCGTCCGCCGGCCCACGCGCAGCGCGTCGCTCATCGCTCTCGGACCACCTCGCTCGCCGCCTTGTCCTCTCTGAGCCCGAGAAAGCGGGGATGGCGCAGCCGTCCGTGCGAGGTCCACTCGGTGAACGCGATCTCCGCCACGAGCTCCGGCTTCACCCATCTGGCCTCGCGCTCGCGAATCTGCGACGCACCGGCGAACGGCGAGCTCCGGGACTCCAGAGAGCGCAACCGGTCGCCGAGCGACTTCAGCGTCTCGTGGTCGAATCCCGTCCCGACCTTGCCGGCGTAGCGCAGCTCACCGCCGGCGTAGTAGCCCAACAACAGCGCGCCGAAGTCGCTCCGTGATCCGTGCGGCGGCGTAAAGCCACCGATCACGAGCTCCTGTCCCTGCGCGCATTTCTGCTTCAGCCAGTCCCGCGAGCGCCCTGCCGTGTAGGGGCTCTGCGCCCGCTTCGCGATCAGCCCCTCCCAGCCCCGCCGGCAGGCATCATCGAACGCCGCCTCCCCGGCCTCGTTCCGGTGCGAGCTGATCCGCAGCGAGCCGCCGGAGGACAGCGCCGCTCGCAGCAGCCGCTTGCGGCTCAGCAGCGGCAGCGCGCGGACGTCGAGTCCATCCAGCCACAGCAGGTCGAACAGGTAGTAGAAGACCTTCACCGGCCGGCGCGAGCGTTGGGCCAGCCTCGAGAAACTCGTAGCCCCCCCATCGAAGGCCACGATCTCACCGTCGACGGCGTAGCGCCGGCAGCTCTCGGCGCCCAGGCGCGGGACCAGCTCCGGAAAGCGAGCGCCGAGGTCGAGGTCGTTGCGTGAGCGCATTCGCACGCCCTTCCCGGTGCGGAGCGCCATGCAGCGGATGCCATCGAGCTTGCGCTCGAAGATCCAGTCCGGGTCGCTGAATCGCCTGTCGGTCAGCACCGCCTTCATCAACTCGGGCCGCTCCGGCGCTGCAGACCGCCGCAGAAGCTTGCGCTCGTCCGCAGGCAGCTTGTCGAGCAGCTCACTCACCGTCCGGTCCGCTTGCGCTCTCGTCCGCCACGACCTCCTCGATCGTGCGCCCCGAACGCACCGAGGCGGGCTGCGTGCTCTGCGGGTTGCGGCGCGTGTCCGCCTGCTCGTCGCGCCGCTTGATCACCAGCCACTGAGGATGCTCGCCGGCGCTCGTCCGTTGCAGCGTCCAGCCGCCCTTCAGCTTCTCGCCCTGCAACCACACCTTCACGTGGCCGGCCTCGATCGCCTCGGCCATCGAGCGCTCCCTGTCCAGGTTTCGATATGTCCCCTGATCCCAGACGATCACCGGCCCGGCGCCGTAGCTGCCCGAAACCATACCCTCGAAGTCCGCATAGTCCAGGCTGTGGTCCGGGACCTCGACCGCCAGCCGCTTCTCGCGCGGATCGGTCGAGAGGCCCTTCGGGACGGCCCACGAGCGCAGCACCCCGTCGACCTCGAGCCGGAAGTCGTAGTGCAGGCGGCGAGCGTCGTGCTTCTGGATCACGAAGCGCCGAGGCATGTCAGGTCAGATGTACCCCGGCGGCGCGCGCGGTCAACCACTCGGGTGCCGACCGGTAAGAAAGCACCGTCGCCGGGTACATCTCCTCGGTGCCGGCGCTGGCCCTCACCTTCGATGACGGTCCAGACGCCGCCTGCACGCCACGGCTGCTCGACATGCTCGGTGACGCCGGCGCGCGGGCGACGTTCTTTCCCATCGCGCCCCGGGCGCAGGCCCACCCGGAGCTCGTAGCCCGGATGCTGGCCGAAGGGCATACGGTGGGTCTGCATTGCGACGAGCACGTCCGTCATACCGAACGCGACCTCGAGTGGGGGCGCCGCGACACCGAGCGAGCGCTCGCCAGGCTCCGCCGGCTCGGCGCGGAGCCGGCGCTATGGCGGACTCCGTGGGGCAGCACGGCGGGGTGGACGGAGCAGGTCGCGGCCGAGTACGGACTGCGCCTGGTGGGCTGGAACGTCGACACGCACGATTGGCGGGGGGACCGCGCCCGGGCCATGTTCGCCGCGACCCGCGCCGGGCTGTCGCCGGGGGCTGTCGTGCTCGCCCATGACGGCCTCGGGCCGGGCGCGCTGCGCTTGGGCAGCGCCGAGACGCTCGCGTTCGTGGAAATCGTGATCGGCCACGCCGAGCGCGAGGGCCTGACGCTGGACGCGATCCGGTGAACCCGGCGTCCCCGAGGTCGAGGCCCGACCCCAGCGTCGGACTGGACCGAGCGCTGGAGCTGATCGCGGCCGGCGCGGCCGATCGCGACGCTGAGCCGGAGCCGGCGTTTCCCGACGAGCCGATCGCCCTGCTCGAGCACACTGGCGCGCTGCGCTTCAACGCGCTGCCCGGGGCCGCACGTCCGCCGGCCGGGCACGAGCTGGCGCTGGTTCGGAGAGTTGCACGCGCCGACGGCTCGGTTGGGCGGATCCTCGACGGCCATCTGAACGGCGTCGAGCGGCTGGCCGTCCAGGGGCCACCCGAGTTGCGCGAGCGCGAGCTCGAGGCCGTGCGCGACGGCGCTCTGCGGTTCGGGGTCTGGGGCGGAGACCCGGTTCCGGGCGAGGGACCCCCCGCGAGCTTGACGGTCGTCCACCGCTCCGAAGTGCTGCGCGGAGTCAAGACCTTCTGCTCGGGCGCCGGCGGCCTTGACCGCGCGCTAGTGCTCGCGCGGGCGCCGGACGGGCGAGCGCCGGTTTCGGTCTGGATCGACGTCTCGGACTCGAGCCGGGTCGAGGTCGACGAGACGTGGTACCGCTCCCACGGCCTCCGGGCCTCGGTCTCGCACCGAGTCGTGTTCCGTGACGCTCCGGTGCTGGCCCGGTTCGGGCCGCCTGGGAGCATCGCGGCCTCGCCCTGGTTCGGGCGCGATGCCCTTCGCACCGCCGCCACGTGGGCCGGGATGGCCGACTCGGCGCTCGACGCGGCGATGGCCGAGCTCGCCGGACGGCCGCGGCGGGGCCCGCTCGAGGGGCTGGCCGCCGGGCGGATGCTGACCGCTCATCGGACGATCGAGCTGTGGATCGATCGGGGGGCAACCGTCATGGACACCGGCGGCGCCGAGCTCGACGCCGTCGCCCTCCACGCTCGCGCCGCGATCTCGGATGCTTGCCGCGTGTTGCTCGACGAGGCCGCCCGGGCCTGCGGCTCGAGGCCGTTCGCCCGAGGTGGAACGCTCGATCGTGCTCGCCGGGACCTCGAGGTGTTCCTGCTCCAGCACCGGCTTGACCAGCTGCTGGCCCGAGCGGGCGAAGCCGCACTGGAGCTTCTCTGATGCCTCACATGTCGCTGACCGACTTCGAGACGCTGTACCGGACGGAGCTCGATCCCTGGGGGTACGAGTCCAGCGAATACGAGCGCGAGAAGTACGCCGCGACGCTCGCGGCGTGTGGGCCTGGTCCGTTCGCTCGCGCGCTCGAGCTCGGCAGCTCGATCGGAGTCTTCAGCGATCTGCTGGCGCCGCGCTGCCGGTCGTTGATCACCCTCGACGGCGCTCCGAGCGCGGTCGCGGCCGCGCGCAAGCGGCTGGCCGCCCACCCTCAGACGCAAGCGCTGCTCGGGGCGATCCCGGGGTCGATCCCGGACATGGCATTCGACCTCGTGGTGGCGTCGGAGATCCTTTACTACCTGGCGCCGCCCGCGCTGCAGGCCACACTGGCCACGCTGCGGGAGCGGATGGCACCCACGGCCAGGCTGGTCGCGGTCCACTGGCGCCCGGCCGGCCCAGAGCGGCCGTTCGACGCCGCCTCGGTCCACGACCGCCTGCGCCGCCAGTCGTGGCTGACCCCGCTCGACTCTCGGCGCACGGGGAAGTACCTGCTCGACGTGCTGGAGCGCCGATGAGCGACGGGTTCGAGCTGCTGGCGATCGGAGGCGGGCCCGCGGGCTTTTCCGCGGTGCGAGCGTTTCGGGAGTCCGACGGCCCCGGGCCGGTGGCGATCGTGTGCGACGAGCAGCGCATGCCCTACCGGCGGCCGCCGCTGACCAAGGAGCTGCTGCGCGGCGAGACCACCGAGGAGTCGCTGCCGCTCGAAGCCGAGACGTGGCTGACCGAGCACGGGGTCCAGCTGATCTGCGGACGGGCCGTGCGGCTGGACCTCGCACAACGCGAGGTGACGCTCTCAGGGGGCCGGGAGCTGTCCTACTCCAGCTGCGTTCTTGCCACCGGCTCCGAGCCGACACGCCTGCCGGGCAGCGACGATCCCGCCGTGCGAGTTCTTCGCTCGGTCGACGATCTCCGAGAGCTCGAGTACCGCCTCGACGCCGGTTCCGATGTCGTCGTCGTGGGCTCCGGCTTCATCGGCTGCGAGATCGCCGCTTCGCTGCGCCGGCGCGGCCACCCCGTGACGCTGTTCTCGGACGAGGACGGCCCCAACGTCGGGCGCCTCGGTCCCGAGGCCGCAGCCGAGCTGGCCTCTTGGTTGAACGCGGAGGGAGTCACGCTTCATCTTGGGGACGCGATCGATTCGATTCGGCGTCACGGAGTCGAGCTCGAGGTCTCCGCCGGCCAGGTCAGGGCCAGGGCGCCGGTGATCGTGATGGCCACCGGGGTGGTCCCGCGAGGCGAGCTCGCCGCCGCCGCCGGTCTGTCGCTCGACGGTGGCGCGGTGCCGGTCGACGTAGCCATGCGGACCGCCGCACCTGGCCTGCTGGCGGTGGGCGACGTCTGCAAGGCGTTCAACGCCGCCGCGGGCCGAGCGTTGCGAGTCGAGCACTGGGGGGATGCGCTCGGGCAGGGTGAGATCGCGGGACGCGTGGCGGCGGGCGAAGACGCGCGCTGGGACGACGTGCCGGGCTTCTGGTCGACGATCGGCGAGAAGACGCTGAAGTACGCCGCCTGGGGTGACGGCCACGACCAGGCCCGCTTCGAGCGCCAAGCCGACGGTGCGTTCACCACCTGGTACGGGCGCGATGATCGGATCGTCGGGGTGCTCGCCCACGGAGCCGACGAGGCGTACGAGCGAGGCCGCTCACTGATCGCCGAAGGAGCGCGATGGATCTCCTGAGCGTGGTCGTGATCCCGGCCCGTGATGAGGAGGAGCGGATCGGCGGCTGCCTCGCCGCGCTGGCGCGCCAGACCGTCGCGCGGAGCTCGTTCGAGGTAATCGTCGTGCTCGACGCGTGTCGCGACCAGACGTCCCGGGTGGTCGAGCTCGCCGCCGCCGAGCTGGGGCTGTGCGTGCGCGCGGTGCCCGGCCCCGGTCTGGGGGCCGGCGCTGCGCGCCGGGCGGGAATGGAAGCGGCGGCGGGTCGCCTGTTCGCGGTGGGCCGACCGGACGGACTGATCGCGTGCACCGACGCGGACTCCGTGCCCGCGCCCGACTGGCTGGCTCGCCAGCTC